>DAHXKX010000069.1 GCA_027366165.1 Actinomycetota bacterium
CGTTTGGATATATCCAAAAGACCGCTATGGACTCGAGAATTGCGATGGCCGAGGTCGCTCAGAAGATAATATTAGGCGAACTGAGCCCGAAGAAGTAGTGACTACAGGGGTTCTTGATGAGCGATCCTGGCTTAGGCAGCCCGCTTTGATACCGTCAATTTCGGGTTGTTCGGCGGCGTCTCGATAAGGTTTCCAAGCGCGTAACATAGCATGCGTGGCGAAGCTTTTAGTTTTGGATGGTTTCTCTCTTGCATTCCGGGCATTCTTTGCACTGCCGGAAACCCTGATTACGTCCTCCGGTCAGTACACTAACGCGATTCATGGGTTCACAACGATGCTGCTCAATCTAGTGAAGGATCAACAACCGACGCACATCGTGGTCGCATTTGATCACCCTGATCCCACTTTTAGGGACAAATTGTCCCCACAATACAAAGGGACGAGGAAAAAGGCGCCGGAGTCGTTAATACCTCAGCTGTCACTAATTGGACACGTGGTTGAGAGTCTTGGAATCCCGATTGTCGAGGCTCCTGGATACGAGGCGGACGACGTCATTGCCACTATTGCTGAGATTGCCAAGGCGAATCGTCTGCCCACGGTAGTGGTGACTGGCGACCGCGACAGCTTTCAGCTGGTTTCGGATCCGTATGTGAAGGTTCTTTACAACCGTCGCGGCGTAAGCGATTACGAGTTGCTGGACGAGGATGGTGTCGAGAAGAGGATGGGGGTCCGGCCGGAGTTGTATCCGGAGCTTGCGGCGTTGCGCGGAGACCCTTCCGACAACATTCCTGGAATCCCTGGAGTTGGGGAGAAGACTGCGGCAAAGCTGATAAACGAGTTTGGTTCGCTCGAAGAGGTCTTGATGCACCTTGACTCGTTATCCCCAAAATTGAAGTCAGCTCTCGCTGATCATCGTGACCAGTTGGCGCTCAACGTCAAGTTGACTTTGCTCGTCCGAGATGTCCCGTTGGAAATTACCCTGGACGAACTGGAGTTGGGTCCCTGGAATCCCAGGCCGACAGAGGAGTTGTTCCGGTTTCTGGAATTGCGCAAGACCTGGGATCGCACGTTGGCGGTTTTTGGTTCGCGTATTGCCAATTCTGGCAGGCCTGTCCATGAGCCTGATCAAAAGCGGTCGGTCTTATCCGTGATGAGTCCAGTTGAAGCAGTCGCGTTTGTGGAGTCACGGCCGGATGATAAGCGCGCGGTCTATTTGGAGGTCCTCTGGATCGGCGTTCCCGGACGTTCTGAGCCAGCCACAATAGCGTTGGCAGAGAGCAGTGCATTCAATGGCTCAACGATGCTAGTCGTTCCGCCAGTTGTCATGTCTGCACCAGGAGCCGCCAAGCAGATATTCGAATCCATTTCGCGGCATTGTTCCTCGGTTGACGGAGTCGGCCTGAAGGAGCTCCTGAGGTACTTGTACTCAACCTTCCATATTCTCTTTTCGGTTGGAATCGACGGGGCAGTTGCGGGCTATCTGCTAGATCCATCCGCATCTGGATATGATCTGGACTCCCTCGCCGCAGAATGGTTGGGTAGCTCATTCAGTGGATTTGGATCCGAGTCGGTAAATGGCGTGTTATCGCTCGGTTTAGAGCAGGACCGGGAGGAAGCGATTCTGGCCGGTCGGGTCGATGCGGGAGTGCAGACTGTCTCCATAATCGGCGAGGCGCTGGCCCGCCGTTCCCTGGATGATCTCTATGCAGACATAGAGAGGCCGCTGATTACCGTGCTGGCCAAAATGGAAGCATTGGGAATATTGGTTGATAAAGGGTATTTGTCGCGGCTGCAGCGTGAATTTGCCACGGAGGCATTCGATCTTCAGAATGAGATCCAAGAGATAGCAGGACAGCCATTCAACGTGAATTCCACCCAGCAGCTTGGAAAGGTCTTGTTCGAAAAGCTCGCCCTTCCCCCGCTAAAGCGGACCAAAACTGGCTACTCAACTGATGCCAGAAGTCTTGAGCGTCTTGTGGGGATGCATCCGATTGTTGAGAAGATTATGAGATACCGGGAGGTCGAGAAGCTGCGTTCGACCTATGGGGAAGGGCTAATAGCAGAGATAGCGCCGGACGGGCGAATTCATGCCAGTTTCTCGCAGACGGTGGCCAGAACCGGGAGACTTTCATCGGACCATCCGAATCTGCACAACATTCCCATAAGAACAGAGGATGGCAGGCGATTCCGCAACGCCTTCATAGCGCCGCAAGGCAGAAGACTTGTTATTGCTGACTACTCCCAAATAGAGCTGAGGGTGATCGCACACCTCTCCAAGGACCCAGGTTTAGTAGAAGCCTTTGCCAATGGCATTGATATCCACCGACAGACTGCCAGCTACACCTTCGGCGTGCCGCTGGCCGAGGTGACCCCGTCGCAGCGGAATAAAGCGAAGATGGTGGCCTATGGTCTCGCATACGGCATGGAGGCTTACGGACTATCTCAACGGCTTGGAATATCGGTTCCCGAGGCGGATGAGATTCTAAAGGCCTTTTTCGCCGCCTTTCCCGAGGTGAGCAGTTACATGAAGCAGACGGTCGATAAGGCCAGGAGAGACGGGTTTACGACAACTGAGTTCGGACGCATCAGACCATTGCCGGAGCTGTCGTCACACAATTTTCGTCTCAGGGAGGCGGCGGAGCGTCAAGCAATGAATGCCGGAATCCAGGGATTGGCGGCTGATATCTTTAAAATCGCGTTGGTCAAACTCGACAAGGAGCTCTTATCGTTCGACGGCGAGATAGTTCTGCAGGTTCACGATGAGGTTTTGGTGGAGTGCGGCGTGAACGAGGTCAACGAAATCGAGGTCTTGGTGAAGCGGGTTCTCGAAGGTGCTGTGGAGCTCTCGGTGCCTCTTGAGGTGAATGTTTACAGCGGAACTAGCTGGGCAGACGCAAAATAGCCGAATTCATAGTCCGCCCGGGCAAATGATCCTGGATTGTTGCATCAAGTGGGAATAATTGTCGCTAGTGTATTTGAAATCTACATTGTTAGATTTGGCCTAAATTGTTGGCTGATCTGGCAAGAACTTGAGCTTCAGTTTGGGCTCAGGCAAGATTGTAAGAAAAGAAAGCGACCTAACTAAATGTCCGATACTACTAACACCCCTGATAACGATGGAATTTCCTCGGCGGGCGAGGCGATCCTGGAAGGGGAGTACACACTACGGGTCATCGTGTTTGATGATCTCGGAGACGCTTCGCTGGATGATGCGATTGCTGGCACAATCGTCGAATTTGAAGATGGCGATCTTGTTTTCGGCAAGGTGGTGAAAGTTGATAAGGACGAAGTGCTTTTGGACATTGGTTTTAAGTCCGAGGGGGTTATACCTGCACGTGAGCTGTCCATCCGCCACGACATAGACCCCTTTGAAGTCGTTCAGCTAGGCGAAGAGATTGAGGCGCTTGTACTCCAAAAGGAAGACAAGGAGGGTCGTCTCATTCTTTCGAAGAAGAGGGCGCAATACGAGCGTGCCTGGGGAACGATTGAGGCAATCAAGAATGCGAATGGGGTCGTAAAGGGACCTGTAATTGAAGTGGTAAAGGGTGGTTTGATCGTCGACATCGGTCTTCGCGGGTTCCTCCCGGCATCCCTGGTCGAGCTTCGCAGAGTCAGGGATCTTCAGCCGTACGTTGGAAAGATGGTGGAGGCGAAGATCATTGAACTGGATAAGAACCGTAATAACGTTGTCCTTTCACGCAGGTCATGGCTGGAGGAGACCCAAAAGGAGCAGCGTGAGGAGTTCCTCGAGAACCTAAAGCCTGGAGAGGTTCGCCGTGGAGTCGTCTCCTCGGTTGTGAACTTCGGTGTATTCGTGGATCTTGGCGGCATGGACGGGTTGGTGCACGTCTCGGAACTCTCCTGGAAGCACGTGGATCACCCCTCATCTGTAGTTCAGGTTGGTGACGAGATTCAAGTCCTCGTTTTGGACGTCGATCTTGACAAGGAGCGGATATCACTCTCTCTAAAGGCCACGCAGAGTGATCCGTGGCAGGAATTTGCCAATGCACACAAGGTTGGCGAGCTTGTTTACGGAAGAGTCACCAAGCTTGTGCCGTTTGGTGCATTCATACAGGTAGGTGAGGGAATCGAGGGGCTCGTCCATATTTCAGAGATGGCAGCCCACCATGTTGACCTTCCGGAGCAGGTTGTTCAGCCCGGCGAGGAGCTGTGGGTGAAGATCATCGATATTGACCTCCAGAGAAGGCGCATTTCCCTCTCGATCAAGCAGGCAGCTGAAGGTGGTGAGGTGGCTGCAGAATACCGTGAAGCCTTTGGTGAGCACGCCTACGATGACGAAGGAAACTACATCGGCCAGATCGACTATTCTTTGGACTTCACTCCCGAGACTGAAGCCCAGGCCGCTTGGGCAGAGTACGTTGCCGAGCACGGATTGGAAGTACCGGCAGCTCAGGCCCGTCCTGAGGATGAGGCTGAGGCTTCGGGGGTAGCTGAAGGTGCTGAAGCTAGCGATGGCGAGTCATCCGAATCGGGAGATGAGTAAGACCGCTTCCTTTCCGCTCATTGGTCTGACCGGTGGCATCGGATCTGGCAAGAGTACGGTATCTGCCAAACTGGCAGAGCTGGGTGCTTGTGTAATTGACTCCGATATGGTTGCCCGTGACGTGGTGATGCCCGGCACCAAGGGTTTGGACATGGTGGTGGAACGTTTTGGCGGCGCAGTGCTGGCTAGTGATGGCTCTTTGGATAGGGCGGGACTTGCTGGCACTGTGTTTTCGGATCCGGCTGCGCTGAATGACCTCAACGGCATACTCCATCCTCTTATCGAAGAGGAGATTAAAAGGAGAGTTGTGTTATGTATGGGCAAAGGAAGCACTCCGGTAATCGTTGTGATTCCTTTGCTCTTTGAAACCAACGCTGTCCAGCGGTACGGTTTTAGCAAAGTCGTTGTGGTGGACCTTCCAGAAGAAATTGCGGTCCAGAGGGTGGTCGCGTCACGCGATATGACAGAGGGTGAAGTGCGGGAACGCATGGTCAGGCAGGCGACCCGGGATGCGAGGTTGTCCGGAGCTGACTTTGTGATCGACAACTCTTCAACCTCGGAGATGCTGGATAGCCAGGTAATCCAGTTATGGAACCAATTGAAGGCGATGTTTTGACCGCTGGCTTTAAAGTGGTTATGTGAGTAGGTTCGAAGTCATTGCCCCGTATCAGCCGTCTGGAGACCAGCCCCAGGCTATTGCCAAGCTGTCCGAGGGGATCAGGAAAGGTAACAGGTTCCAGACGCTACTGGGTATTACGGGCTCCGGCAAGAGCGCTACGATTGCCTGGACGATCGAGGCTGTACAGAAGCCCACGCTTGTAATTGCGCCCAACAAGTCCTTGGCGGCACAATTGGCTTCGGAGTTTCGGGACTTCTTTCCGAGCAATAGGGTTGAGTACTTCGTCTCATATTACGATTACTACCAGCCTGAGGCCTATATACCGAGTTCGGACACCTTCATAGAGAAGGACGCGACCGTGAACGACGAGATCGACCGCCTTCGGCATTCGGCTACGTCAGCGCTTTTGACGCGGCGCGACGTGATTGTCGTGGCCTCCGTCTCTTGCATCTACGGTCTGGGATCTCCATTGGAATATATGGACAAGCTCCAATTTTTCCGTGTGGGTGCAAGTTATAATTTGCGCGAGGTCCTGCGCAAGCTGGTCGACATGCAGTACGAGCGAAATGACATGAACCTTGTGCGAGGAAAGTTCAGGGTTCGCGGCGACACTCTCGAGATTCATCCGTCATATGAGGAGATGGCTTTCCGGATTGAAATGTTCGGTGATGAGATCGAGAGGATCGTAAAGGTCGACACTCTTACTGGTGAGCAGTTCGGGGATCTGGAGGAACTTTCGGTTTTCCCCGCGACTCACTATGTCGCCAGCGATGAGACCATCAGAACGGCAATAATATCTATTCGCGAAGAGCTGAGGATCCGACTCAAAGAACTTGAAGGCAGCGGCAGACTCCTCGAGGCTCAAAGGCTGAGCATGCGGACCCAGTTCGATCTGGAGATGTTGGCCGAAGTCGGTTTTTGCCATGGAATCGAGAATTATTCGAGGCATCTTGACGGTCGTCAACAGGGAGAGCCCCCCTTTACCCTTCTCGACTATTTTCCCAAAGACTACCTCCTGGTAATTGACGAATCCCATGTGGCTTTGCCGCAGATACATGGTCAGTATTCAGGGGACCGATCCCGCAAGGAGACCTTGGTCGAGCACGGGTTCAGACTTGCGTCCGCTCTTGATAACCGACCCCTAAGGTTTGACGAGTTCTACGATAAGATTCATCAGGCAGTTTTCATGTCGGCCACTCCATCGCCCTACGAAATTTCCCAGTCAGTGCAGATAGTTGAGCAGATCATTCGGCCTACCGGTCTGATCGATCCTAAGGTGCAGGTAAGGCCGACAAAGGGTCAGATCGATGATTTGATTTCGGAGATTAACGATCGGGTTTCTGCTGGAGAGCGCGTGCTCATAACCACGTTGACCAAGAAAATGTCTGAGGATCTCACGGAGTACCTGGTGGAACTCGGTTTGCGAGTCCGGTATCTCCACTCGAACATCGAGACTCTTGAACGGATCGAAATTCTTCGGGATTTGCGGCTCGGTGAGTTTGACGTGCTCGTGGGGATCAATCTCCTGCGCGAGGGCTTGGACCTGCCGGAGGTATCGCTTGTCGCGATACTTGATGCCGACAAAGAAGGTTTCTTGAGATCGGAAACTTCCTTGATTCAGACGATCGGCAGGGCCGCAAGAAATGTTGGCGGTTTCGTTATCCTTTATGCGGATAATGTGACCAAGTCGATGCAAAAGGCCATTTCGGAAACAGAGAGACGTAGAGGCATGCAGGAGGCCTACAACCTGGAACATGGCATATCTCCTCAGACAATCAGAAAGGCCGTTTCGGATATTCTTGATCAGTTGAGGCCCGACGGAAAATCAGTCCTGCCAAACGGTTCTAAGAGGTCCACAAAAAGGGATCGCAGGTTGGATGTATCGGGGCTAGGCCTTGATGAATTAGTTTCATTGATTCAGACTCTTGAGGAGGAGATGTATAAAGCCTCTGCAGACCTCAGGTTCGAATATGCTGCCCGAATCAGAGACGAGATTAAGGAATTGGAGAATCAACTGAAGGACGCCAAGGGCTAGTGGGCTTTCAGGGAGTTGACAAGGGGGACAAGTGGATTTTGAAATAACATATCTTGATCGTCTTGACGAGGGCCAGGTTAAAGATGGAAGCGTAAACGCGGAACATCCGATGCGTAAGGTCACTCAGCAGGTTGCGTTTGAATCTAGTGGATGGACTCCTGAACGGGCGGCAAAGGTCGTGAAGCTCTTCGACGAGATGGCCGAAACCTGGAGGGACAAGGATTTCGACTCACGAGTCTTGCCGGTAATGGACGCACTGGAGCGCGGCGGAATAGTGCCTGGTGGCTTGGGAATTGAGCTGGGCTGTGGTACTGGTGCGTATTCCACACTGCTTTCGAAATACTTTGATTCTCTGCTGTGTGTCGATATCAGCTTTGAAATGCTTTTCAGGTCTTCCTCCCCAGACGGATTTCGCGTTCGGGGGGACGGGTCAAATCTGCCCCTGGAATCGGGAAGTGTGGACGGTCTGTTCTGTATAAATACACTGCTCTTTCCAAAAGAGGTGGACCGGATCTTGAGAAAGGACGGATACCTGGTGTGGATCAGCACAAGTGGCAGTCAGACGCCGATATACCTATCTCCAGAGGATGTTCTTGCGGCTATTGGTAGAGAGTTCATTGGCCTTTCCTCCGAAGCTGGTCCTGGCACGTGGTCGGTGTTTCGTCGGAGGTGAGAATGTGGTAATACAAATAAAGGTGTTGCCCAGATCATCGAAGAACGCAGTTGTGCTGAGAAGCGGAAAACTCACTGTTATGGTCACCAGCCCGCCGGAAGGAGGCAAGGCCAACCTTGCCGCACTCGAAGTGTTTGCTAAGTGGCTGACGGCAAGTTCATCGCAATTGTCATTAGTGATGGGAAAGTCCACCAGAACGAAGCTCGTGCGTGTCCCAGATGACTTCGAACCGGTTCTGCGTGAGAGACTCAGGGAATTGGAGAGTCTCCTGTAGCTTGTAGGGCCAGCCCAGATCCTTTGAGTTGCGTGAGGGGCCGCCATTATTATCTCCACACGGACCAATCCGATGATGGCTCGAGAAGTGGACGATCTCAACGAATCAGCCGGAGAGCGCACCGGTCTAAATACGGCCACCGGGATGTTCTTTTTGGAGGAGTCAGGTGATGATCGAAGGTCAGGGGCACTGTGACTCTGCAACGTTGCATGGTCTGAGATTGCACCCTAGATGCTCAACCGGCGAGACCATCGTGTATGCGTGCCTCTCCATCAATGGCCCAAGTAGACGACCAAATTCAGCAGGTGTTAGTGCCATAGGGCTGTCTCATTTCCTGCAACTTTCCACACTGAAAATTCTGTCCTTTCGGGAGTTTGATTTGAAGCAATGTAGTGTATGCGGGCAGCGACGTCCATACGGAAAGTTGACGAGGCGTCCTTCCGGAAAATGCACTAAATGAAGTGATCTTAGGCGGCATCTATTGCACTGAGCCTTAGACCACGGGGTGGGAGGATCGCATTCTCTTGTGGCGGAGATGGTCCTGGAGCAGGTCGATTTTGTGTGCGTTGCGGAATTGATGTTTAGTTGTTCCAGGAGGGAGTCGATCGCTATGGACATTTCAGATGGATTGGTGACATGGCCTGGGGAGCTGGTCAAGCAGTACCGCGAGCTCGGGTACTGGAATGGCAAGACTTTGGGCCAATACTTGTGGGAAGCTGCCGATCGTTACAAGGACAATGAGGCAGTGACGGATGGCGATATTCGCCTTACGTATCATGAGCTGGCGGTTCTTTCGGATGGCCTTGCGCTAGAGCTATCCCGGAGAGGGCTTGGGCGAAATGACTGTATCGTTGTCCAGCTTCCAAACTGCTGGGAGTTCATTGTCCTGCTATTTGCCTGTGCCCGGATCGGTGTGATTCCAATTATGGCATTGCCGGGTCATAGGTCGAACGAGATGACCTATTTCGTTGAGCATTCCGGAGCCAAGGCTCTGGCAGTACCGGATGAGATCAAAGGATTTGACCATCAGTCGATGGCAGGGGAGGTGGCCGAGAAGTGTTCCTCGATTCAAGATGTTTTTGTAATTGGCGAGTGCATCGCCGACGGTTCAATTGATTTGCGTTCGCTCATACGTCCGGCCGCCAATGAAGAGGTTGCTCGCCAAATGTTGGATGAAGGGGAACCACCCTCCGATTCTGTAGCGGTCTTCCTTCTATCAGGAGGCACAACGGGTCTGCCAAAGCTCATTCCAAGATCACACGACGATTACGGCTACAACTTTCGCCAGAGCAGTAACATCTGCAACTTTGATGCCAGCACTGTTTATTTGGTTGCTTTGCCGGCATCACACAATTTTCCATTGGCCTGTCCGGGGCTGTTGGGAACGCTATATTCGGGAGGGCGTGTCGTCCTGGCCAAAAGTCCAGAGCCTGAGCGTTGTTTAGAGCTTATTGAATTGGAGAGAGTTACAGTTGCTGCCGCCGTTCCTGCCGTTGCCCAGCGGTGGCTTGACGCGAAAGTTCAGAATCCGGGCCGAGATCTGTCCAGCCTGAAAGTGATTCAGGTGGGTGGAGCGCGTATAGCTCCCGAGCTGGCGGCGAAAGTGCGTCCGACTCTGGGCTGCTGCTTGCAACAGGTGTTTGGGATGGCTGAGGGCCTGCTCAACTACACAGGCCTTGACGACCAAGAAGATGTCATTTGTGAGACGCAGGGGAGACCAATGAGTCCAGCAGACGAGATTCTTATTGTGGATGAATGCGATGTCCCTGTTTCGGATGGCGAGATGGGCCAGTTGCTAACCCGGGGACCGTATACGCTGAGGGGTTATTTTAAGGCTCCTGAACATAACGCAAGGTCGTTCACCACAGATGGATGGTACCGGACCGGTGATGTTGTCCGATGGCATTCAAGCGGGAATTTGGTGGTCGAAGGGCGAACCAAGGATTTAATAAATAGGGCGGGAGAGAAGATTAGCGCTGAGGAGATCGAGAACCTGCTTTATAGGCTTGAATGCGTAGCTCAAGTGGCGGCGATTGCCCTTCCAGACGACAGGCTTGGGGAACGCAACTGTGTGGTAGTGGTAATGCGGGAGGGTATTGCGGGTTTAACGCTTGGCGAAGTTCGAAAGGCAATGGAGGATTTCGGCGTGGCGAAGTACAAGTATCCCGACCAGATTGAGATAGTTGATTCACTGCCAACTACTAATGTCGGAAAGATTGATAAGGCGTTGCTTCGGAGACTGTTGAGCTAGAAGAGCAAATAGCGGAAACCTGCATCGGTGACCATTCGAAGCCAAGCTTGGGTCCTTCGAAGTTTAGGCTCAGCTTGTGGACTCCCCTTTGCGATGGAGGATGGTTATGGAGATGGTCATTTTCCGTCTTGGCCTAAAGTCATTCGTCGGTCCTGCTTTCGGTTAGCCTGCCCATCGCGGCGGATCCGAGGGCCGTGCCAATATCAGATGTCGCGTTGAATCTCCAAACCGAGTCTTGATCGGTTTGGGTGGAGGACAGGAGAGTGAGAGTGTGGCTGACGTAGTCGAGGCTCTTCGAAGAAGTTTTGGCGTCGGTTCGGTTGTCACGGATCCGGATATAACTTCCCGATATCTGACTGATTGGACGGGCCGATTTAAAGGTGAGGCACTTTGCGTCATTAGGCCAGTCAATTCCTGGCAGGTTCAGCGGGCAGTGGAGATCGCGAATGCATCACACACACCCTTGATTACCCAAGGGGGAAATACCGGGCTAGTTGGCGGAGGGACACCAGTTAGAGGAGGAATCGTTCTCTCAACTCAGTTCCTCAAAGGAATCGATATCGATGTGAATTCGAGAGTTGCAAAATTAGGCGCTGGAGTGACGCTTAGCGAATTGAACACAAAGGCCAAAGAGGTGGGGCTCCGTTTTGCCGTGGACATTACATCAAGGGAGAGCGCAACCGTCGGCGGCATGGTGGCCACCAACGCAGGAGGCATTCACCTTATCCGGTATGGGGGTACGCGACAGCAGTTGCTGGGCATCGAAACCGTGCTGGGAAATGGTCAGTTGATCGCAAGGATGGAGGGGCTTCACAAGGATAACAGCGGGTACGACTGGTCATCGATTCTCTGTGGTTCTGAAGGTACACTGGGAGTGATTACCGCAGTGGCGGTGAAGCTGATTTCGGTACCCCTCCATCGGTCTGTGGCGTTGATCGCCGTGGATACCCTTTCTGGCGCGATTCGTATTATGCGCGCCGCCAGACGGGAGTTCGCCAATCTTGATGCGGTTGAATTTATGTCCAGGAACGGATTGGAACTGGTACAGCGGCTTCGAACAGAGAAATGGCCTTTGGGGGAGCTTCCCCCATATGCTCTACTGATCGAACTTGAAGGTGACGACATCGAGGTTGAGGATGTTGCTGTTTTCCTTGAGTCCCACGAAGACGTTCTCGATGCCGCTCTGGCCAGCGACGCGAGGGCAGATGGACTTTGGTTCTGGCGCGAACAGCATACTGTGGCGATTAATCACTTTGGAGTGCCTCATAAGCTTGACGTTTCGATTCCAATTGGAGGTATCGACAGTTTTGTGAGGTATGTCTCGGAACTGCTGGAGCTCGAATACCCTAACGTGCGCGCAGTCATCTTCGGCCATCTGGGGGACGGAAATGTGCATGTGAATTTGCTCAATGTCGAAGAGTCGAACGAGGAACTTGATCACGAAATCTTTGCCACGGTAGCCTCCTTTGGAGGTTCGATATCTGCCGAACACGGCATAGGCAGAGCCAAAGTTGACGACCTGACTTTAACCCGTTCACCACAGGACATCGAATCGATGAGAACATTGAAAAAGGCATTGGATCCCGCTCTCATCCTGAACCCAGGTGTACTCTTCAATTAGACTGGCCGAAACTGGATCTTTCTGGCGGAAGTCTTTCTACTATGACGGGTAGCCTTAAAGTATTGTGTCAGACAAATTGATCGTAAAAGGGGCACGGGAGCACAATCTGAAAGACATCTCGGTGGAGATGCCGCGCAACAGTTTTGTGGTCATTACGGGCCTGTCCGGTTCTGGAAAATCATCATTGGCTTTCGATACCATCTTTGCTGAGGGCCAGCGGCGTTACGTGGAGTCCCTTTCGGCCTATGCGAGGCAGTTCCTGGGCCAGATGGACAAACCAGATGTTGATTTCATCGAAGGACTCTCGCCTGCGATCTCAATCGATCAAAAGTCGTCTTCACACAACCCTCGATCAACTGTCGGTACGATAACCGAAATCTACGACTATCTGAGGCTCCTTTACGCAAGGATAGGTCAGCCACACTGTCCGAACTGCGGCGACCCCGTTGCAAGACAGAGCCCCTCTCAAATTGTCGATATCGTCTTGGAGCTTCCCGAGGGCACACGGTTCAGCGTTCTTGCGCCGGTGGTAAGAGGACGCAAGGGGGAGTATCAGAGCCTGTTGGATGATCTTTCGAGAAAGGGTTATGCCAGAGTCCGGATAGATGGCATGAATTATGAGTTGTCCGCAAGGGAGCACATTGAACTCGGTCGATACGAATCTCACACCGTTGAAGTGGTCATCGATCGGCTCGTCCGGCGGGAAGGCATAGAGAGGAGACTGACTGACTCAGTAGAGGCAGCTCTTGGAATTGCAGAGGGTGTAGTTGATATTCTCATCCACAAGTCCGGAGAAAGAGCTGAAGATGAAGTGGCAAGCTTTTCGGAGCATCTGGCGTGTGTGCGTTGCGGCATTTCATTTGATGAGCTAGAGCCAAGGAACTTCTCATTCAACTCGCCATTTGGTGCCTGTCAGAGTTGTCTTGGACTCGGGACGAAGTTCGAAGTGGATCCGGAACTCGTAATCCCCAATGTAAACCTTGCCCTCATCCAAGATGCGATCGCGCCGTGGGCCTCTGCCAGATCGAATTACTTTAGGCGTCTGGTGGCCGCTCTGGCGGAGCAGTACGGATTCTCACTGAATGTCCCCTGGAAGGATCTCCCTGAAGAGGTGCAAAAGCTGATTCTTTACGGGCATTCCGGCGGTCCGATCACTGTGAGGTATACCAACCGTTTTGGTTCTAGTCGCAAGATCAATTTCAATTATGAGGGTGTGGTTCAGTATCTTCAGAGGAGGCATTCCGAAGCCGAAAGTGACTATCAGAGAGAGGCCGTTGAAGGTTACATGAGGCAAGCCCCTTGTCATAGTTGCGAGGGTGCAAGGCTGAAGCCGGAATTTCTTGCTGTGACCATTGGGGACCTCAATATATATCAGCTTTGTTCACTTTCCATAAGGGGCACCCGCGAATCTCTGGGAAGGCTCACCCTCGGGGAGCGGGATAAGCTCATTGCTGCTCCTGTGCTCAGAGAGATCTTGGCCCGTCTGGACTTCTTATTGGATGTAGGTCTGGACTATCTGACCCTTGCACGCGCCGCAGGGACGTTGTCGGGGGGCGAGGCGCAAAGAATTCGTCTGGCTTCACAGATAGGTTCAGGGCTAACCGGGGTTCTCTATGTGCTCGACGAACCTTCCATAGGACTGCATCAGCGGGATAACCACCGGTTGATCGAGACTCTTAGGAAGCTGAAGCAGCTGGACAATACCGTTATTGTGGTGGAGCACGACGAGGAGACGATCAGGGCCGCCGACTATGTCATTGATATTGGACCCGGGGCTGGCGAACACGGCGGTGAAGTAGTTGCCTGTGGAACGGTTGAAGACCTAATAAACGAACCTCGCTCCATAAGCGGGGCCTACCTGGGTGGGAAAAAGTTCATCCCGGTCCCTAAGAAGAGGCGGGAGCTTGCCTCAGGTGAGCTGGTAATAAAGAACGCACGTCAGAACAATCTCAAGGGGATTGACATTGCGCTCCCCCTGGGGGCTTTCGTCGCAGTGACAGGCGTGTCTGGATCCGGGAAGTCTTCACTGGTCAACGAGATCGTTTTGAAGTCACTCATGAAATCGGTGTATGGCTCTAAGTTGGTACCTGGTCTGCATGACGAGATTCTAGGGGTGGAGAAGGTGGACAAAGTGGTGGCAATAGACCAGTCGCCAATCGGCCGAACTCCCAGATCAAACGCTGCGACGTATACCGGGGTGTTTGATCACGTTAGGCGTCTGTTTGCCCAGACTCAGGAGGCGAAGGTAAGAGGTTATCAGCCTGGGCGGTTCTCGTTCAACGTCAAGGGTGGCCGTTGTGAGGGATGTTCAGGTGACGGAACGCTGAAAATTGAAATGAACTTTCTTCCCGATGTTTACGTTCCGTGCGAGCAGTGCAAAGGATCCCGTTACAACAGGGACACTCTCGATGTCACGTTCAAGGGAAAGAACATCTCCGAGGTTCTGAATATGTCAGCAGAGGAGGCGCTGGAGTTTTTCGCCAATCAAAATTCGATATTGCGGTATTTGACCACTCTGGTTGAGGTGGGCCTCGGGTATGTGCGCCTAGGTCAACCTGCACCAACGCTCTCCGGTGGCGAGGCTCAGCGTGTAAAGCTTGCCTCGGAGCTTGCCAAAAGACCAACCGGACACACAATGTACATTCTGGATGAACCCACGACAGGCCTTCATTTCGAAGATATACGCAAACTTCTAACGGTTTTAGGGAAGCTGGTGGAAACCGGTAACACGGTCCTGGTGATCGAGCACAATCTTGATGTCATAAAGACGGCGGATTACGTTATCGACTTGGGGCCAGAGGGTGGCGACAAAGGAGGCTTGGTTGTCGCCACTGGCACCCCGGAGGCCGTTTCGCATGCAGTGAACAGCTATACCGGTATATTTTTGAAGAAGGTCCTTGAGGAGAGTGGCTCACAAAGGTCGTCCCCTTAACGGAGCTCTTGGTGATAGAACGGATAGTCCCCTCACAAATACCGAATGAACCCGGTTCGTACCAGTTCAAGGACCATGATGGTCGGGTCATCTATGTCGGCAAGGCGAGTTCATTGCGCAATCGCCTGGCCAGTTATTTTCAACCGGTCCCCAACCTTCACCCTCGTACTGCGGCAATGGTGGCTGAGGCCGAATCAGTCGAGTGGATTGTGGTTAAAAACGAGGTGGAGGCGCTGATTCTTGAGCACAATCTGATTCAGAGATTTCGTCCAAGATTCAATGTCAGGCTGAGGGATGACAAGAGCTATCCGTTCTTGGCCATTACCACCGATCACTCTTGGCCCCGCGCGGGAATCATGAGGGGCCAGCGTAAAAGAGGGGCTCGGTACTATGGTCCTTACCCTCATCCGGCTGCAATCCGGGAGACCCTGGACCTCATTCTCCGGACGTTTCCAATACGGACGTGTCCTGATTCCCAGTTCACGAAGCATCAAAGGTTGGGAAGACCTTGCCTGCTTTTTCATATCGAGAGGTGCAGCGGGCCTTGTGTTGGTGCGGTGTCGGCAGAACGCTATCGTTCGCTTGTCTCAGACATGGGTCGATTCCTGAAAGGGGACGTCAAAGAGTTCGTTGCAAGAACCCGCGAAGAGATGTCCCAAGCCGCGGCAGAGCTTAACTTCGAGCAAGCTGCCCGGCTCCGGGACAGATTGGATCTAATAGAAAAGGCAATTGAGAAGCAGCAGATGGTTGCTGGCGAATCATTCAATGCTGACGTGTTCGGACTTTTTCAGGATGAAATTGAAGCTGTTGTACAGGTGTTTTTCGTCAGGAAAGGTCGTGTGGTGGGGCGCAAGGGGTTGATTATCGATAAAGTGGAGGACCTTGACAGTGGATCACTGGTGGGCCAGGTGCTGGAACAGTATTATTCTGAGACCCCCTTGGACATTCCCCTGGAGGTGATCGTCCAAGTTCTTCCGCCGGATGCGGCGGTGTTGGAGGAGTGGATCGGAGGGCTGAGAGGCGCCCCCGTTCACATTAAAGTGGCCTCAAGGGGAGAAAAGCGCTCACTTCTTGAGACGGTTGAGAATAACGCAAGCGTTGAATTCAAGAGGCACCGGATGTCGCGGGCGACGGATTACAGCGCAAGGGCAAAGGCCCTCCGCTCACTCGCAGACGAGCTCAATCTGTCGGTAGCCTTGCTGCGAATCGAATGCTACGACATGAGCCACCTTCAGGGTAGCCACTACGTCGGTTCCATGGTGGTCATGGAGGATGGCATACTGAAGAAGCATGACTATCGGCGATTTAAGGTCAACGTGGGCCATAATGACGACTACGCAGCAACTTATGAGGTGCTGAGTAGACGCTTTAGCCACCTTGTAAAGGGTGATCCAGGCAGCGACGATGTTGGAGTGGCACGGAGGTTCTCCTATCCACCGTCTTTAGTTGTGGTGGACGGGGGTAAGGGTCAGCTGTCAATGGCTGAAAAGGCCTTGGTGGAGTCGGGCTACGAAGGCGAAATCGCCTTGATTTCTCTTGCCAAACAATTTGAAGAGGTCTTTGTCCCCGGTAGATCTGATCCCATCCGGATTTCGCGGGGTTCAGACGCATTATATCTACTGCAGCAGTTGCGCGACGAGGCGCACCGCTTTGCCATTTCCTACCATCGCAGTCTGCGTGGTCAGCAGATGACGATGTCGGTATTGGAATCGGTAGAGGGAATGGGTCCTGCGAGGATTAGGAAGCTTCTCAAGCAGTTTGGAAGTGTTAAGAAGCTTAAGGAGGCTTCGCTAGAGGAGCTGGAAGGTCTTGGATGGCTGCCAAAGGAAGTCTCGCGTAATCTATTCCGTTCTCTTCACAGCCCTCAGAAGCAAGGTTGACTCGAAAGCCGTTTAGCCTTTGAGATGATGGATCAAGATCTAAGTTCACCTCTAGGCGACGAATTCGATGAGATCGCCTCAGAGTTATGGGAAAACAATGCCAGGTGGTGGCAGGACGGCTTTACCAGAGGGGCTGATCCAGAGTATGAGGAGCAAATCATCCCCATGCTTCTCAAGCAGCTTGCGGGTTCACGTTCAGTTCTCGATGTCGGCACCGGGGAAGGTCAGCTGTCCAGACTGGCTCTGACGGTGGCGGGTGTCGAGAGTGTTGTCGGAATCGATCCAACCTGGGAACAAATTTCCGAGGCGAGGAACAGGGCACCAAGGATTAGCTATCTTAAGGCTGAGGCGGCCACTTTGCCATTTGCTGATGGGTCCTTTGATACTGTGATAGCCTGCCTTGTGTTCGAGCACATAGCCGATCTGACACGGGCCATTTCGGAGGTGTCAAGGGTCCTCCAGCACAATGGTAGTTTCCTGTTCTTTCTGAATCATCCTCTTTTGCAAACGCCCAACTCCGGGTGGATCGATGATCAGATAATCGGTGAACAGTACTGGCGAATAGGTAAGTATCTGGAGGAAGAGCGCAGCGTAGAGGAGGTGGAGAAGGACATCTACATTCCCTTCATTCACCGCCCATTGAATACATATCTCAATACACTTTCCGATAATTCACTGTTGCTGACCCACATCGAGGAGCCTCCACCACCAAAAGGGTTTCTGGACAAGGCGCCGGAGTATTATGATGCCGCGTCAATTCCCAGATTGCTGTTTTTGAGACTAAAGAAGATCCAGTCCGGAGGCTAAGCACAGCTTTCCTGAAGAAGCGTTATTTTCATTTTGGGGGGTGATCAAATGAGTGAGTTTGTGATTGTAGCTGGTATGAGCGGCGCGGGAAGGTCCAATGCGGCCGCAGTTTTTGAAGACCTTAATTGGTTTGTCATCGACAACATGCCACCTGCCCTTATTTCCAAAGTCTCAGAGTTGGTTAACCGGCCCGGATCAGAGACGGAGAGGGTGGTTCTGGTGATCGGCAGAGGAGGGTCTGATTTCGTCGCCGAACTGGAGCCTGAGATGGAAGCACTGATAGCCTCAGACGCCCGTGTGACCGTACTGTTTTTGGACGCTTCCGATGAAGTACTTATCCAGCGCTATGAGGGTACGCGCCGGAGACACCCGTTGGGGGGAGCAGGACTTGAGGAAGACATCAGGCGTGAAAGGGAGATGCTTGCGTCATTAAAGGACCGTGCGAATGTGGTTATCGACACCTCGGATCTGAATGTGCATGAGTTGCGGGACAAGATAGTCGGCCTCTTCGAATCCGCGGAACTCGATCCGATCATGAGGATTTCGGTGGTTTCTTTTGGATACAAATATGGAATTCCAAGAGATGTCGATCTCATATTTGATGTGCGATTTCTGCCTAATCCGCATTGGATTCCAGAACTCAGGCCTCATACGGGGCTGAAGAAGGCTGTTCGAGACTATGTGCTCTCACAAAACGAGTCAATCGAATTCCTGAAAAAGCTCGATGATCTGTTCGAGTTCCTCTTACCAGCCTTCGAGAGAGAGGGTAAATCCTATTTGAACGTTGCCATCGGGTGTACCGGCGGGAAGCATCGGTCGGTTGTAATGGCCGAGGAGCTGCTCTCGGTATTTCGAAAGCGGGGATTTGAGCCAAGAGTCAATCACAGGGATATTTCGAGGTAATCATGTCATTGCCGGCGAACAAGAATTTAGTGGTGGCTCTTGGTGGTGGGCACGGCCTTGCTTCCTCGCTTCGGGCGCTCGTTCTGAGCGACAGGTGCCCTATTGGCGTGGTTTCGGTCGCCGATGACGGAGGTTCAAGCGGAAGACTTAGGGAGGCATTCGGTCTTGAACCCCCTGGCGATGTCCGAAAGTGCCTTGTGGCACTGGCGGGAACCGAGTCAATCTGGACCTCTGTCTTCGATTACCGTTTTGTAGGCGGCGAACTTGCAGGTCATAGCCTCGGAAACCTTATCATCGCCGGTCTGACAGAGGTTACAGGAGACTTCAGCAGGGCGATTCAGTTAGCGCAGCAGCTCATTGGCGTAAAGGGTTCGTTGTATCCGTCCTCTGCAAGGCCGGTCATACTGGGTGCCAAGGTTGGTCTCGGCCGGGTCGAAGGCCAAGTGAATGTAATGCATACCGAAGGGATTGACTCCGTCTACACGATTCCCGAAAGTCCATCTGTCCCAGAACCCGTCATTCGCGCTATCGACGGGGCAAAGACGATTATTGCGGGACCTGGTTCTCTGTTCACCTCAGTTCTGGCAGTGCTGTGCATACCGGCAATAAGAGAGGCAATAAGGCTAAGTTCCGCGAAGAAAATCTATGTGGTAAATCTCAGGCAACAGAAGCTTGAGACGGTTGGTTTGGACATTTCCGATCATATTCGTGCTCTACTAAGGCATGGGTTTGAGCCTGATCTTATTTTAGCCGATAATGAATACATGGAACTTGGAGATGCTGAGGAGTTGTGCCACTCATTTGGGGGTCAGCTTGTCATATGCCATTTGGCGGACAATACTGGTGGCCTACACGACCCCGAATTGCTGGCAGACGCGCTCGAAAGATACGGTGCGTTTGATTGAAGTCGTTGCCATTGTGGAAATGATCGGGATTTGAACAATTGATGTAGGCTTTAGCGAGATTAAGACGCGAGAGTGTTTTTGGGGCTTTGTTAGCAGCATTGGGAATGGATCTGTTACTTTGGAGGATATATGACCCTGAAGGTCGGTGTTAACGGGTTTGGACGCATTGGACGGAACTTTTACAGAGCAGTCAAGGCTATGGCTGCAGATATCGAGATTGTTGCGGTCAACGACCTGACTTCGGCTGCCACAAATGCACATCTTCTTGCTTACGACTCGACTCACGGTCGACTCGGTGTTCCGGTACAGGCGACCGATGAGGGAATCCAGATCGGTACTGAGTTGCTGCGTGTTTTCGCAGAACGCGATCCAAAGTTGCTGCCTTGGAAAGAGCTTGGAGTGGACATTGTAATTGAATCGACAGGCATCTTCACCGATGGAAAAGCCGCTGAGGCACACCTTGAGGCCGGAGCGAAAAAGGTTATTATTTCTGCGCCGGCAACAAATGTTGACGAGACGTTCGTTGTGGGTGTAAATGACGACACTTACGACCCGGTGAAGCACAGGATAGTTTCCAACGCATCATGTACGACCAACTGTTTCGTGCCAATGATGAAGGTCCTGGACGACTCGTTTGGAATTCGCAAGGGCCTTATGACCACGGTTCATGCCTATACAAATGATCAAAATCTCCTTGATCTTGCCCACAAGGACCTGAGAAGGGCTAGGGCGGCAGCGGTCAACATCGTGCCCTCCTCTACGGGGGCGGCAAAGGCGACAGGTCTTGTGCTACCAAAACTCATGGGAAGCCTGGACGGCACCTCACTCAGAGTTCCCGTTCAGGACGGGTCCATTACAGACGCAAATGTAATCGTGAACGGCTCAGTGACGGTCGCAGATGTTAATTTGGCGTTTCGGCAGGCGGCGGAGTCAGGTAAGTTGGCGAAAGTAATGGAGTATTCGGAGGCGCCCCTAGTTTCGTCCGATATTGTCGGCTCACCTGCGTCTTGCACTTTCGACTCTTTAATGACAATGGCAATGGACCTTGAGAATGGTTCAACCTTGGTCAAAATATTTGGTTGGTACGATAACGAATGGGGCTATTCAAACAGGCTTGTCGACTTGGCGATTGTGTTGGGGGCAGGACTTTAAATTTTGGAAGTGGAAATGCTGATCAAGGCATTTCAATGATGAGTCAGATGAGTAGGTAGCGAATGTATATTCCTCAGCTTGAGGATCTTGGAGACGTCAGGGGCAAGACTGTCTTGGTACGCTGCGACTTCAACGTTCCGATGACCAAGAAACCAAACGGCGAGTTCGAAATCGTTGACGATTTTCGAATTCGCTCCTCGATCCCGACGCTGAAATGGTTGGTCGATCGAGGCGCGAAAGTTATTGCGTGCTCGCATATAGGTCGGCCCCATGGCAAATGGGATCCGGAACTCTCGATAGCCCCGATGGCCAAGAGACTGCACGAACTTCTGCCCGAAGTAGAGGTGATGGAGAACCTACGGTTTTCCAAGGGCGAGGAGGAAAACGACGAGGTTTTTGTCAAAGAGATCATCAAGGGAGTCGACCTTTATGTGGATGACGCCTTTGGTGCAGCTCATCGTGTCCATGCTTCAATCGTCGGTCCGCCCCGATACCTGAAGTCCGCCGCTGGGAGACTTTTGGCGAAAGAGACTGAAGTTCTCTCCTCGCTGCTTGAGGAGCCGGCAAGACCATTTGTTGGAATCATGGGTGGTTCTAAGGTATCCGACAAGCTGGGACTGATAAATTCTCTCCTTGAGAAAGTGGACAACCTGATCGTCGGCGGCGGTATGGCCTTTTCCTTTTTGGCTGCCACTGGTCACCCTGTAGGTGCATCGATGGTTGAGTCCGATCAGCTGGAAACATGCCGAGCACTCTTAGCATCCACCGATAAGATTGTGCTCCCCATTGATTGTGTTGCCCTGAATTCAGACGGAAAGTTTGGGAGGGAGGACAGGAGCGGTATTGCGAAGTCATTTGGCGAAGACATTCCAAATGGCTGGAAAGGCTTGGACATCGGCCCAAAGTCAATCGAGATATTTCAGCAGGTGATTTACGGTGCAAAGACCATATTCTGGAACGGCCCTCTTGGTGTTTGCGAGGATCCCAGGTTTTCCGCTGGGACTCAGGCAGTCGCGACCGCGGTTGCGCATTTCGGAGGATTCTCTGTGGTTGGCGGTGGCGACAGCGCTGCTGCGCTTGAGCAGGCAGGTTTTGCGGAGTGCATAACACATCTTTCAACGGGTGGTGGCGCCTCGTTGGAATTTCTGGAAAATGGTGATCTTCCCGGCCTAAAAGCCCTGAGGGAATCCCCTTCGTAGCGGTGCTCGAAATGACCGTTTTTTGGGTCCTACTGGTCCAACATGCTACAGCGTCTACACCTACGAGGAGCAAAGATAAACATGGCCAAAGTGAAGCATGAAATGGAGTTGAGGCCCAATCCCAGGACGGGGCGTTATAGGCTGATTAGCGCCAACTGGAAGATGAATCTCAATCATTTAGAGGCTATTCAGGCCATTCAGAAGCTCAGCTTTCTGTTGCGGCCAGCTGACTATTCATACGCCGAGATCTCCATTCATCCTCCGTTCACGGATCTCCGACCACTTCAGCTGCTGATCGATTCTGACCGTATGCGCATGAGTCTCGGGGCCCAGAATTGCCATTTCGAGGCCTCTGGAGCATACACTGGGGAAATTTCGGCGTTAATGCTGGCGAAATTGAACGTGACCCATGTGATCGTGGGACATTCAGAGCGCCGACAGTACTTTTGCGAATCTGATGAAATGGTCCGCGCGAAAGTGGAGGCTGTTTTTCGCTCACAGATGACTCCAATTATTTGTGTAGGCGAAAGCCGAGACGAGCGTGAACAGGGCCTTACGGAGGACAAACTGCGGTCTCAAGTGGAGGCGGCGGTGTCCTTCCTTGCACCTGAGTTGGCCGAGAGATGCGTGATAGCCTACGAGCCGATTTGGGCTATTGGCAGCGGTGCCAGCGCCAAACCTGAGGATGCACAGAAAGGTGCCGTAACAATTAGAAGCGTGTTTGAAGCTCTTTGGGGCAAAGAGGCTGCAGCCAGGGTCCGGATACAGTATGGCGGATCCGTGCACCCAACAAACGCAGCCGATTTCATGCAGTTGGACGACATTGACGGCCTTTTAGTGGGAAGTGCCGCCCTGGATCCCGAATCGTTCGCTAGGATTATCCAGGCATAGAAATCGCATGTGTAGTTCCAGCACGTGCGCTGACATCCGTGAGATCAGGTGGATTTGGTGAAGAAAGGCAGTAGCGGCAAATGTTGACGGCTGTATTGGTTGTTATACACCTCATAGTTTCAGTGGGTCTGGTGCTGTTTGTGCTGCTCCACTCTGGGCGTGGCGGTGGGCTGTCAGATATGTTCGGTGGCAGCATAGGGACGGCTGCCGCGGGTTCAACAGTGGTCGAACGGAATCTAGACCGGATAACCATCACGCTCATCGTCGTATTTGCCTTCACATCCATTGCGTTGGGTCTCCGTCTCTAGCGGCTTGCAACCTGCCCACTCCGTGTCAAAGTCCATACCGGAAGTGTTCGGAAGGTCTGCTTGCTTAAGAACCAAGGCCCGATTGTCGGTCTTTGTCATCTCAATCTTTTTAGTTTCATGCGGCTCGGTCAACTCCAGTACGCTGGACACCTCAACTACGGTTTCCAGAACCACGACATTGGCTCCACAGCAGACACAGGTGACGTTTCCAATACCGTACCTGCCCACAAATTTCAATCCAAATACACCTGGTGGGGACTCGTTGACGACGCGTCAGATCATGACCAATGTCTGGCCTTCCGCTTTCTACCAAAATGCCAAGTACCAGACAGTTTTAAATTCTGCGTTCCTGAACTCCGCCGAGCTGGTTTCGACGAGCCCGCAAGAGGTCGTATATCGGATCAATCCTGATGCCACCTGGAGCGATGGTACACCCATTACGGCCTCTGATTTTATCTATAATTGGGAAGCTCAGGTTGGTAATCCGAAGTATATCGATATCGGTGGCGCAGGCTATTTGGCCAATACCACCATTGGATATTCTGACATCGAATCAGTCACGGGTTCGAACAACGGAAGGACTGTAACTGTTGTCTTTAACAAGTTTTTCTCCGAATGGGAGTCTCTCTTCAACCCGCTGATCCCTGCCCACATTGCCAAGCAGGTTGGGTGGAGCTTCGGATTTGCGCAAGCTTCGCCGTTGGTGGAAGTATCAGGAGGTCCATATCAGATAGCGTCGGTAATTCCTGGGAAAGAGGTAGAACTTACGCGAAATACGAAGTACTGGGGAAGACGAGCGACAATTCCGAAGATCGTATTCTCGGTCGATCCGAATCCGAATGATTATCCCACACAGTTCGAAAATGGCACACTTAACCTCGTTCAATCACCCTCCACTGACCTTCTGTTTTCAGGCTTGAGCGGAGTTCCCGGAGTGCATACGCAGCTGACACCTTCGCTTACTATTGAGGAGCTTCTTTTCAATCTGTCTCGTGCTCCGTTGGGTGATCAGAAGGTGCGACAAGCTATTGCAATGGCAATTGACCGCAAAGCGATAGTTGAAGCGGCGATAGGGAGCTATGACCCAGCGGCGGCACCGGCTGGGAACAACATCTATTCGCCCGGAATACCTCAATATCAAAATGACGGGACCAGGTACGTTACCTCGGACCCTAGTGCAGCGGAGGCCTTATTGACTGCTGACGGATATGTTCGATCCGCAACTGGAGTCATGACGAAGAATGGTCAACCTCTGGAACTCACCATATCCGTCGACAGTGCCAATGAGCAGCTACTTTATATCGAGGAGCTCATTACCGAGGAACTCTCGGCAGTTGGCATCGTTGTAAATGCCGTAAACTATCCTTTGAACACGCTTGAGGCTAACGTGCTCCGCACTGGTACTTTCGACATGGCTATAGTTGCACAGTCAGGTTCTCCAAATGCGACTTATCATGTGGATCAGTATCTTTCAGCCTCAAAGGGTTCACGGAACAACTACACGACCTATTCCAATCCTCAGGCGGACGCCTTGATAACAAAGGCCAGCACAGAGCTTGACCCTGCTACTTCCGCAAAGCTTTACAACCAACTCGACCAATTGCTGTGGAAGGACTTGCCCTCGATTCCGCTTTATTCGGTGCCTGACGTAATGGCCTACAACGTTGGGTACAACTTCATCGGAACTAGTACCGGTTCTTCCACGATCTTCTGGAACAGTTCCACATGGAGTTTTATCCCTCCAAGATCAGGCTCAGTAAAAGTTAGACTTAATTCGTGACATGAATGTGCCGCAATTTCAGCTAAGTTAGTTTTGCTTGGGATTGTCCAGTCGAAGTGGCGGAATAGGCAGACGCGCTAGCTTGAGGGGCTAGTGCCCGTAAGGGCGTGGGGGTTCAAGTCCCCCCTTCGACACTCACTCAAATCCACACTTGGCAAAGGCGATCTCACGATAGCGTTCAGATCGTCCCAAGATTAATATGTAGTCTCAGATCCATTTTTGAACCTATGATCTCCTCTGGCTTTTGGTGGACTATTCCAATAATGCCTCTTTGAGCGATATCTTGATTGTACTCTGATGATTCCTCCTGGATATCTGATCCTCCAAATGAGAGGTCGATCTGTCATATCAACGGATAATTGGTGGTATGCACTTGTCTCATTGAGACCGTTTCCATAGTTATTGGCCATCTCCCAGATGCGCGATAACGGACTATTTTGCGGCTTGCAGGACCGTCATTAAGTGGAAATTTGCAACTGGGTTTGTGCGCTCAGTACCAGAGTTTAAATAGCAGTACTGGCGCCCGCTTCACAGAAAGCGCCAGTAGGACTAGCTCGTGTTCCTGGTAAGTTACACCAAGCGATTAGTTTGCAACCGCTAAAGGTTCGTGATGGGTTGACGGAACAAGATCAAGCTCACCCGATATATCATCCAGGGATCGTCCCGCTGGTTCCGGCAACACAAGGGTGACAAGGAATCCGAGCACGGACATTCCGAAGGAAAATTCAAGTGCACCCGCGACCCCAAGGTGAGCTTTTAGGGTCGGAAATATGTATACCCCAAGGAATGCTCCAAGCTTTGCCACTCCGGCAGAGATTCCGTGACCGGTAGAGCGAGCACCGGTTGGGTACACCTCTCCAGCCAGTACGAATGTGGTTGAATTCGGTCCAAATTCGGCGAAGAAGTAGCTAAGTCCGAAGAGAAGCAGGAACGGCAGCACCAATGTCGTCACATTAGGAATGACGCCAATCAACAGGAAAGCAAGCCCCATAAAAAGGAAGCCGATCAACTGTAGCCGTTTGTGCCCTATTCGATCCATAAAGAACGCGGCAAGGTAGTAAC
Organism: Actinomycetota bacterium; assembly: GCA_027366165.1. GTDB lineage: Bacteria > Actinomycetota > Acidimicrobiia > Acidimicrobiales > Acidimicrobiaceae > SCQM01. The sequence continues at coordinate 25,797 of DAHXKX010000069.1, forward strand.
CAGGCACCGCGGCGACAGTGAAGACTATCAACTGCAGCGCGATTGCTTCTGTAAGAACCTTTGAACCCGAGGATCCCAAGACGCTCGTGACGATGAGCGGTGCAGAGATCGAGTTTCCGTAGTAAGCGTAATCAAACACAAACCATGCTCCAGCAGTACCTAACAGATATAGGAGGTAACGGGGAGTGGACAGGAACTGTCGTAGCGACATCTTGGTGCTCTTCTCCTGCGCTGGAGAAATGTTAATGATTCCTTCGGAGTAAACTGCCATCGAAGCAGCGGCTTCAGTAGCGCGACCGGCTACCCGGGCGAGGAAGCGGGGTGATTCCGGCATCTGTCGGCGCATGTAAATCACTGCAGCGGCAGGAATCGCCCCCAGGCCGAGCATGATCCTCCAGGCAATGTCAGGGTTGATCTTCGCCGAAAGCAGTGCAAGGGCTACAACATAACCGGCGATTGTACCGAGAGCCTGCATTGCGAAAACCAGGCCGACAAGTTTGCCACGGCTCTTCGTGTTGGCGAATTCGCCCATAAGCACCGCCGACATTGGATAATCTCCTCCAACTCCAACACCGAGAATGAAGCGGAATACTAGCAACCATATAAAAGAAGGCGCGAAAGCGGATAAGATCGCTCCGACAACCATTATCGCAGCTTCGAGTCCATAAGTGCGTTTGCGGCCAAGAACGTCGGATATGCGCCCGAAGACAAGTGCCCCTAGGAATGCCGCGAGTAGGGTGATCGAATTTATCCAGCCAACCTGGCCTGAGTTAAGTCCCCATTGTTTTGCAATCAGCGTGCTCGCGGTCCCGATTATAAATAAGTCATAGGCGTCGGTAAAGAACCCCATTCCCGCAGTGAAGATCGACCGGGTATGGAACCGGCTTATAGGAGCATTATCCAGCGCCTCCGAAATAGAAACTGAAGGACTCACGGACCTTCCTCTCTGGCAAAGCCATCATTTAAGTGAACCATCTTGTATTTCATCTGAATACAGAGTGACTCATGAAAGTTACGGGGAAGTTTAAGAAAAGCAAATTCCAAGTGAATAGTTGGTTACCGTTAACTGAAGTTGCATTTAAATCTGTTTAAGCGACAGTTTGCCAGTCTCACTATTTTTGTTTTCAGGCGTTCCATTGCGTGACTTTGAGCCTGCACTTTACCCAACCGAACCTTCCAGGTTTGGAAATTGCTGGAATTTGAGGATTGACGAATTGTTTCGAGATGAGTTTTGGTAGCCTCGATGACAGACACCGATGGCTCGACTTCGAGAGTATTGGGCGCTAGGCTGAAGGTCGCAGCATGGATTATTTCCAGTATTTTTGGGGCAATACAACCCGAATTCTGGATTTCTGTTTCTCGGATCCAACCTGCTAGAGTACTTTTCACGTTGGTGAAAGTGTCACGATGTGGGTAGGTTGACGATACATTGGTGCATCGCTCTTTACTGGCGGGTAATAACTAAATATTAATATGCAGATCAATCCGATTGGGGGTTACTACAGGTGAAGGTAGTCATACCAAAGGAGACTGCCAATGGGGAGCGCAGAGTGGCAGTGGTTCCCGATGTGGTGCCAAGGCTGAAGGCCGCTGGACTAGAAGTATGGGTGCAGACAGGCGCAGGTATGGAATCGCATCATGATGATTTGGCCTATCAAGAAGCTGGCGCAATTGTGAGTAGTGATCCTGTGGAGCTATTCAAGGACGCAAAGGCTGTGTTGAAGGTTCAACCACCAACTCTGAACGAATTGAAGTTGATTCCTCCAGATACCTTGCTTATTTCCTTTCTCTATCCCGGCAGAAATCCTGAGATAGTCGCAGGATTGGCTAGGGGCCATGTGACGGCGTTGGCCCTCGAGCTGTTGCCAAGGATCAGCCGTGCTCAGACAATGGATGCGCTGTCTTCACAGGCATCACTGGCTGGATATAAAGCAATGATCATGGGTGCGGAAAGGCTAGACAAGATCATTCCAATGCAAATGACTGCAGCTGGGACACTGGCACCGGCGCGCGTCTTTGTCATGGGCGCCGGAGTGGCGGGGCTTCAGGCAATTGCTACTGCAAGACGGCTTGGCGCGATAATTGAAGCATTCGATGTCCGTTCGGCCGTAAAGGACGAAATTGAAAGTCTCGGTGCAAAATTTATTTCGATTCCTCTGGAATCAGCGGAAGGTAGTGGTGGCTACGCGGCGGAGCAGTCAGAGGACTATTTGCGTCGACAACGAGAGCTGTTGTCTGAACGCGTGGCAGTCGCAGATATCGTCATAACCACTGCATCGGTGCCGGGGAGGAAGGCCCCGGTGCTCGTCACCAAGGAAATGGTTTCGAAGATGCGTTCTGGGTCGGTGATCATTGATCTTGCCTCCGAATCTGGTGGAAACTGTGAAGCAACGGTTCAGGGCGAAGAGACGGTGTTCGGTGGTGTAAGAATCGTGGGACTATTCGACGTGCCAAGCTCGGTTTCCGTGCACGCCAGCCAGACATATTCCCGCAACGTCAGCAATTTCCTACTTGCTCTTACAAAGGACGAAGAGTTCCAAGTGGATTTGCAGGACGAATTGGTGAACGCATCCTGTGTTACTCACTCCGGTGAGGTGCGACTGGGATTCGGGGGCGCAGCAAATGGTACTAACAGTAGTGAAGGGAATCAACAATGACTCCAGAGTTGATTGGATACATAACTACCTTTGTTCTCGCAGCGTTTGTGGGAATCGAAGTCATTTCAAAAGTTCCAACAATTTTGCACACCCCCTTGATGTCAGGGAGCAACGCCATTCACGGGATTATACTCGTTGGCGCTATTTCAGTGACGTCAGCTTCTAATGGAACGCTGCAACTTGTATTAGGTCTGCTGGCGATCGTGCTTGCAACAATAAATGTTGTTGGTGGATTCGTCGTGACCGACCGGATGCTTGAGATGTTTAAGCCACGCCAACAGGCCGAAGCGAAAAGGTAGGTCGATCTCAGTTGTCTCAAATCAATTTGTTGGCGGCGGCCGGATTTACTCTTGATGAGGGCGTAAGTTTATTCTACCTATTGGCAGCTGCCCTATTTATTCTTGGCCTAAAACAGTTGAGTTCGCCCAAGGGAGCCCGGCAAGGAAACTTCACGGCCGCGCTCGGTATGCTCATCGCAATTGTTGCATCTATTACGGTGATCCGCCCCTCCAGCGGAAGAATTGTGTTGATGGCGGTTGCGGTCATCGGAGGGACTCTCATTGGCGCAGTGTTGGCACGGCGCGTGAAGATGACCGCCATACCCCAAATGGTTGCCGCATTCAATGGTGTTGGTGGAGGCGCCGCAGCTCTTGTATCAATTGGCGAGTACATGAGACTTGTCTCGGGATCAAGCCACGGTGTGGTACTGGCAATTTCTGTAGTATTTTCTGTCGTCGTGGGTTCGCTGAGCTTCGCTGGATCCGCAATTGCTTTTGCAAAGCTTCAGGAGATGATGACTGGAGTCCCGATAACATACGCGGGCCAACAGATTGTCAATGGCATAGTCCTGCTTGGAATCATTGGGTTTGCGGTGGTGGTAATCGGGTTCAGCTCAAGCATTCCAATTCTTGTCATCTTGCTGGTGATTTCCCTGATTCTCGGTGTGGCGTTTGTACTGCCAATCGGCGGTGCGGATATGCCCGTTGTGATTTCGCTTCTCAATGCCTTCACTGGCCTTGCAGTGGCAGCCAGCGGTTTTGCTCTGGGCAATACTGTACTTATTGTTGGCGGCACGTTGGTGGGTGCATCAGGTACGCTGCTGACCAAGATGATGTCGGATGCTATGGGAAGATCTCTTTCCAACGTCCTGTTTGCGGCAGTGGGCAAAGTCAACGAAACAACCACGGGAGCCGGGGTCGGAGCAGGACACGATCAAGCTGTCAGATCCGGAACAGCGGATGATATAGGCGTTCTCCTTGCCTATTCGCAAAAGGTCATCATTGTACCTGGATATGGTTTAGCGGTTGCTCAAGCTCAGCACGTCATTAGAGAACTCGCCGACCTGCTTGAAAAGCGAGGCGTGGAGGTGAGCTACGCTATTCATCCTGTCGCTGGACGTATGCCCGGTCACATGAATGTTCTCCTTGCCGAGGCTGATGTCAAATACGATCAGTTGAAGGAGATGGACGAGATCAACGACGAATTCAAACTGGCCAACGTCGCACTGATTGTAGGGGCGAATGACGTTGTCAACCCCGCTGCAAAGACTGATCCGGGGAGTCCGATCTATGGAATGCCGATACTTAATGCGGAAGAGGCCAAGAATATCATTTTCATGAAGCGATCGATGAGACCTGGTTTTGCCGGTATCGATAACCAACTTATGTTCGATCCTAAGACGATAATGTTCTTTGGTGACGCGAAGGAGTCCTTGACGAAGCTAGTTGCGGCGGTCAAGTCCTCCTAAGCATTATTTCAGAGTCGCTCTACAGAGGGACGCTGCCAAGATGCAGCGTCCCTCTGGGTGAACCTCTCGATCCTTTAAGCCGTAGCTTCTGACCTGTGTGTTTGTTTGGGGTTGTATGCCGTCACCCCCACCAGCCCGCGCCGGACATAAGTCCAGGTCTTGCGATTCAGTGGATGAAGTTGCCAGTATTCTCATAGCTGGGATAAATCCGAGCGCCCGGTTCAGGACGCGACTCATAGTTCTGTCCTGGCGGCACTGAGGTCGAAACTTCTATCTCTGGGTAATCACGGGTCCAGCGGAACTGGATCCAGCTGGCTTCGTGAGACTTGGGTCTTTCTTTAGCTGCCCTTGGGTTTTTGTCGCTGACGTAGAAGCCCTAATTCTGTCCAGCTTTGTGCCAGATGAGATAGTGGAACTGGGTGGCGCTGGCACATCAGTTTCGAAATGCCCAATTTAGAGCTCTGAGTGCTTGATTTTGGAGTAAAGACGAAACTTCGCTTGGTCATAAACGAGACTTTCTTCCTTTGGCGAGTTTAAGAGCCTGGGCCACGTAAGTGATCATCTGGATTTGTCCAACCGGAAAAATATTCCTCAGTTCTAGGCCGAGATCGTAAACATAGCCGGCATCGTAGCGGTTGTTCACAACATAAAACGCAAGAGCTGGTACCGGGTTATAGTCACTTGCAACGGCTCATTGGTGTATCACATCTTCTGGGTGTTGCTTCTGCCTATGGCACGACTTGTCCTGAGTTCACGGATGAATTTGTGTGCTTGAGGGACAATTCGAATTATGATTTCGAATTGCCCAAATGTGGTAAAAGTTGCAAATTCCTGTGGGTTGATTTATCTGGTTAATCGGCTCTTGACGAGGAACTCGAGCCATGAGGCAAGCTGGGCGGGATGGATCGTCTCCCTGGTTTGCTGCAATTCTTGCAGCGTCCACCACTTGTATCCAATGATGCTTCTTTTTTCCATAGCCGTGAGGGACTTTGGATCTGGATCAAACGTGGGTGATAATGCCATATAGAAGGTTTCATGCTGGAAGTGTGGACGGCCTTCAAAGATAAAGGAAAACGTCCTTGAAAACGGAGTGGCCAGCAGTTCTGCGATCAAATGGCCAGTCTCTTCCAGTACCTCACGGCGCAAGGCTTCCATCGGAGTCTCGTGCGGTCGAATGCCTCCACCGACAGTGAACCACCATGGCTGGGTGTCCGTCAGGGTAATATCGCGGCCTTTGAGAAGCAGAATTCGGAAATCTTGGTCTATCAGTATTACTCGAACTGCCGGACGTGGTGTGAATGTCATTTGTAATTGATCGTACCTCTTATAGGAGAACCTTTGTCATGGTCCTAATTCTTGCCATTTGCAAGGATCCTTTAAGTCCAAATTCAGTGATGTCTCAGAACATGATGCCAGAATGTATGAAAAGGTCGCGAACTGGGATGAGACATGCGTAAATTCAGCAGACAGTCACGAGATATCGCTTTGGCCAAGTCTTCCGTTCTTTCCAAGAGATTTTGGTACGGATCTCTACTTGCCATTTTTGGACTTGCTGCATTTGTGGCAAAGGTCAACCCGGGCAAACCGATTGGTTCTACGAATTCGACAACGGCTTCTTCGACATCCCAATCGCCAACATTGAGCGGTGGATACAATATCACCGCCCCAACCTTGTCGCCGCCTCCCAATTCCACGGTTTCTCCACAACAACCCTTATCGTCTGGTTCCGCTCCGGTGCAGTCGTCGCGTTCTCAGATGTCCGCAACGGGTGCGTCATGAGCGTTGGCAGTGGTTATCATACTTCGGCTCTGGGCACCGATTGCTTCCTCCTCGGTTACTGCGGAAGTCCATCAGTAGAGGCCATTGATATTTTCCTGAGGCTGATCGACGAGATGGACCGTGCAGCTTCGAGATTTCGCAATGATTCGGAATTGAATCGGATTTTCAACGGTACAGCCCAGAAGGAGGTTGTGGTTTCCGAACTTTTATTTGCCGCCCTCGAGACTGCCCTTTATGGTGCAAGGATCACTAACGGCTATCTGGACCCGACAGTCGGCGGTTCCCTCGCGGGGCTGGGCTACAAAACCGATTTTCGCAGCAGTCTCGGGAGTGGCGGTTTAGGCTCTGGGAATGTTCAGGTCGTGCTGCCACTGGGATACCAGAGTGTGCGGCTAAACAGGGTGAACAGATCAGTTTCGGTGCGCCAAGGTGTTAAACTTGACCTGGGTGCGACTGGAAAGGCATTCCTGGCTGACCGCATCAAATACCAGATTGAGACCGATCTATCCGAGAAGGTACTAGTGAATCTCGGTGGTGACATATCAGCTTCACTGGTAGATCAAGAGACGTACTGGACCATCAATGTTACCGAAGATCTCAGCCTGGATCCTAACTCGAATGGTCAAATAATTGAGATAGCAGGTGGTGGAGTTGCCACGTCATCGATTCTTCGAAGGACGTGGAAGAGTGGCGCTCTGAGGCTGCACCACATCATTGATCCATTTAGCGGAATGAGCAGTGAGTCGGCGTATCATTCAGTGACGGTGTTGGCTGGATCAGCCCTGGACGCGAATATTGCCTCAAGTGGCGCCATCGCCATGGGTCCAAACGGACCAAAGTGGCTGGAATCACTCGGGTTGCCAGCGCTGGCTCGCAGCAAAGAACATGGCGAAAGTTGTTTCGGTGGTTGGCAACGGGCAGGTGCGGTCGGGAGTCACGCATGATACTTGCTGCGGCGTCGATAAGTCCCCTTTGGTATCTTTCACGTGCCGCCGGATATGTGGGTTTGATCCTGTTGGGATTGATTGGAGTCCTGGGGATCATTACAGCAGGAAACATTCAGGTCGCCAAGGGAACCAAGTTTTTGGCTCCAGAACTGCACCGTTCCCTGTCGCTGCTTGCGATTGTTGTGCTCGCAATTCACGTCGGTGCTGCCGTCGCCGACAAGTACTCCTTCATCGGCCTCAAAGATGTGTTCATTCCATTCATGGCGACATATCGACCAATATGGGTCGGCATCGGCGCGATTGCTGTAGACCTGGGTATCGCGGTAGTCGTAACTTCCCTGCTGCGGGTGAAGATGGGGTATCGCAGCTGGAAGATCATTCACTGGATTTCATATCCCATCTTTGCACTTTCTGTCATTCATGGTCTCGGTTCAGGGTCGGACAGTGCCTTATGGTTCTCGAAATTCATTTATGTGGCTGTTGGCGGCTTTTTAATGTTGGCGATCATCGCTAGGCTGTTAGCCCGCCACGACCTGCAGATCGGGAAAAAGGTTGCGTTTTTCGGGGCGATCTTTGCTATTCCTCTATTGATCATCGCATGGGCAGCTTCAGGTCCGCTCAGCGCCAACTGGGCCAACAGGGCACAGGGCGGATTGAGGCAAGCCGTACTCACGTCAGCGCGCGTGACTGGCTCGGTTGCCACTGGGACCTCCAGAACTGCTGTGACCAATAGGCCCCCTCTCGAGATAAGTCCAACCTACACTTCTGACTGGACAGGAAAGATAGATCAGTCTCCCGCCAATTCTCAAGGTGAAATTGCCTTGCGTCTCATGGGCAGACTTTCTGGTTCGCCGGGCTATGTGCTATCGGTGGTACTGATTGGAATACCTCTTGGCGGAGGAGTTTCAATGACTTCAAGTGTCGTGGAAATTACCTCAACCGGAGGAACCGTAGTCTATAAAGGTACGGTGACGGCCCTAAATGGCACAACGATTGTAAGTCAAGTGGCAGATTCGGCCGGGCAGAGCGTGAGCTTCTCAGCTAGCTTGAATCTGGGATCCGACGGCTCCTCGTTCACAGGAACGGTTGCCGCATCAGGTTCGTCGTCGTATTCGAACCCGTCTGGCGGGATTTCCAGCGGCAGGTCAGAGGCGAGTGATGGATAGTGCCTGACAGTGTAAAGCAATCATTTCCTCGCCTTGCCTACGGTGGAAAGTTGGCCAGCTCCAATGTGGCGGTGCTTCCGGTGGAATCAATCACATTTGCTGAGCATCTGGCAGTTTTTGGCAGTCCCGTGCAATACTTCCATGCGCTTCATCATCTTAAAACGCAGTTAGGTGAGAATGAATTACATGGTCGAGGAGGGGCTGCATTCCCCCTGTCACTCAAGCTGGCTGGCTACGAAGCATATCGTGGAAAGCTTGTCGTGGTGGCGAACGGGTCGGAAGGGGAGTTTCTTTCCCACAAGGACGAGTTGCTAATGGTGAGGCATCCTAACCTGATTCTAGATGGCTTGGCAATCTTGGGTAGCGCGCTCGACGCAAAGGTTGGCTACGTACACATCAGTGCCTCAAAACCGAACCCTTATGAGGCGATCCGGAACGCACTTTCCGAGCGACGCGGACTAGATCCCTTTGACATCGAGATCTCTACTACCGTACCGGAGGTTGGCTATATCGCTGGCGCGGAGAGCGCGGTGATATCTGCTATTAATCGGCAAGGTGGGCGGCCCCTTTATTTGCCAGACCGACCTATTCTACGCGGCGTCAAGAAACGACCGACGCTGATCGCAAATGTGGAGACTCTTGCGCAGCTGGCCCTTCTGGCGAGGTTCGGCGCCAAATGGTTTTCCTCGATTGGCTCGTCGGGAGATTTGGGTACGCGGCTCTTGACGGTGACTTTGTCAAATGGTAGTTATGCAGTTTTGGAGGTCATCGCTGGCACTTTATTCAGTGAAGTCTTTTCGGCAATGGGCCTACGACAAGACCAGGTCAGTTGCGGATTGTTGGGAGGCTACTACGGACAGATCGTCGACGCAGAAAGGCTGTGGAAACTTCGCGCAAGTCAACCTTTTCTGAAGGAGGCAGGCTTATCACTAGGTGCTGGAGTTGTTGCACTGGCAAATGGCTGTCCGGTCATTGAGACGAAGAATGTTCTGGAATATCTTGCTTTAGAATCTGCCGGTCAGTGTGGTCCGTGCTATTTCGGTCTACCCGAATTGGCGAAGAGCTGGTCGAATCTTGTCGACGGTAATGTCAGTTCAAAATCACTTTCACGAGTGACGGAGCTCTGCGACCAGATAATTGGGAGAGGTGCATGCGCCATGCCTGATGGTGCCGTGCTACTAGCCCGATCATCATTGAGCCGGTTCAGAGCGGAAATTCTTGCCCACCAAGGCGGAAATTGCTCCTACAAGCCAACTTCGGGACGACTGGTCCCGTATTTCAAGACGTTATCAGTTCGATGATGGCTGAGAAAATTCATATATACATAAATCCTATTGCCTGCGAAGGGCACGGGATTTGCGCGGAACTTTTGCCCGAACTCATAGAGCTGGATGAGTGGGGTTTTCCCATTCTCAGGTCAAAAGAGGTCTCCACATCGTTATTGGGCCATGCCAGACGGGCGGAAAGGCTTTGTCCAACTCTCGCAATCTTGATCAAGTAGCATTTGGCATTGATTCAGCCTCGAAGTAGGCCATTACGAGGGTAAGGTGTACCTCGCGAGCGGAGGTGCGGTGACTACTAACGAGACATCCTTGCAGAAGGGTTCGGATTCTGGTAGGGAGCAAGCTTTTCGCGCCGGTCCGGTTGTTTTAGCGATTGGTGTCGCCATATCAGCTGTGTTGCCCGTCTTTCTAACCGGTGCCCTTGCTGTGCAGATCAAGAAGGACTTAAATTTCACCCCTTCGCTCCTGGGGGCAGCCGTTGCTATCTTCTTTCTGTTTGCGGCGTTGTCCTCCTTTATTTCCGGCCGATGGTCCCATCGGGTGAATGGAGCCCTGGCAATCAAGATGTGCATGATTGCATCTTCGGCTGTATTGGTGGGCGTAGGTACCATCGCAAGGAACTATGGGATTTTTGTCATTCTTCTTGCCATAAGCGGTGTAGTCAACGGTACGCTTCAGCCCCACATAAATCTCTTCATTACTCACGCGATACCGCGACGTCGGCAGGGCTTTGCATTTGGAGTAAAACAAGCCGCGGTACCGTTGGCCACCTTCCTTGCTGGTTTGGCAGTCCCAACTCTCGCATTAACTGCTGGATGGCGGTATGCCTACCTTGCGGCTGCACCACTTGGCGTTTTTTTCTTTTTTTTGGTTCCAAAGTCAATCTTGCCAGCCGATGCGGGAGGTGTGCGCATGTCTTTCGACCGTCCTTCAGCGGCTCCGATAGTAATGCTTGCGATTGGGATGGGCTTGGGCACCGGTGCGGCAAACTCGTTTGGCGCATTCGTGGTTTCCTTTGCGGTCCATGCAGGGTGGAAGCCTGGACTTGCGGGCCTCTTGATAGTTTTTGGATCAGTCGTCGGTGTAGTTACTCGGGTTGGTCACGGCCTGTGGGCAGATAAGAGGCGCGGGAAACACTTTCTCGTCGCGGCCTGGTCGGTTGCGATTGGCGCAGGTGGCTACTTGATGTTCGCGATTGGTTATGGCTGGTTGATAATTCCGGCCACTGTAATCAGCTATGGAGCCGGGTGGGGTTGGAACGGATTGTTCATCTTTGGTGTTGTAAGAAACTTCACCAAACATGCAGGTTATGCAACGGGCACGGTCCAGGCTGGAGCCTATATTGGTTCCGTTCTCGGTCCGTTGGCATTTGGATTTGCCGTAGAACAGGCTGGGTATCGGCTTGCTTGGGGGCTGGCTGCGCTGTCGGGGTTCTTAGCGGCATTCGCCGTCGGCATTGCCAGACGCCTTGTGCTATCGGACCAGCCCGGTGCGGTTGGATAGATTATAAGAATTTGGACTTCGGCTGTGGCACCACCCGATTCCCTGGAGTCACAGTATTCCTGCCGGGTAGATCGATTAGATTCATGTAGGTTTCATTTTCGCTTTAGGATAATTCACAAAGACGATATATCTTGAGGGAACGAATTTGGTGCCGAATCAATCTATTCGAATTGAAAAGATTGCAACCGTGACGGAGACGGTGTGAAAATCCAGACAACTAAAGAGAAGCTGAATTTACGACCTGTTCTTCTTGGAATTTCTATAACTACCGTATCAACGATTCCGGTATTCCTTACAGGTGCCTTGGCGGTGCAGATACGTAGGGACCTGCATCTCAATGCATCCCAGCTGGGTTTGGCGGTTGCTGTGTTTTTCGCTGCAGCATCGATCACATCCATTTCTTCTGGGAGACTTGCACAGCGGTCTGGTTCGGAAGTGATCTTGAAAGTTTGCGTGCTTACATCGGTTATCGCACTAGCGGGAATCGGATTGCTAGCGAATAGTTTTCGCGTTTTGCTTGTGTTCCTAGTACTTGGTGGCGTCGTTAATGGTGCATCGCAACCCGCGGTCAACTTGTTTCTTTCCAATGTTGTTCCGATTTCACGGCAGGGCTTTGCATTTGGAGTTAAACAAGCAGCCATTCCTGTATCGACGTTCCTTTCTGGCCTTGCGGTTCCTCTGATCGCGTTGACTATAGGCTGGCATTTTGCGTACGCTATTGTAGCCCCGGCAGGGTTGATATTGTTTTTTTTGATTCCAAAGACCCATGACGGTGCGCTGCGGACGAGTGTCCCGAGCAATGTCAAGCAAAAGATCAGTGTTGCACCGCTTGTAGTTCTCGCGATAGCTATGGGACTTGGAAGTGGTGCGGCAAACGGCCTGGGGGCGTTTCTTGTCTCTTCGTCAGTCAATTCGGGCTGGGCCCCGGGTGCGGCAGGCCTACTGGTTGTGTTGGGTTCGGTGACCGGTATCAGTTCCCGTCTGCTCAATGGAGCCCTGGCGGACAGGAGGGGTGGGAAGCATCTGACAGTAACGGCGTGGATGATGGGGACCGGGGGGATAGGGTACCTCCTCCTTATGTTGGGCTACGGATGGCTCATAATTCCAGCGACCATGATTTCTTATGGGGCCGGGTGGGGATGGAATGGACTGTTCAATTTTGCGGTTGTATGGAGCTATCCCAAATCGGCTGGTTATGCCACCGGCATAACGCAGTCCGGTGCGTATGCCGGTTCGGTGATGGGGCCTTTGATTTTCGGATTCATTGTGGACCGTTCAGGGTACCGGCTGGCATGGACATCAGCCGCATTGGAGGTGTTTCTTGCTGGACTTGCGATGATCATTGCGCAAAAAATGATGAATGCGGGGTCAAACCGCCTTAGAGGTGATGATAAGATTCTCGATTTCCAATAGGGGGAGTCCACATTCGGCTTTGGAGGTGTTTTGCCCTAACGGAGGTTTGCACTTAATGGTTTTGCCAGTTTCTCGCCTGCCGGCGCACCTTGTATTGGCACTCCGCGAAGAGTATTAGCACATGGGCATAGAGACTGCCAGGTATTGGCTGCGACTGTAAAATTAATCGTTCATTCGATCTTGTACATGTTTAGAGGATTGGGAATTGCCTGATACGCCAGTGTTGAAATTCGTTGACTTGGGCCTTATATATGAGAGCCAGCCAGTGTTAGCCAATGTCTCCTTCGAAGTCGGTAAGGGTGAACACTGGGTTGTGATGGGGCAGAATGGTGCAGGAAAGACTTCATTGTTTCATATTTCCTCCGCCCAGTTGCGGCCTTCCTCCGGTATCGCTTTTATACTGGGCGAACAGTTGGGCAAGACTGACATGAGGCAGCTTCGGAGACGCATTGGAATAAGCTCCGTGTCGGTTTCAGATCAACTCCGTCCCGACCTTTTGGTCGAAGACGTTGTCTTGACAGGTGTCTTTGGTGATTTGGCACCATGGTGGCACGCCTACACAGCCATGGACAGATCCAGGGCCGAGAACCTGCTGGAGTTAGCAGGTGTCCAGAACCTGTCACGGCGGGTCTTTAGAACACTCTCAGCAGGTGAACGTCAGCAAGTCCTCACGGCCAGAGCCCTTATGCCGAATCCCCAGCTTCTGCTTCTTGATGAACCCACCTCTGGATTGGACATGGGTGCGAGAGAGCGATTTATGACCCGGCTGGGTTTCTTATTGGCGGAGCACACCAGTCTGTCCCTCCTTCTGATTACCCATCACATTGAAGACGTTCCACTTTCGTCGACCCATGCCCTGCTACTCAAACAGGGGCATGTGGTGGCGAGCGGAGAGATCGGTGACGTTTTAACAGATGACAACCTCACTGACGCCTTCGAGTTTCCATTGAAAATTGAAACATCTTCGGGCCGATACCGGGCTGTGGCGAGATCTCTTTAATCAATACGTCGCAAATCAGTTCGGTATTGTTTGCCATTGGCCACGTAGTTGGCCACAATGCCAGCGAATCCACCCTCTTTGACCCGGTCTGGAACGATCTTTGCTGGCACCCCTAGGGCCATTGCGTACGACGGCACAACCATGTCATTTGTGACCACTGAATTTGCGCCAACAAGGGAGTGCCTTTCCACCACAGCTCGGTGCAGCACGACGGACCCTGACCCAATGAGGACGTCATCAGCAATGCTGCATCCTTCCAGGTGTGCCAAATGCCCGATCACGCAGCGCGATCCAATCTGAGTCAGCAATCCCGCTGTGGCATGTATCACAGTGCCATCTTGAACCGAGGTCTCCTCACCAATGACGATCGTCCCATAGTCGGCCCGTATAACCACGCCCGGCCACACGGTGGAATGCTTTCCTATGGTGACATCGCCGATTACAGTTGCATCCGCATGAATATAGGCGTCAGAATGGATTCTCGGGATCTTTTTACCCAGTGCGTAAATGGTCATGCTATAAGATAACTATTATTCGGAACGAAGTGTTAACGATTTCTACGTCAGGTTTGATGAGAACGAGAATGAAAGGGCATTTCGATGGCTGAAGCTGAAGATTCTGATCTAGTAAATGAATTTGACTTGGTTTCTGAGGAGCTAGTAGAGCTTCTGGAAGCAGGTCTTCCAAAGGGTATAAGCCACCGCGACAAAGGTTCTCCAGAAGGTTGGGATTCAAAGCAGTTGGTTGCGCATATGGCCGAATTGTGCGAATTTTGGCGACATGACCTTGAGGAGGGCCTCCGAAGGCCAAGAAGTGCCATCTTGGGACGGTCGAACCATGACGATCAGCGGACTCAGAGAATTATTGCACTTGCCTCGTTGCAGACTTTTGATCTAATAGACCGTTTAATTCTTGAAATTGGAAAGACTGCTGGTTTTCTATCTGCTCTTACTCCCGCCGATCTGGCCATGACGGTTACTCATTTGACTGATGGTCAAATCACCGTCAGTGACATGATTTCATCGCACCTGATCGCGCACCTTGGCGACCACCTTGGACAACTTAGGGATTTGGAGCAGCTGCCCCCGGCAAAATAGCTTCGGTACCTGAAGCGAGTTATGAGATCGTCCCAGCCACGTGAGAGACAGAGGCCTTGTCGGATCCGTAGCCGTAACCCTCCGTAAACCACAAGGGACGCGAGCTCCTCTGGCACCGCCTGAAGCGCACCTTGATTCTATTCCTGCGGTTCGCTCCAAAGATTTATAGCTCAGGGGAGAGCTTGAGAGTGATGATCGCTGTGGTGTGTGCCTGAGGTGCCTGTCTTTTGCCAGCAGAGCGCTTGGAAAACGCTGGATGTCGTATTTGGAGGTTGGACTTCTGATCTTTTGGTTTACTGATCGACCTGGGTAATTCCGCTTGGTTCCAAAGCTACCAGAGGTAAGTGCGGCGTCATGTGCCCGTCTGTCATCAGGCCCTTTAGGATCCCAGGGATGGCTGCGGTGCAAATCTCGGGAGCAGCACATTGTTTTGCCTTGACTTTCATGGGTCAGGTCCCATCTTCTTGGTATGTCGTTCTTGGATTGCCATTTATCGCCTTGGCGCTTTTCTGAAAACGGGATTGCGGCCTTATCAGGATCAAATCCCTCCAGATGACGACTCGCTTTGCAGAACCGGGCTACCATTCAGGTTGGTCAATTCCTGCAATTCGGTTCTGAATCGAGGTTCAACCACGGGGGACACACTCAACACCCTTTAAGACGCGACTTGAAAAAAGTCTGAGTGCAAAACACTCAACGGACCAGGGTCAGGATCTCTCCGGTTAATTCGGAAAAAGCACTGGTCGAGGAGGACCTCGAGCTGTAGGCCGCCAGTGGCGCTCTGTTGCTTGTCATTTGCTCGATCGCCGATGACGCGGGCACATAGTTCTTTAGGAATTTTGGGTCCTTACTGAGGTACTTCTCGAGCAACTGTTTGTGCAGCTGCTTTCTGCGATCCACCAAATTGAAAGCCGCAAGGAGCCGCGTCTTTTTGTCGGCAACTTCACCGGCAAATCTTAGCAATGTCTCAAATGTGTTTATGGAAAGCGGGTTTGGAATCACGGGAACAATGATCAGATCCGAGAAGTTGACAACATTCTCGCTGACGGTTGAGGCCTCCGGGGGACAGTCCACAATCACCAAATCATACTCGTGACCGAATGCCTTCATGGACTTCGAGAGTCTGGATGACTGCCGCTTCTCCTCCTCCAGCAATGAGGACAGATGCCTCAAATCGAAGTCGGATGGAATGATGTCCAGCAGCGGCCATTGAGTTTCCTTGATCGACTTTCCCAGGGAGTTCTTGCCGGATACAACCTGGGACAGCTCTCCTTTGATGTGGGGTTTGGTTCGAAGGATATAGCTCGAAGAACCTTGGGGGTCCAAATCCCAGAGCAGAGTTCTTTGGCCGGCTCTCGCTGCCTCATAGGCGATATTTACTGCAAAAGTGGTTTTTCCAACTCCGCCCTTGATGTTGTAAAAGGAGATGACCTTCATCTATTCACTTCTTTCGGTAGCCAGTGGCTAACTGTATCTCACGAAATAGAGCGGGACCGGAGAACAACTTAATTTCCTTTCGGTAATCTTCGAGAGCTGTCTGCTGATCCGATTCAAGCACGTCGAAGAGTATGCTGACTTTCGCCTTGGGTATGTTGTAATTGCCACACAGATCTTCGAGAAGCTGCAACTGCACGAATGTATCCTGATGCTGTCCAAGAGCGTCCTGGAGCTTTTTGATGCTGTTGATACATTGCCTCGTCCATGCCTGCTCCAACACTGGCTCGTAGAATTCAAGCAGATATCGAAAGGTCTTCGCTTGTTTTCGCAAGCTGTGCAGAGATTCAGCGGTTTTAAGCTTCTTCGCTTTGCGTGCCTTCTTTATCAGCGTGCTGCCGGATTTGGCGAGCAAAACCCGTGCGGACTCCTTGGCGCGGGTTTTGGGAAACACCTCGATGCTTTCGCCTTGGCCAAAGGTGGGACCCATTGCGTTAATAGTGGGAGTTGACGCAAGGGCAAGGGAAAGAGACTTTCTAGCAATTTGTCCCCAGCTCAAAATGAGATTGTCGAACCTTGGTGAGGGAATCAACTGTGCAAGCTCAGCGTAGTTTCGACGGACGTCTCTGGCGATCTTGGAACTCAGAAACTCAACCTCAGGAGAGGATTTGTTGGAATCAAGTTGTTTACTAATGACGGTTCCCAAGTTTTCGAGATCGCGAACTGGTGAGCTCGTATTAATGAAATACTTCAGCTCCGTCCGAAACCAGGAAGTGTCGACGGACCCAAACAGAGGCTCCAGCGACTTGACGAAGGAAGATGTTCGTCTAAGAGCTACTCGCAGGTCATGGAGGAATTCCGGGTCGGGATGGTCTTTAATCCATGGAGCGTTTATCTCGGCACGATGCTGTTCACTTGAGAGCGCCTGCCCGAGTGCGATGCAACCATAAGTCGAAGGTTCGAAGTCGAGGGCAAAGCGTGACTGGTAATCCCTCTTGTACCTCTGATGGTCACTTAGAATAATGTCAAAAGGATCCTTGTTTTCTACCTTGATGTCTAGGTCCATCAGTGTTGCAAAAACCTTCTCAAATAACTTGTGTTGAAACGATCTGTATCCTCGTTTGGTGACAAGGAGAATGTGGCACTTGTTGATCTCCGGAAGTTCAAAAAACAAAAGGGTCGCTAAAGGCATTCCCTGAGAGTTCGGAAATTGGAACATCTGGCCTCTGGCCGGGGTTGACGCTTGTACGACCAGAGCTCTTTGATGGGTTGCCTCCGAAAGGCTCCGCCTTAGAAATGGCTGGTCGATGTTTTCAGCATTTAGCCATTTGAGGTTGGTGATGGGAAGATCTTCGAACGCTGAGAGCATTGGACCCAGCAGGATCAATTGAGTCTCAGTTCTGAATTCATGGATCAGAAGCTTCTGGCCACCCCTGTCGAGGGCCCAGTCAAAAGTATCCATGAGTTTAAGGATGCCCTGCCTCGGCAACGCAATGGCTAATGGATTGGTTAATTGTCTAATGGCAAGACGTACTTTTTCAACGTCGCTGCATGAAAAGACAAGCGAAATCCTTGAGGATGCCATGATCCGAATCTAGCCAGTACTGGGTGGTCTCGCACTCCAATCTGGAACTATGGTCACACCTATGCGCTAAGGTTCGTTTATGACTGTGATTCCTCGGTTTGTGAAATGAAGGTTCCTTTTCCGTTTAAGTTCATTCATTCCGCTGACCTTCATTTGGACTCACCATTTCGAATCCATGAGGGCCCCGAAGACGGATTGCGTAACCTTCTGATGGATGCCTCCCTAAGGGCCTTTTCGGAATTGTGTGATTTCGCCATCGAGAAAAAGGTTGATTTCATAGTTTTGGCAGGCGATGTATACGATGGAATCGAGAGGGGAGCCCGCGCTCAACTTGCGCTCAGGCGGCAGTTTTTGCGGCTGCACGCTAATCGCATAGCCGTGTACATGGCTTTTGGAAATCACGATCCGGTTGATTCCGGATCCGATTTAGCCATTACATGGCCGGATAATCTAATTCAATTCCCTACAGATCCAGAGACATTTCCACTCGAGCGTGATGGTGTACAATTTGGCGAAATCACAGGTGTGAGCTTTGGGACGCGGGAGGAAAGGCGTAATCTAGCTCATCTATTTCCTGACTCTCGTTCTGATCTGTTCAGCATTGCTGTGCTTCATGCAAACGTGGGCGGATCGCAGGAGCATGGGAACTATGCCCCTGCGGGATTGACGGATCTGTTGGGGAAGGGATACGACTACTGGGCGTTGGGGCATATCCACAAGCGAAGTGTTCTAAGCGAATCTCCACTGGTGATTTACCCCGGCAACATTCAGGGACTTCACATGAAACCATCCGAGCGGGGGTTAAAGGGTGCTGAGCTTGTTGAGGTTTCAGATGACCGGATTACGCACTCGTTTCTCCCGCTGGCACAGGTTGTCTTTGATTTGGTGACTGTCGACATAAGTGGATATCAGACCTTGAATGCGGTAGTTGACGGTTGCGTCGAAGCTCTGAGGCAAAAACGTCATGAGATTGGAGAGAGGCCCCTCATAGCCAGAGTTGATTTGATAGGTATTCTTGACAATGCTCTCGATGGCTTGAGCAACAACATCGAGGCCGTTTGGCAAGAGCTTGTGGTCGAGGTGAATAATATGCGTCCAACTGTTCATATAGACCAGCTAGACGGGCATTTGATCAAAGACGGGAGGCTTGAGGACCTTGTTGGCCTGTCGGATGTGGTCGGGGAACTGCTGAGGGAGTTAGGCGAGTGGCGGAAGGACCCAGACAGGCTTGCCAAATTTGCCACCGAGTCGGAACTGCGGAATGCACTTGTTGCACGTATCAAGAGGGAAGGACTGGGACACACCCTCATAACTCGCGCTAGTGACCTAGATGCTGCGGAAGCTCTGCTTGCTGAACTGCTGGGCGGGGGTAGCCATCAGTGAGGCTAAAAACGATCTGGGTCGAGAGTTATGGATCACTTAATCGAGTGTCTATTCCAGGTGAGGGCCAGCTGAGCGAAGGGTTGAATGTCCTATTTGGGCCGAACGAAGCTGGAAAATCCCAGCTCAAGGGGTTTTTAGAGGGGCTGCTATTCCCGAAATCGAATCAGAGGGGTACGAGAGATACAAAGGCTTTTGGAAGAGCTAGCTTTAGTCACGATGGAGGGGAGTACAGCCTGGAAGTTTACAGGAAGGGGTCTTCATCTCTTCGTCAACTGTATTGCGGGAACAACCCGGTTGACACTGACATTTCACATCTTTTCCCTTCCTTGAGCGTAGGTGGCAGTGAGGTCTTTTCGAATCTTTACAGTTTTGGCCTTGATGAATTGCTTTCAAACACCACGAGTAGCAGCGGGGTTCTTTCGGAACACCTATTTGGAGCCATTGCGAGTGGCAAGGGCATTTCTATTAGTTCCGTATTCGACCGGCTGGATGACCAGGTTAAGAGGCTCACCGGGAGAGAGGCGAAGTTACGCTCTCTGACGAAGGTTTTGGAGGACCTGGAATCGGCCAACAGATTGTGGCGTTCCAAGATAGGTGACGAGAAGGACTTCATTGAGAGGTATCGAAGAAAAGATGATGTGATCGAGCAGATTCATGAACTCAAAATTGAGTTTGAAAAGTCATCACAGGAGCTTGCCGTTTACAAAGAAGTCCAGAGAATGGCTGGAGACTATGAGTCTTACTCTGCTGCAACTGAATTCTTAGAGAAATTTTCAAATTTCGATGAGCTGACGCCAACTCTGATGCGCTTCATTGAGAGCCGATATTCTCGTGCCGGGGGAATTCAGACGTCGATCGAAGAACTCGGCAAGAAAATTTCGGACACCTCCCTAAGACTTCGGTCATTCGACCGCGAGCACGGACTGCTCGAGCATGCACAGACGGTTCGGGCAGCTGAAAACATCATGGAGGAGGTGAAGTTGCTCCGACGCGATTTGGCAGAAAGGACCTCCCGGTTTGAGGCCCGGAGGACCGAAGTTCAAGGGAGGGCCTCGCTAAGCGGTGTAAATATTGCCGATTGGTTAACCCCGGGGGGTAGGTCGGATCTGCAAGCCCAGATTGAAATTCTTGAAAACGCAAAGGGGAGTCTCGATCTGCTGAAAAGGCAGAGGGTCGACTATCTTGCCTCGCCACTTGTCGACGCGGTTCCAGAGGCGCTGTTGGGCAGCCAACGCCTCATAGAGGAATCCATTCAAAAGGTAAAGGATCTGATCGAGATTTCGGCTTCTCGTAAGAACGCTCCCAACAAGAGGCTCTGGACCCGGATGGGAGTGGCCGCAGTGGGTGCTGTCGCCGTGATTGCGACCCTGTACTCCGCAAACGTGGTTAGCAATGCGTTGGGTGTGATTTTAGAAGCTGTAGCAGGTCTGCTTATCGTTGCAGCAGTTGGTCTGCTGACGAGTCAAAGAAGTAGTCGAACCAAAAGGCAGAGAAGTGCAGACTACACGGCCGGTATCGCCGTGAAGGGATTTGACAAGCTTGACCGCCACCAGCTCACGGCAAAGTTGGAGGAGTATCAGGATGAGAAGAAGACAGTCGAAGCCATATTGAAATTGCGAAGAGAATCCGAGCGTATACAAGACTTGATCCGCGGCTATGGCATGGCGACCGACGGACCATTATCTTTGGAAGCAGCAATGGGTTATATATCAAGCTTGATCCAGCTCATGCGTGATGTTTTGGAGTTGCAAAAAATCAATCGTGAGGTTACCGAAAGCCAAATCAGGCTGCAAGCTCGCACACAGGAGTTAGTTGCCTTATTGGTGTCAGATTTTCAGGAATTGGATCTACCAAACGATCCTTCGATTGATCGTCTTCAAGTAATCGTCTCAAATTTTGGTGAGAAGTTGGCGTCCAGCGTGGAGATGAATTCACAGGCAGAAAGACTAGAGCGGGACCTGGTGCTTCTCAATAACGAGATCTCCAGACTTACAGATGAGCTGCAGCTGGTCCGTCGTCAAATCGACGAAGCTCTGGCGCCTTTTGGGCTCACTCATGAATCCTTGGATGAAAGCCTGCTGGAACTCATGCACCAGATCGAACAGAATCAAGCCAGTCGGACAGTCTTTGTTCGGTCAGCCCAGTCTGTTTTTGGGGACGAACTTCAACAAGTAATGCCCCACTTTCGTATGGGAAGCCTGGAACTCGGCGATTTTATCGCGACGCTCGGTGAAACGGTGAGAGGCCTAAGTGAACGGAGAGACTCTCTGTTAAGGTTTCAGGCCGAAATCGAATCCGAAGAAAGGAACCTGCTGCAGATCAACTCAGTCGCTGAATGTCAATCTGCCATAGAATCGCTTAACCTAGAAGCCGAGGAACTTGCGGAGAAGTTGCGTGTCCATCTCCTCGCCAGGCAGTTGCTGAGAAATGCTCATGCGCGATTCGAGGACCTGCACCAGCCGGAACTCTTGAGGAGTTCCTCCGACATATTCACAAGAGTGACACAAGGTCGTTACGTCTCGGTGTTGAAAAAAGATACCGGCAAGGGGGAGTCCATCTATGTTCGAAATCGGTCGGGGGAAGACATTTTGGATGCTCACCTATCGAGAGGGACCCGTGAACAGCTATTTATCTCCATAAGGCTCGCCCTTGTAACGCGGACCAATTCGTTGGATATTCCGCTGCTGATGGATGACGTCATGGTGAATTCCGATATAGAGCGTGCCCAGGGTTTAGCGAATGAACTGGCATCAGTAGCACAAAGTCGCCAAATACTCTATTTCTGCGCAAAGCCTGACGCGATTAGGCTGTTCGAAGATGCGGGTGCGAAGGTATATTTAGTTGAGATGACGCGTCTTTAGCAAGACAAACCTCAGGAGGCGGACTCTCCCGGCTGGGAGTTGGTCTCTTCATGGGTAGCCCAAATGAACGGATCCACTGGTCCATGTCCTATTCCCAGTTGCCAAAGGGAGCCTGCCTTAATTGTCCTTGTGATGTAGATCTTGGCAGTCTTCACCGCCTCGGTCATTTCCATCCCTTTTGCCAGATTGGCGGTTATTGCGGCGGAGAGGGTACATCCGGAACCATGAGTATTATCGGTATTAATTCTGACGGCGGATAACTTAAGTATCGTCTGTCCGTCGTAGAAGATGTCTGTGCTCTCATTGCCTTTCAGGTGGCCGCCCTTTATCAGAACGTAGCGAGGACCCATCTTTTTGAATTCCCGGGCAACTGTGACCATCTCTTCAAGATTTGTTGGCAGCTTTCCAAGAAGGGCCCTCACTTCAGATAGGTTTGGTGTGATCAGCGTCGCTTTTGGAATCAGGCGCTCAATGTATGCGGCTTCAGACTGTCTATCAAAAAGTCTGCTACCGGTTGACGAAACTAAGACCGGATCGACAACGAGCTTTTCGAACACCCCTTTGTCCGCAAAGTCCGCAACGACCTTCACTATCTCAGCGTTAGCCAAAATTCCAGTCTTGACTGCTCGGACCATGAAGTCAGAAATCACAGACTGGATTTGGGCCCTGACTAAATCCGGATCCACCGCTTCAAAGGCCTGAATAGCGTGCGTATTTTGCGCCGTGATTGCAGTGATTGCCGTGGTTCCGAATACCCGATTGGCAGAAAATGCTTTCAAATCGGCTTGAATTCCCGCTCCAGCGCCAGAGTCAGAACCCGCTATTGTGAGTGCAACCGGCGGTGTCTTCTTTCTTCGTTCCGCAATATTCAATACGTGTCCGCCTTTAACCCATTAATCTGCAGAGTGTAAAATTGAGGTTGATGCATGAACGGAAACAAGCATCCAAACACTGAAAACTAGTCGATCTCAACTGAATTCAGCCATCCCCTCCGTTGGGGACGACGCAAGGGCCCATTCCCTTTTTGGTATCCTACCGCCACGGCGGGAAAGCCGGCCAGCCTCGGTGGCGAGAGCGATTGCTTTGGCCATCGTTTCAGGCTGCTTTGATCTTGTAATTGCCGAGGCCACCAGCACTGCATCACAACCAAGTTCCATAGCAATTGCGGCGTCCGATGCGGTCCCAATGCCCGCATCAAGCACAATCGGAACAGAGGCCTGGGAGACGATCATTTCGATGTTATGTTGATTCCGGATACCAAGGCCAGTTCCAATGGGTGCACCTAATGGCATTACCACCTGTGCTCCTGCTTGCTCAAGTCTCTTTGCGACGACCGGATCATCACTGGTGTATGCGAACACGTTGAACCCGTCCATCGCGAGCGCTTCAGTGGCGTCGAGCAGTTCATAAGAGTCAGGTAAGAGATCTTT
The DNA here is from genome assembly GCA_027366165.1 of Actinomycetota bacterium. Classification (GTDB taxonomy): domain Bacteria; phylum Actinomycetota; class Acidimicrobiia; order Acidimicrobiales; family Acidimicrobiaceae; genus SCQM01. Next base: position 49,082 of record DAHXKX010000069.1, read on the forward strand.
GTCATTTGCCAGTACCTCAAGCTTCAAGTTGTTCGTCTCCAATGCTTCCCGCCCCATCTTTGCGGTTAGGATCGCGTCTTTGGCCGAGTAGCAGCCAGCCGTGTTCGGCAGAATATCGACGCTCAAGGCTCTAAGGAGTTCGTACAGGGAGTTGGCGGCTCGGGGTTCATACCTTCTGAGCGCGACAGTGACGAGCTGAGTCCGGGAAGCCTCAATGATCTCTTTAATGATCTGATTTGATGGTGCTCCTCCTGTACCCAGTATAAGTCTCGAGGTGAGCGTTAGACTGCCTAATTTTATGGCTTCAAGTTCTGTGTCCACGTTTCATCCCCCTTGGGCGATTGTGAGCAATTCCACTCTATCCTGCGGTGACAGTGATCTTTCGTTCCACCTACTTTTGGGTATCACCTCGTTGTTAATCGCCAGGGCAATCCCCTTTTTCGGCAGACCGATTGATTCGATTAACTCCTCAACTGTCGTTGATTCCGGGACCCGACGTTTCGATCCATTGATAAAAATTTCAATCACCGTAGAAACCTAACGAGCTTATAATCTTGCGGCACCAAATTGCTCTACGCCGCTCGGTTGTCTTCCTGTTTCGATCGCAGAAGCCACATACTCTGACAAGGCTGCGCTCAACAGTATTCCATGACGGAAGTGGCCCAGGCAAAGGAATAGATTACTACTCCCGTACTGACCGACAATCGGGGCGTTGTCGAAAGAACCTGGTCGAAAACGTACACTCTGTTCCTTAAAGTCTGCTTCGCCAAGGCCGGGCAGAAGAAGAGTGGCATTAGTAAGCATCTCTGCGATTGGTCTAACCTTCGCGGTCATATCAAAACCCACCTCCTCCTGGGTGGCTCCAATGACGATTTCACCATCGGCTCTCGGAACCATATAAAGGGTTTTCCCGAAGGTCTTTGACCTTATCACGTGGCTCAGCAGGCTTGGTGACTGGGATTGGACTCTGATAATCTGGCCCTTCACGGGCCTTATCGAGTTAGCAATTTCACTGGGGAGCCCTCCGATTTCACCTACCTGTGAGCCAGCTGCCAGTAATACCACTTCCGGACTGGCCGTTTGCCCGTCATCCAGAATTATCTTGAAGTCGCCCACTGCAGTCTTGTTAAGTGCTGCTACACCTTTGCGGACGATCTTCACTCCCAGAAGTTCAACCGCTTTTAGTAGGGATGCCATTAGCTGCCGGTTATCGAGCTGGTTATCGGAGGTTATCATTGCTGCAAAAGGGAACGGACCGCCGAGATCTGGTTCAAGGTCTTTCAGCTGATGGCGGTTGAGGCGGGTAACTTCGATTCCCAGTTCCCTCTGAAATTCGGCTTGACGCTCAAGATCGCGGCCATCGTTTGGCTCGTATCCCAGAATGATGGTTCCATCCATCCTTAGGCCGACAGCCATCTTCGATACCGCTTCAATTTCTTTCGCAAAGGAGGGCCAGAGCTCGTTCGAGTGCTGCATCAGGCGCAGCAGGGGTACTTCACTGAAGTTTGCCTCCGATGCCGGTGCCAACATACCTGCGGCCGCGTGTGACGCCCCGAAAGCCGGGCTTGGATCATAGACGGTGATCTCGTGCTGATGTTTGGCAAGCCTGAAGGCTGCGCTCAGGCCAGCGACACCGCCACCAACAACTCCAACATTCAAATTAGGCATAGGTACTTTCCAGGACTCGGAGCCAGCTCAGTTGAACTATATCGCATAATGATAAATCTGTGAATTTCCGATTCGCAAGAATTACTACATTTAGAGGTCCCTGACGTGCTTGAATAAGTAGTGGAGTTTAGCAGGAATCTGGAGGTTGAAGATGCGTTCAACTATGCAGGATGGTGCGCTGTCGATTACATCAATACTGGAGTACGGAGCGACGACGTTTCCGAAGTCGAGAGTGGTTACGTACCTTGGCGACGGAGCGATTACGTTCTCATACGAGGACACAGCAAAACGGGTGAATTCTCTGGCCAATGCATTGACTTCGATTGGCATCAGAAATTTCGATCGTGTAGGCACGTTCGCCTTCAATACGCAACAGCATCTTGAGGCATATATGGCTGTCCCTTCAATGGGTGCGGTCATCCACACCTTGAATGTCAGGCTATTCCCCGATCAGCTAACCTTCGTTATAAATGATGCGGAAGACAAGGTCGTAATCGTCGACTCGGTAGTTTTGCCACTCCTTGCCAAAGTGCTCCCGCATACTCCAACAGTGCAGGCGCTGATAATTGTCGGACCCTTCGACCCCAAAATGCTTGAGCCACTGCATATTGACACCTACGACTACGAGGACTTGATCGCTGCGCACAGTTCAACCGTCAACTGGCCGAAGATTGACGAGTTCCAAGCAGCTGGAATGTGCTACACCTCTGGTACCACGGGTCTTCCCAAAGGGGTCGTCTACTCTCACAGATCCACGTGGCTTCATGCCATATCCTCGTGCACTACAAATACTCTTGGCCTTTGCGACACCGACCGTTCGCTGATTGTAGTTCCTATGTTCCATGTCAATGCCTGGGGCGTGCCGTATTCCGGTTGGCTGGCCGGGTGTGATCTCATCATGCCGTCTAGGTTCTTACAAGCTGAGCACTTGGTAAAGATCATCGAACTATACCGCCCAACCCTGTCCTCGGGAGTTCCAACTATCTGGAACGAGCTGCTTTTGTATGCCGAGACACATGATGTGGACATGTCTTCTTTCAGAGGGATAACCGGAGGAGGTTCCGCTGTACCTCAGAAATTGATGGAAGGCTTCAAGACGCGGTTTGGTTTGGAATTGTGGCAAGGGTGGGGGATGACGGAGACTTCTCCGATCTGCACGTTGGGGATTCCGCCACGCAATACCCCTGAAAATGACAGAATGAAGTATCTCCTTTCGGCCGGGAGACCCTTGGCCGGAGTGCAACTGCGGATAGTGGACGAATCGGGTACTGTCATGCCAAAAGGAGTGGAAAATCTTGGTGAAATCGAAGTTAGCGGCCCATGGATTGCAGGAAGCTACTACAAGAATGCAAATCCGGAAAATTTCAGGGATGGTTGGTTGAGGACCGGAGACATCGGGACGATTGACAAAGAGGGCTATTTGCGGATTGTGGATCGGACCAAAGACGTCATCAAATCCGGTGGAGAATGGATCTCGTCCGTGGACCTCGAAAACGAGATCATGGCGTTCCCGGGAGTATATGAGGCAGCGGTCATTGGCATCCCGGACGATAAATGGATTGAGCGTCCTTTAGCCTGTGTGGTGCCCAAGCCTGGGTCTGACGTAAATCCGAAAGCGCTGATTGACTTTCTATCCACGAGAGTTGCCAAATGGTGGTTGCCCAACAAGGTCACAATAGTCAACGAGATCCCAAAGACCAGCGTAGGAAAGTTCGACAAGAAAGTCCTTCGGAAGGCGTTTACAGATGGAGACCTGAAGCTAATTTCAGTTGACAAGTAGGCGCAAATCTGCTTTTGCCTAACACACGGCCCACGGGAATGCGTCATCAACCGATCGGCAGGGGGCGCCCATTCCTTCACGCTCGTGGGTTGGAGATGGCTGCACAACATGCGCACATTCGCAAAATGTCCTGCGATCGTCTGGCACTACAATCAAGAAAGGTAAAACAGGTGATTTCAGGTGATTTTTCGATCGAGGTGGAGTCCCTTAGGCAGATCATGGAGAGACTTGATGATCTCGCGATGGAGGCGCTCCAGGAGTACATATCAAGCAAAGATCCTTTGGATCGGGAGATGGAAAAAAGAGTCCATCGGGCCCGTCGCGCCGTCGCAAAGGCAATCGGTGAGTTGGAGATGACGGAGCAGCAGTGATATCAGAAATTACCGAGAGTGGCACTAGAACCAAACCAGATGCCTGGTTCGTTTGAGGTTCCCGGAACTCAACTTCGAACTTTGCCCTTCGGTTTCTTTGAACCAACCTTCGGCTCATGCCGCTTGTGCTTCGACAGCTCAAGGGACCGCGCACCCGATTGTGAACTTGAAACGAAGGTCTTGTAAGTCGCCACAAGGACTTCCTTTTGATACTGAGACAATAGAGGATCAGAAAAAACCGCTGTCTCAACCAATGAGTGTGAGTTCCCGGAAAGAGTAATTGCCGGCTCCTCGGCGTGACCGAGTTGCGATAACAGAGAAGTCAGCGAGACGTTTAATGCCTTAGAGATAGCCTTTAGAATCCGGACCGATGGTTCATGGAGGCCTCGTTCTATCTGCGACAGGTAGGGGTTTGAGATGTCGGTGCGCTCTGCAAGTTCACGCAAAGACAGTTGAGCGAGTTTTCGCTGTGACTTGATGAATTCACCCAGTAGGCGCTTTTGATTATAGGGACGGCCGTCAGATTTGGTATCCACGATTAAAGGTTAGATCCGTCTGCACTTTTCATGTCCTGTTCAGGACTATTAAATGATGTGACCCCGGGGGATTGGCCACCCGGGGTCACCATCGAATCGCTAGATCCCGCTTTGGGGGGATGGGATCTAGTCAACCTACCAGCAGAGGGGGATCGCTAGTAAGTAATAGATTCATTATAACATCGGCAATTACGGATTTGCCATTTAATATGAATTTTTATTCAACTTATTATTCCACCACTTCCAGCACAGACCGCATATGACCTGGTGACAATGGTCACAACCGCAACGCCATAAGTGATAATAAAGTGCAACATTATAAGTTTTGTAACATATGTCACAAATTGTTGCCAATATTGCTCGGACCAAGCTTGGGTGCCAACTATCACTTGTCGCTCAGATCTGCTAGAACAAGAGCATGTTTACTGCTTTAGTCATAGATGAGTTCGACGGCAAAATTAGGTCATCGATTCAAAAACTTTCGGAAGAACGTTTGCCTAAAGGTGAGGTCACCATTGAGGCAAACTTCTCAACTCTGAACTACAAGGACGGAATGGTCCTGAATGGAATCGGAAAGCTTGTTCGCACATATCCACACATTCCAGGCGTTGATGTGGCTGGAAGGGTTAGAGAATCTTCTGATCGCAGGTTTGCGCCTGGCGACGAGGTCTTGGTCGGGGGTTACCGGTTTGGTGAGATCCACTGGGGCGGATATTCACAACTGGTCAGAGTCCCTGCCAATTGGGTTGTCAAACTGCCATCTGGATTGACGCTTTACCAGGCGATGGCCTTTGGAACCGCTGGATTCTCGGCAATGATGGCGGTGGACTCGTTGGAGGAACATGGTCTGGTTCCGTCTGAGAACGAGGTGCTGGTAACCGGAGCAGTCGGAGGCGTGGGATCGACGGCGGTTGCCCTTCTAGCAGCGCTCGGGTATAAGGTTGCCGCCTCGACGGGTAGACCAGAAGAACACGAGTATTTGCGGTCCCTGGGTGCGGATACTGTGATTGAGCGCTCTGAACTCGAAGGTCCAGTTTCTAAGCCACTCGAGGCGGAGCGATGGAGCGGTTGCATCGACAATGTCGGCGGTTCGACGCTGGGACGGGTACTGAGTCAGCTCCGGAGAGGAGCATCCATCGCGTCAGTTGGTTTGGCTGCAGGATCCTCCTTTTCTGCAAACGTGATGCCATTCCTTTTGCGCGGGGTGAATATTCTCGGGATCGATTCCGTATCGTTGGATATAGAGAAACGGGCTCACGTATGGCAGCGGTTGGCCGACGCCTTCCCGCTCGACCTACTTGCCAGCATGACAAGTGAAATCGGACTTGGAGATCTTGAGCGGTACGGAAAGGAAATTCTTGAAGGACGTGTCAAAGGCAGGTTGGTTGTCAATGTTCGGCGTTGACGGGAATATACCCACATAGGTATGCGTTAATATTGTCGTAACCCTGCTAGAAGGAGATATCGTGTCAACGGTAGAGGCAAACACAAAGGAAAGTTTTGAATCCGAGGTTATAAAATCTGAGATTCCGGTAATCGTCGACTTTTGGGCACCATGGTGTGCGCCATGTCGCATGGTTGCACCTGAATTGGATTCTTTAGCGGCCGAGAGGGTTGGGGAGATTAAGGTCGTGAAGGTAAATGTTGACATAAACCAAGAGGTTGCCAGCAAGTACCAGGTTTTTTCAATTCCCACCATTGGACTATTTCGTTCGGGTGAGCTCGTAGCGGCGTCGATAGGCGCGAAACCCAAGAGGCTAATAGAGGCAGACCTGGGGATTTCAAAGTAATTTCCTAGCGCGGATAATTGGCAGCACGGCTGGTCCGATGCTGCCAATTTTATGTTTGCCGCATTCAAGTGTTGTACTGGCAGGTCGTAGCATAAACATACCTGGTGAGCCCGTCCCCGTTGAGGTACGGGTTTTGTTACGGAAGTGACTCTTTGCAAGACAACGTGATGCTACTTGTATAAGCTGTGTCTGTTGGGGTTTTTGGCCAAGTCAGATTCCTAGCACTCCGTGAGTCCGTTTGTTGTTCAGTCGTTAGCTGGATGTTGACTCAAAGGATTTCAGATCCGATTTGCTATTCGCTTTAAGGCGGACAAGACGATGCCATGCGGGGTCATCTCGGGCCAGTCTGCCTTGGAGGACCGGCACAAAGTTCAACACGATTATAAGAGGTGTGTGCAGCTTGGCGAGTGACCATGATTCTTCCGATTTTGGAACGGTGAATTCTCCCGACGAGGTGACAAACAAAACTGAATCAGGTGAGAAACAGGGTATCGGCAAAGATGTCCTTTCAGCAATTGCAGCATCTACAAGCACGTCTTTCGCAGTATTTCTCACTGGAGCGCTGGCTGTTCAGATGAGGGCGACATTGCACTTTGGACCGGATGCTCTTGGTCTTGCTATCTCCATCTATTATGTTGGAGCTGCGGCGGGTTCTGTGCCCGCCGGGCGCCTTAGCGAAGCAATAGGTGGAGTGAGGGTAATGAAGCCCACTGCTCTAACGGCAGGTGGACTTCTAGCCTTGATCGCCATTTTTGCTCAATCATGGCTAAGCCTGGCCGCAATCCTATTCTTTGCAGGAATAGTGAGTTCCGCGATGCAACCGGCGACAAACCTCTTCCTTGCCAGAAGAATTCCCCGGAACCGTCAGGGATTTGCCTTCGGCGTAAAGCAGGCGGCTATTCCGTTTGCCTCGCTCTGCGGTGGCCTCGCAGTCCCGGGAATTGCATTGACGGTAGGATGGCGTTGGGCATTCGTTGCAGCAGCTGTCTGGTCTGGCATAACTGCCGTACTTGTTCCCAGGTCACACACCAACCTTGCAACGTATCGGGCCCAGCACAAGGATCCTGCACCGCGTGAGAACCTTGCTCCTCTGATCGTGCTTGGAATTGGATTCGGTCTTGGCATCTTCGCTGCCGCGGCGATGACAGCCTTCCTGGTCACCTCAGGAGTGGCTGGAGGCCTTTCTAAATCGGGTGCTGGATACCTCGCGGGTAGCGCAGGAGCTGTGGCGATGCTGACAAGAGTCTGGGTGGGGGCCATCGCCGATCGTCGAAGCGGAGGACACTTCAGAGTAATCGCGGGCATGCTGGCTCTAGGTTGCCTGGGATACGTCGGGATCGCCATGGGATCTGCGACGCATATTTACATATTCTTCTGGATCGGTGCGATGATCGCATATAGTGCGGGTTGGGGTTGGAACGGACTTTTTAACTTCGCGGTGATAAGAACCCATGTGCATTCACCAGCACGAGCCACCTCTATAACCCAAGTTGGAGGTCGGCTGGCGAGCGTCTTTGGGCCGTTGGTCTTTGGTTTGATTGTGGCCCACGGTTCCTATGCAATTGCGTGGGTTGTGAATGGTTTGGTTGCCGTGATAGGAGCGGGGGTAATACTTTACGGGAAGCAAATGTTGACGCATCCCGGTAAGGGTGTTGCTGCGATTCCAGACTAGATCCGGCGGCACATGTCTGAAATTGACTAATCAGCTAAGGGAATCATGAGGGAGATCGATTCCCCTGGGAAGTCTCGAAGGGTCGAGACCCAGTAAATCGACTGCCTTTTGGAAAGCAAACCTGTCGGTCATTCCAGAAATATATCCGATTACCATCGGTATCGTTTCATGATCATAGCTGTCGCCCAAACTAGAACTGATGCCGGGAATCTTCTCAGGATTGTCGGTGTAAAACTCCACCAGTAGACCGAGAACCCGTATCACGGTCTCAGACTGATTAACAGAATCAGGTCTCATATAGATCTTCTCGTAATTGAATTGCCTCAATTCGGCAAGAAGAGACGCAGCCGGACCTGACAGGGCAATCTCAGACGTCCCTAAGATAGTCCCCACCATGTCGGAGATAAAGTAGCTGAGCTGACGCCCTCGAGTGTTTCCCGCTGCATGGACGATCGATTTAGGGATTTGCGAGGCTGAGACGACGCCGGCCTTGATTGCATCCTCCAGGTCATGCGCACAGTACGCAATTCGATCCGCGAATGAGACGACTGTCCCCTCAGGTGTCAATGGCTGTGGCCGCGACCACGAGTGATTTCGTATTCCATCCAGCGTCTCAACGCACAGGTTGAGCTCGACTAAGGTGTGGTCAGCTCCCCAAGTGGCATGGTCGTAACCTCCCGGCAAGAACCTCGAGAATGCGTCCTCGCTGGCATGACCTCCCGGCCCATGACCACAATCGTGTCCAAAGGCGATTGCCTCAGTCAGCGCCACATTGAGTCCGACCGCTCGGGAAATCGCGGTGGCTACCTGCGCTACTTCCAACGCGTGCGTCAATCGTGTTCTTTGATGGTCATTGGGAAATATGAATACCTGTGTCTTGCCGGCCAGGCGACGAAAAGCCGTGGAGTGCAGGATCCTGTCCCTGTCGCGTTCAAAGGCAGTGCGCATTGGATCAGGCTCCTCGGGATGGTGCCTGTTACCGGCACCAGTCGAAAAGGTCGCGCCTTTCGCAAGAAAGTGTTCTTCAAGCTCTTCCCGCTTTTCGCGCTGCATGAGTACCGGCTGTAGATTGGAAGGAGTGAAGGACGAATGGGCAGCAATATTTCCGCTGGATAGTCGATATCCGCTCGAGGTTTCGATCCACTGACTTGATCGGCTATTTCTCACCATAATGTTTCTCTCTGTTTCTTTCTTATTCCATAGTATCTCTTGTGGATGTGACACTATGAAGCGGTTCAAACTGCGGCCGGCATCCTAAAGCCTTTCTCATTCGACCAGGACTCCAAGACCAGATCCGCAAATACGGGAACTCAAGAGACCCAGTAATTGAAAGAGAGTTCATTGCGGAGAAGCGTCGACGAAATTCTGGTTGACAGCTCCAATCCCGAAGGTCAAAAGGATCAAGGGTTCAGGCTGACTATTTTGGATATCGGGGTGTGTCTCCGCACCACACAATTCGTTTCGCTGGTTTAACTCTGGACTTTAAGTTTAAGCAGTCCCTGACGAATGCAACAGCTGGTAGGGAGAGAAGACAGCAGGAACCGGAACGGAATCCCGCCAACAAATGACCCATGTAATTGTTATACGATGCATGGTATTCTTAGCATATGGTCTATCTGGGAAGGATGGAATTATGGCAGGTAAAGATGGTTCTCAGAAACTCGGAAAGCTCGTAGAAACTGGGCTTTCCGTGGCCAAGATAGCTCAGGCAAAGGCGGAAGAGGCTTTGCGAGATTTCGCGCATATCTCTGAAGTGCAACGCAATCAGATGCGTGAGATCTTCGAGGATACTGCAAAAAAGAGCCGCGAGAACACCGAGGTCTTGATCAATGGGCTGCGCAAAGAGATGGAAAAGCAATTGCGCGCCGCAAATACGATATCTAAAGAAGAGTTCGGAAAGTTTTCAGAAAGACTGTCCTCACTCAGCCAGGATCTCGGAAAGGTGTCTTCTATACGTGAGGACCTTTCAAAACTCACAGAAATAATGAATTCACTTATCCGGCAAATCCCAAAGACGGAATCCGCTGGTGAAGAATCAAAAGCCAAAGCAACACCCACAGCTGGCCCGGAGACGGTGAAACCAGCCGCCGCCAAGCCACGACGCACCACCTCTGGCAAGCCTCGGGTAGGAGCCAATGCGAAGGCTGAAACTGGAGGAGCTACCACTTCAGCAGCTCCAAGGAGAAGGAGTAGAACAACTTCAACCAAAAATGCCTCTATTCCAAAGCCGGCCAGCGACGACGGTACAAAGACCCCGTAATCACTGCCGGACTTTTTCGGCTTTGGAGCGATTTCCCGGTTTGACTCTTCGGATTGTTGACTTTTACACAGCCGTGCTCGATATATGATGGGTTCCATCAAAATGCGCTCTGTGACACGGTTAGATATTGCCCTGGTGGACAGAAGTTTGGTGAGTTCACGCGAGAACGCTGCCGATCTCATCAGGGAAGGTAAAGTCTTGGTGAATGGTTCGGTAGCTGTCAAGGCTTCGCGTCAGGTGAAAGTCGGCGACCAACTCCGCATCACTGCCGCCAACCCTTACGTGTCTCGTGGCGGAATGAAACTCGAGGGCGCTCTGAAACGCCTCGATCTCGACGTGAAGGACCTACGGGTACTTGATGTCGGGAGTTCAACTGGCGGCTTCACAGACTGTTTACTTCAGCACGGTGCTGGCACCGTCTATGCGGTGGATGTGGGAACCAACCAGCTGCACGAGAAGATTAGAAGTGATCCTCGGGCCGTCAGCTTCGAGCAGACAAATATTAGAGACTTTGAGGATCCGGAGGGACTAGGTTTTCCACTAGTAGTTGCTGACGTCTCCTTCACGTCTGTTCGAATCATGGCCAAGGC
>DAHXKX010000070.1 GCA_027366165.1 Actinomycetota bacterium
CGCCTTGGCCGCAAGCCGAGGTGGTTGTTGTGGTCGACGTAGGGACTGGCTTTATCGCAGGAATCGGAGGGTTCCTCCACACCTGCATTGCGTTCGGAATTGACGGGTACTTTGCACCAGGTAAGCCAGACCCAAATGCCAACTCCAAGTCGACCACAACAACCACCTCGGCTTGCGGCCAAGGCACAGGATCGACGACAACGAAGTCCACATCACCTTCAACCACGCTGGCGTCGGGAGGCTGATTGTCACCAACATCGGGGACTATCATGCCAGCCATAAAACCAGTTGACACTGTCACGACGACAACTGCAGCACCTGCTTCTATCCTGGCTCGGAGTTGTGGTCCACTACTTTCTCGAGCGCGTCGGCCAACGCTTCCAGTTCTACCCGTGACAACTTCGAGATCATGTGTTCACGAACTCCTCTTACGTGGGTTGCTGCGGCAGCCCTAAGCTTCTCGCAGCCCAAAGGAGTGAGAACCGCGAATGTTCCTCTCTTGTCCTCTTTGCACCGCCGTCTTTCCAGAAGACCCACCGCCACAAGATGTTGCACCCTGCGCGTCAACCCCGACCTTGATATCAGTGTCGCTTCAGCCAGAGACGCCATTCTGACAGACCCACCTGGCCCTTCGGAGGTGTGGACCAGTACCTCATATTCGGCAAAGGTGATCCCGTGAGCTTTGACTAACTCCTCATCCAGCTGGTTGTATAGCTGAGAATGAACTGAAAGCATGCTTCTCCAGGCACGCATTTCTACATCATTCAGCCAGTTAGTTCCCATTTCCACAGATTTGTCCTCGAAATTTGATTGCTATTGCAACTATCTCATATAAGCTTAATCATCGAAATCTATCTACATACAAAATAATGGAGGAAATGATGGCTGCACCTACCAAGGCGTCAGAACTCTCAATTGAACCAGGAGTATGGAATCTCGATCCAAGCCACTCCGCAATTGAATTTACCGCACGGCACCTAGTTGTCACCAAAGTTCGGGGCTCGTTTACGGGTTTCTCTGCTTCGATCGAAATTGCGGAAGATGTGACCCAGTCCAAGATAACCGCTGAAATCGACGTTGCATCGGTTTCTACTGGCGAGGGCGAGAGAGATGGACATCTCAAGTCAGCCGACTTTTTCGACGTGGAAAAGTACCCCAAGATCACCTTCAAGTCAACTACGATCGCTCCGGCAGCCAACCACTATGCTCTTACCGGCGATCTCACGATTCACGGCACCACCCGGAGCATCACTCTCGATCTGGAGTTCAATGGCGTTTCCAAGGACCCCTGGGGAAACACCCGAAGCGGATACACGGCCACCGGTGAAATCTCCAGAAAAGATTTTGGCATGGAGTGGAACGTGCCTCTCGAAGGAAGCGGCGTATTAGTGAGCGACAAGATCCAGCTTTCTCTGGAAATCCAGCTGATCAAGGCATAGCTGACCCATAGTATCCAGAATCACATTTGAACGGGTAAGGACCAGCTCCTTACCCGTTCTTATTCATTGCAGATTCCGGAGAATCCAAAGAGGTTATTACTTCTTCGAAGCGCCATAGTACGGATTTGAGCCATTCATGTGATCGGTGACATCCTGGACCGAAGTGATCGCGGGAACAGCTTCCTTGATGGCCACCTCGATACCCTGGGAAAGAGTGACCGACGCCATGCCACACCCCTGGCATCCTCCTGACAACCTCAGATAGGCTGTCGACTCTGCAACTGCCACCAGGTCCGCCCTGCCTCCATGGGAGGCGATAGCAGGGTTTATCTCCTCTTGAAGAACCCGGATTATCTCCTGCGCCACTGGTCCGCTCAAATCGGCATTCAACAAGTCATCAGGAAGAACAGAACCCGCAACAACCGGCGAATTCGGGTTTACTATCATCAATCCACCCGCACCGTCCTCGCCGCCGAGATCAAGCTTCGAACCAGACATTGACGCAGCGCTCTCCGCCGCGACAATCACCGAAATCCCATCGAGCTCGATCACAACGTCGTCCCTACTGGCATCACTCTTATTTTGAAAGTAGACGTCGTATGAGTAACTGTTACCTTCTACGCCCGAGATTTCGATCCACAGGGCAAGCTTATCCGGGTCAGATTCTTGAGAGCGGATGTCAAGAATTTCGGCAAGAGCCCGGTCTGTAACCTCTAGAAACCCTGTACTCTCTTTTGATTTAAAAACGCTTTCCACGCGAACTCCAACCTTTGCGAAAAACTAATTGGCTACAAACCACTATTTCAAGTATTGCATTCAACTAATAAATACTACCTGGCTAGTAGAATCTTAATTCCAGTGAAAAACGTCTTACTTCTTGTGCCAACGGAAACCTACAGAGCTCAAGCTTTCATAGATGCAGCGTCACAGTTGGGTGTTTCGCTCACTATCGCGTCGCAGGATCCGTTGCCGATGGCACACCGCATGGGTAACCGGGCCCTAGTGGTCTCATTGGATCAACCGGTCACCGCAGTCGACCAGATCGAACTGGCTAGCGAGTCGGTTGATTTCGACGCAATTGTCTCGATAGACGACACCGGCCTTAAGACAGCTGCTATTGCCTCTCAAAGACTCGGCTTGAGACACATCTCCACTTCCACAACAAATCTGGCACAAAACAAGATCGCCATGCGGCAGCGCCTATCCTCTGCCATGGTCAACCAGCCCCGATTTCAGACCTATCAGGATCATGAGGACTTATCAGAAAAGCTTTCAGCGATCGGAAGGTTCCCGGTGGTACTCAAACCGGCGACACTATCTGGATCTATCGGAGTAATGCGGGCAAACTCAGAACACGACGTTCGGGAGTCACTGCCAGTGGTGCGCTCGATTCAAGCGGCCCACGGATGCGACAGAGACTTCCCTGTAATCATTGAAGAGTACATAGATGGCCGCGAATTTGCCGTGGAGGCACTCGTAATGGGAGGTAGGCTTCAAATCCTTACCATATTTGATAAACCACAGCCTCTGTTGGGTCCCTTCTTCGCCGAGACAATTTACGTCACACCCACATCGCTCCCATCTCAAGTCACGGCTCGACTTTTTTACGTCCTGGACGAAGCCAGGGCTACCCTAGGGATCGAAACCGGACCGATCCATGCCGAGTTCCGAATCACCGATGCCGATGAGATCTATTTCGTGGAGCTTGCTGCCAGGTCAATTGGCGGCACCTGCTCAAAGGCAGTCCCGCTAGCAGGAGGAACCAGCATTGAGCAGCTCATCCTTGCGGAATCCTTGGGAATCGACGTCCCAAATCTGGTCTTTGAAAATCAGGCCTCAGGAGTCTATATGATTCCGGTTCCCCGCAAAGGAAAGCTCAGGGCAATCAATGGAATCGAAAAGGCCAGGGCCGTCAGGTGGATAACCGGAATTGACATGACCTACTCCGCCGGCTCCGACGTTATACCCATTCCTTATGATGCAAAATACCTGGGATTTATCTTCGCTAAGGCACCGAGCACAAAGACTGTCGTCAAAGCACTGGAAGAGGCGCTTCAAACACTCGAAATTGAGATCACATGACCGGTGCTTCAGTCGGATCGAATCATCAAAATACGATTAGAGTGCTGGCAGTGTCGACCTATGAACTCGGTCATCAGCCTTTGGTGCTGGCCCGGCTGGCCAGTACCTTCAAATCCGCCGGAGTTGACTATGTGCTGTGCGACAACTCCGTGGCAAATAAGACGTTCACGAATTACGAAGACTTCCTTCTCCGAGATGAAGCGCCAACCCATCTGTTCATCTCAGTGCCCATGCACACCGCGACGCAACTCGGCAAGGAGATCGCAATCAGGGCGCGCGCCGCGCTCGGAAATTCAGTGAGGATCATCGCTGTCGGACTCTATTCCAACGTCGCCGTGGCTTCATGTGACGCATTTGACAGCGCCATCGTCTCCGTCGACAGTCAGAAGGTACTGGAAGTACTGGGAATCCAACATAAAGACAGCGCGAGCCAGCCGCCGAGGTCAAGCGGTCCCGACAGAAGCGCGTTGCCGGGATTGGCGAACTATGCCCATCTCATTTCCGCAGGTGAAAAACAGCTTGTGGGCTATGTGGAAACTACGGTTGGCTGTGCTCACATGTGCAGACACTGCCCTGTTCCAGTCGTATTCAACGGCAAATTCAAGGCCGTCCCCGCAAACGAAGTGTTAAGCCAAATAAATCAACTCTATGAAGAAGGCGCAAAGCACATTACCTTTGGCGATCCGGACTTTCTGAATGGACCAGCCCACGCCCTACGGATCGTCAGAGCCATGCGTGAAATCCATCCTGACCTCACTTTCGATGCGACAGTGAAGGTCGAACACGTCCTCGAGCACCCGGAGATATGGGCGGAGTTGGCCCAGCTTGGACTCAAGTTCATCGTCTCCGCATTCGAGCACACATCCGACGAAATCCTTACGAGGCTTGGCAAAGGCCATTCTCGATCTGACATCGTTGCAGCACTTGCCCTCCTGCGCGAAAATCGGATTGAGGTGAGACCGTCACTTATGCCCTTCACGCCATGGACTGACCGCGGCAGCCTGATCGATCTCATCGAATTCCTCTTTGACTACGACCTTGTTGAGAGCATAGATCCGGTACAGCTCTCCATTCGCCTGCTGGTTCCGTTGAACTCACTGGTGCTGGCAGATTCCGGAACTGCATTTGGAAATTGGAACTCCGAGTTGTTGTCATACGAGTGGGCAAGCCAAGACCCCGTGATAGATCAGCTACAGGCTGAACTCGCCGCCATCGCGGAAGAGTCGCAAGCCATAGAGCAAGATTCGCTAACCACATTCAACCGGATGAGAAATGCCATATATGCACGCTTCAATCTGGCTCCACCGGTTCGCAGCCAAACCTCATCAACGTGCTGGGATCGGCCTCGACTAAGCGAATCTTGGTTTTGTTGTGCCGAGCCGACCAAGGTCCAACTGGACCGCCTTGGCTGAGGGTAAATTGCCAGTGAATTCTCACTCAAACAAACCGGACTGTCACTTCAAGAACGTATTGTTTGACTGATGACTTCAATCCACGTGCAGGAAATCCTAAGCAATCTCAATGCGGAGCAGCATGAGGCAGTCACGGCGAAAGAGCATCCGCTAATCATCATCGCCGGAGCGGGTTCAGGGAAAACACGGGTTCTCACTCGCCGAATCGCCTACAGGATCGCCACAGGGGACGCCGACGCGCGGCACACATTGGCGGTAACGTTCACGAAGAAGGCCGCCACAGAGCTCAAACAGCGCCTAAATGCCCTTAAAATGCGGGACCAGATCGAAGCGCACACCTTTCACGCAGCCGCACTCCGCATATTGCAGCGATACTGGGAATCCAAAGAATCGATCCCCTATGAGCTAATTGATTCAAAATTCAAAATCGTCTCTGACGTGATCTCTTCGTTTGGATCGGTCACCAAAGGACTCAAGTCTGGGCCGAAGTCAGACAAGAGCGGCTGGCAAACGGAAACTGAGGTGGCCAGAAAATCGCTTATTTCCTCGGCAATCACCGAAATCGAATGGGCAAAGGCACGGGGACTCACGCCACAGACGTATTCGGATGCCGTGGTGGCTCAAGACCGCAGCCTTGCGCTCACTCCCACCGAAATGACCGAGATCTTCTCAAAATACGAGCAACTCAAGTCAAAGCTTAGAAAACTCGACTATGACGACCTTATTATTTGGGCCACCAGGTTGCTCCTGACAGATCCTCAGTTCTCGGCGTCAGAGATGTACAGAATGCGCCACCTCTATATAGACGAGTACCAGGACATCAACGTAGTTCAAATGAACCTCGTCAGCGCCCTTTTGGGAGAGCGGACGGACCTCTGCGTCGTGGGTGATCCAAATCAAGCGATATATTCCTGGAACGGAGCCGACCCTACACTGATAACCTCGCTCCCAACCCGCTATCAAAGTTCAAAAACAGTTGTGCTCTCACATAACTACCGATCAACTCCTCAGATTCTCTCTTTGGCACACAGCGTGCTAAGAGGGAACAACAAGACCTCACAAAATGACTCCCGGCTGATTCCACACCTTCCCGATGGACCAATACCCTCTATAAGGGCCTTTAGTGACAGTCGCGCTGAGGCCCATTCCGTGGCGCGTTTGGCAAAACTCTCCCACCAGCCCAAGACAAATTGGAGCGACATTGCGGTCCTGGCACGAACCAATGCGCAACTGGTGCCGTTGCAGAAGGTTTTCAAAGACCTCAGGATCCCTGCTTTCCTTGCCGGCGAGACACGATACATGCTTCAGAGCGAAGTGAAGACCCTTGTGAGAAGTTTGGAACGCGAGGACTCCCATCTTCGGGGAAGCTCACTATTTTCCTGGCTGGAAGGAATTGTCAACCAATCCATGCAGAGCTACCCCGAAACCGGTTCCGCGTCAGACAACCTGAACCTTTTTCTGGAGCTGTCGCGAGAGTTTTTCTCATCCGCCCCTGATGGGGATTCCCATTCTCTGGCCCAATGGCTCAAAACTGAAGCCCAGAGTGCCACAGACGAGAGTTTCCGCGATGCGGTCATCCTGACGACATTCCACAAAGCAAAGGGGCTCGAATGGCGAACCGTCTTCATCGTGGGCATGGAGGACGGTTTGGTGCCAATAGCCAGGGCCGAATCAAGAGAAGCAATGCTTGAAGAGCAGAGGCTGCTGTATGTTGCCATAACGCGAGCCAAGATAGATGTGACCCTGACCTGGGCAAGAGAGCGCAGCTTCAACGACCGGAGCCTGAAACGAGAGCCTTCACCATATTTGACAGCCATCGAAAACGAAATACTCAGACTTTCCGGTCATATAGCAACTTCAGAGCACGCCCTGAGCGCAATCAAGAAGGCAAGGCGCAGCCTTGAAAATGCGCCGAAAGAACAGAGGCAAATGACTGCGGTGCAGCAAGCGATCATGTCGTCACTTCGGCTGTGGCGTTCACGGAAATCCAAGGAACTTGGTGTCCCGGCCCATATCATACTCCACGACCACTCGCTGGAATCGGTGGCAGTTCAACGGCCTGATAACCTCGAAGCACTGTCGCAGATCGCAGGAATCGGACGTGCCAAAGCTTCAAAATTTGGTACCGAACTCCTGCGATGCGTCGCTGCACCAACGGAATAGACCAACATGGCCATCGATTCTCGCCGTAATAGCCGAACGGTCAAACGCGCAAGAACCCATTCCCGCGAAGGTGGTACCGGATCTGTAAAAGGTCCCGCCGATGCACCCTCACACCCTTCGCACCTCTTGTTGCACCGGTTTCAAAATACCGGGACCTAACCGGACCAGGTTGGCGAGTTAGAGGCGGCGCTGCAACCGAGCCAACTCGGCGAGTTTCTCGAAGTTTATGCTGACGAACAGAGCGTCTGCCTCAGCCGTGACAATCCCGTCGTACCTGCATGTACCTCTTGTATAGACCTTTCGGCCATCTATCTTCCACAAAACCCCTTCAAATTCAAGATCACACTTGAGGGGAGTCGGCTTGCGATAATTGATGCTCAAATTTGCTGTCATCCCAGGATTGCCACCAAGGGACTGTGCTCGCCCAAGAAGCTCGTCGAACGCAGCAGCTAGGTAACCTCCGTGAACGCATCCAGGTGGACCCTCATATGCCGAACCGAAATTGGCCCGTCCCAGGATCCTCCGTTCGCCTGACGCATCCACATCAGGAATCTCAAACTGAAGCGGCGGGGCAATCGGATTTGCCACACCGGAAACGGGCGAATGATCAAAGAAACCGCCGGGAGAACCGGCATTTGCCGCCTCGGCAAATCCTTCATAAGTCCTTCCCATCGGATAGCGCTCGAGCGCCGTGGCGACGCCCTCGATCTCAGAAGCGATGCTCCCAAGTTCTTCATTGGATGCCATCGTCGCCACAAGGCGATCAATGACCCTTCTAGTTGCGTTTCCAACTCGGGCAAAAGCCACACGACGCGGATTTTCCCTGTCGGACTGAAACTCCACGAACTTTTCGGCCCACAACCCCCTGGCCATCATTTCATTCTCGATTTCACTGTCTTGCGACATTCAACTCCTCCTAACCATTGTGCCAGTCAGCTACGGCATCGAAAAATCAACTACTACTGGAGCGTGATCTGATGGCTTGTCACCCTTTCGGGCATTTCTGTCCACCAACGCCCAATTCAGGTGCGACTCGATAGATTTAGATACCAGGAGGTAGTCGATCCTCAACCCCTGCCTCTTATGGAACGCCCCGCCCCTGTGATCCCACCAGGTGAAGATTCCATCCTCGTCGTAGAAGTGTCTCAATGAATCGGTCAACCCCCAGTCCAGCAAGTTTTGAAGCGCCAGCCTTTCCGGCTCGGAGACATGGGTACTGCCGATCATGGCCTGCACAGACCAGACATCTTTGTCCGTGGGCGCAATATTGAAATCCCCAGCGACAATGACATTGTCAGTCGGTTTGAAGACGCTGTCCAAGTGATCTCTCAATTCAGTCAACCACTTGAGCTTGTAGACGTAGTGGTCACTGTCTAGAGATCGTCCGTTTGGAACATATACGCTTACGATGCCAACACCACCGCATTTGACGGTGATTGCGCGCGCCTCCTCCGACGCCCCGCCGCCGCCTTCGATCCCAATGATTGGATCTGTCAGGCCGACTCTTGATATCACAGCTACACCATTCCACTGGCCTTGGCCAAAATGTGCAGCTTCATATCCAAGCAGCTCCAGTTCAAGATGGGGAAACGAGTCGGGCTTCAACTTCGTTTCTTGTATGCACACCACATCCGGCCCAGTCTCTTTAATCCATGCGACAAAACGGGGCATTCTCGCGTTGAGTGAATTTACATTCCAGGTAGCGACTCTCATGGATCTCAACCTTTGAAGATTAGAAGCTCAATGTCGCCAATGTGGACGGTCAAAACTCTCTCCGAAACCTAATTTACCTGCAAATCCCGCGTGATCAAGTGGTACACAACACCACCTCATTAGGAACAGATCCTGCACAATCGTCAGCGACAGCACGTCGCACCAATCGCTCCAAAATCAAATATGCGCACAACACTTCGCCCAGAACCACATCGACCAAACAACTGGGAATTCAGCTGGCTTTTCTTCTAAGAGCCTAGCCGTCTCCCCTGCCAGATTGCACAGAGCCGCCAATTGATATACAGATATATCCGCAAGGCAGAAATATCCACTAGCTTCGCCCCCCGCTAATGATCACCGGACGGTCGAACAGCATCGACGGTAAGCGTCAGCGCCCTGTATAGGAGGTCTTGAAGTTCCAAGGCATGCATTGCCGCCGATCCGGTTGCAGGCGACCCTGCTGGCACACGTGACACGTGCCGCAGAACGAAATCCTGCCGCAATAAAGCATGAAGCTGCCCATGGCTGAAGTTCCAGCCTCCCATATTCTCGGGCTCCTCCTGAAGCCATACCACCTCTTTGACAGCGGTGTATTTCGCAAAGATGGCATTCAGCTCATCGATCGGCCACGGATACAGCTGCTCAATCCTCACCACCGCCGAGATCTCACCCGGTTCATTGCCGTCGATGATGGCATCTCGCTTAGCCAGTGCGTCATAGGCCACCTTGCCGGAGCACAGAACCAGACGCCTCACGTCGGTGGGATCTATCTTTGCACCGCCAGGTGTGACCAATGGATCATCCAGCACCTCCCTGAAGGACCCCGAAATCAGCTCCTCTACGCCGGAACGGGACTGACGGGCCCTGAGCAACGACTTGGGCGTGAATACCACCAGAGGCCGCTGGTGCACCCTGGCAACCTGTGCACGAAGAAGATGGAAAAACTGGGAGGAGGTGGTCGGGTTAGCCACCGCAATGTTGGAACCCGCACAAAGTTGTAGAAATCTCTCGATGCGTCCCGACGAATGCTCCGGCCCCTGACCCTCGTAACCATGAGGTAGCAACATGACGAGGCCTGATCTCTGGTCCCACTTATCTTCTGCGGCCACGAGAAACTGGTCGATAATGATCTGGGCACCATTGGAAAAATCTCCAAATTGGGCTTCCCAACAGATCAAGGAGTCCTTGCGCACAACGGAATACCCGTATTCAAATCCAAGGGCTGCATACTCTGACAAGAGCGAGTCGTAGATCATGAAGCGGCCTATGGCTTTTCCTGACTCCGTTTTGGCGTCAGCCTCCGCCAAGGCTTCAAGG
>DAHXKX010000081.1 GCA_027366165.1 Actinomycetota bacterium
ATCTCGTCAAGTGACTCGACCCATTTTGCTGCAGCAGGATACCTCCTAAGCCCTTCGAGAATATCCTCCGGCTTGCTCGAGACCCTTATCTTGTCAGCGATGCCAAGATCGATCGCCAGCTGCGCAAGCCTTTTCAACTCATCGTCTGGGCGAAAGAACAGCAGTTCCGATCCCGCAACCATTTGGGCAATCAACTCGTCCTTGATTCCCGGAAAGGCCTGCTTGCAGAACATAAAAAGGTTTAGGAAAGCTGCATAACCGATGTTCAACATTTCAAAGTGGTACTGCCAAGCCACAAACATGTTCTCAATCGCGGCATTATAGGCTTCGACCAGTCGCCAGCCAGCGCTTATACCACGCCTTTCTGTAACGACCTCTTCCGCATCCAATCGAGGTAAATGAGGAACCTCGAGGGTCTCCAGCTTCTCGATGAGCTCGACCATCTTGACCTTCCATTGGTCAAAGATCTTGTCCCAGTTGGCGTAATAGTCGCCAGCGCGGCGTACAAAAATCTCTACCCGCTCCTGCATCCGCTCCTCGGATGAAACCGGAACTGCGGCAATATACAGGTAGCCGTTAACGATACGCTGCTCTATGCCATATGCAGGTGGGATGGCAAAGATACGGGAGTTGTACTGCCCTAAAGCCGTACGCCAACACTCGTGGGTAATTGTGTCAAACGGATAGAGTACCTCAGGATGGTGTACACCATCCTGGTACCAGAGCATCCCATCCTCCCACTCCCGGTTCTCCTCAGAAAACAGAAAGTAGTAAGGATACATCTGCTCCCAGCCCTCAGCTCCGGGTGCAGTCTTGACGTCAAATGGACTAGCAAACCGGTGTACAACCTTTTCATGCATGGTGGTCATGCTTCCACCCCCCCCCTTTATGACACGCTCTGTCCGAACGCATCAAATCGCTTCACATAAGTAACAGGCACCCCTTGAGGCCCTTATATACCCTCCATGTGACCGCAAAACACTTATCTAACTGCACAAAAACCAACCAAATGCCGGTTGGCAAAACCCCCGGGAGGAGTGTGACCGAGGTCACACTACAGCTATGATACTTCGCAGTCAAATTTCCCAAACTTCAGACACTGTCAGTAGTTTTTGGAGCAGTTTCACCCGTGGCAACACCCACGATCTTCAACAACTTCCTCTGAAAACAATCCGCAGTTCATCCGCGGCCCTGGCACGCTATACCCGAAATCCTCAACCACTCCTCGAAATAGATTCACCCCCCTGCTGGGTAAGTCCATCAGACCGGCACCAAATCATGAAGGCAGACTCTTCACGTAGTCACGTGTTGAGGAAAGAATCGGACACCGTCTGAAGCTGACACTTTGCACAAAGCACTCCGTGTAACATTCGCAAACATGCCTACTACCCCCACAGCATTCCCGGGATATCGGCAACTGAATCCACCACAAGGTCTGGGACCAGTAGCGGCCTTAGCGCTGCCACCTCCTCAACTCGTGTGGCTCCAGTAAGAACCAGAATTGAGAACGCGTCGACTCGCTTGGCCGTTGCGATATCAAGCTCCACATCGTCACCCACGAACGCAGTTTGCTCCCGGTCGAAACCGGCGATTTGCATACAGACTCGTGCAGCCAACGCGCTCGGCTTTCCAGCGATGGTCGCCCGCCTTCTCGAAGCAAAGGCCATCGAGTTTGTCGTCGCACCCGTGCCGGGAACCGGTCCACCTTTGGACGGTATCGCCCTGGCCATGCTGGACGTTATAAACCCCGCTCCGGCTCGTAGGGCGCGCAGACCCGCGGTCATATCGTCGTAGTCGAACGAGGGGCTTCGGGCCACAAGGACAACATCCGCCTCGTGGCCACGCTCTGTCGGAAGAAGCTTCAGCCCAAGAATCTCAGCCTCCCGACCAAGCGCCTCTGACCCAAATAGCAGTACCTTTCCGCCGGGATAGCGATCGGCGGCCAGCTGGACAAGTATCTGCCCAGCTGTGATAACCACTAGGTCTGGAAAGTCAAACCCCAATGTGATCGCCTTCTCTTGCCATGCCGCCGTAGACAGGTAGCTGTCGTTTGTGAGAAACACGAAGCCGTACCCCCGGTCCCGAAGTGCAGTCAACGTTTCAAAAGCACCGGGAATCGGTTCCCCATCGACGGCCAAACACCCGTCGATGTCAAACACAAAGTTCCGAATGCGCGCAGGTATCTCTGCTCTGGTCACAGTCAATCCTCTCCGTAATGCCGCCCGACCTGAGCTGACATTCTCAGATCACGAGCCCTGCTATAGGGGCAGTACGTCGGCGAGGCCGAGCTCAGTCCATCGGCCCTTGACATGTTCGACCATTTGGGGATCGAGTTCGATCAACTTTGGCTTCTCTTTCCACTCCCAGGGAAGGGTCGCATTGAGGACCATCTTCGAAGTAATGTCTCTTGCATTTATCGGCAAGGATGGGTCCAGTGCCGTAGATCGGCCGCGCTTGATTATCTCACACCGATCTGCTTGGGAACGCGTGGCGATGGCCCACCATACTCTTGGCAGATCGTCGGCCGGAATGTCACCATCGACCAAAATGACGTATTTGACTCCATAATGGCCAGTGCTCGATCCCAAAACAGCCATGCCAACCTGCTCAGCATGGCCTGGGTACTTCTGATCCACTGAAACCACTACGACAAATCTTCCTGTAGCCTCTGGGAGAAAATAGACCGACTTTATGCCGTCTATTCTCATATCCTCTAACTCTCCCCATAACGTGCCTGCTCGGTTCAACGCTTGGATGTAGTGAATATCAGTTGTCGGACGTCCCACGGTACTTATAGGAAAGACGGCATTGTCGCGGTACGATACCCTCTTGACATCCAGCCAGACCTTAGGACTCGGGGTCCCTGAGTAGTAACCTGTGTACTCTCCGAATGGCCCCTCCAACTTGAGATCATTGATCATGAGGTCCCCCTCGATCACAACTTCGGCATTCGCAGGAATGGGAAGACCAGTGTACTTGCCATTGGTGAGAACCATTGGCTCCTCCCTAAGGGCGCCAACCATGTCGTATTCGCATAGCCCTCGACCAAACAAAGTACTTGCTGTCAGAAATAGCAATGGATCGGAACCGAAAACGAACGCTGCTGGAATCCGGTCAAGGCCCTTCCTGCGGGCAGCCTGGATGTGAAGGTCAGAATCTTTTCCCTTGAGGGGCTGCAGTCCGAGAGTCTTGCCATCTAAGACCTGGCTCCTGTAGGTGCCGACATTCACCCAGTCGCTATCCGGATCCTTCGTAACCACACTTATGGCAGTTCCAACGAAACGCCCCCCATCTTCAGGATAGAGTTGTGGCACCGGGATATGCTTCAGGACATCAGCCTCATCTCCTTCAAACGTGTTCTCATATACCTGAGCCTCGTCGTTTGAAACATAGCTTGGAGCAACTGGGTGGTGAGTCCTGGTTGCCCAGAACCTGGCCAGTTCGCAAAGGGACGATTTTTCATCGGCCCCTAAGGCTATTGCCAATCTCCGTGCGCTCGTGTACATACTGCTCAGCACCGACATGTCGTAATTTCCGACGTTTTCAAAAACCAGTGCCGGACCACCGCGCTCCTCGGACAACTTCGCCACATGCCCAAGTTCCAAGTTGTAATCCACCTTGGCTTGAATGCGCGTCAGCTCCCCAGCCTTCTCCAATGATTCGATGAACCACCTAATGTCCTTGGCAACCATTTCCCCTCCTGTTAACCTGCCAGTTTGAGCCTTAGCTCAACGGCGCACTCCCTCGGTACGCCGTCTACTTTCTCTTCTCAAATGCGCGACATGAATTGCTAGCCCAGATCCCTTGAAAGTTCATCCGAGAACCAGTCGGAGATTTCCCCCTGATTCTGTCCAAACCAAATCACCTTCCAGGATTCCGACATGGAACCACCCATCATTCAAAACGCAAGCCATTACGCACCCCGTATTACTTTATCCAGTCCTAACACGTATGACATCATATGTCAAGACAAATCATTAATGTATAGCGATTTACCAATAATGTATTGTTGGAAAGGTCTAGCATTCCCTCTGTGGGAGGCGGCGAGATTCCGAGATTCAGCAAACTATACCACCAGCGTTTTGGCACAACATTGACCTCAAAGGTTTTCGCTGGCGAAATGAACCAAGGTACGGAACGAAGAGTTCAGCAGTCCAGGGGCAAGAGGAAATGTCTCGAAAATTCGCACACAGTCCTCATATGTCCTATGATTGGAGAATTGTGATGACGGTCGTGAGTGAGATACTTGACATGGTTAGGAGCAAGGAACTGCCACTTGGCGAGGCGTTGCCCAATGAAGCAGATCTGTGTGCAAGGTTTCAGGCATCTCGGACAAAGGTCCGCGAGGCCGTGAAGTACCTCCAAGGCAAGGGTTTCCTGAGGGTTGAACATGGACGTGGAACTTGGATTGAACCTCTTGAGAACTGGGATCTGTTAGACGCCCAACTTTGGACCACAGCGCTGATGATAGGGAACCGCACCGCTCTCATCTCAAATTTAGTGGAAATCCGTCAGATTCTTGAGATTCGAACCATGGAGTTGGCCGCGCAACATCGAACACCTGAACAGTTGCGATTTATGGAAGAGGACTTGACCTTGATGGAAGCGGCCCTTGAGGAGCTGGACTCAGCGGCATACAATAAGACTGCACGGCAATTCCATGATCATCTCGCAAAGGCTTCCGGCAATATGCTTCTTCTGAGGTTGACAAGGGCACTGTCACAGGCGCTGGAATCAACCAAACAGTTCGGCGACGAGTCCCGAGACGTGTTATATCATTCGTTCAAAGAACATCAGTCGATCTTCTCAGCGGTGGTTCGCGGAAATTCCGAAGAAGCGTCCAAAGCAACCATGAGACACCTCCAGGACTTTGAAGAAAGCGTTCGCGCCCATGATAGCGAGACCGAATTGGCGCTGTAGACGCACTGGAAAGATTCCTGATGGGAAAGGTCTCTCACTTTGAAAAACGACGTGATTGACTGATCATCAGACATTGCTGACTCTGCGAAATGTGGATAATCATCCTCAGATCGGTCGTCAACGATCGGTTATGACTAATTAGCGGAATGAGAGGTCTTGAACTCGCGCATCCGATACGTTGAGTTTGGACACTGAAAGTCAGATTGATCTGCAAACTTTAGCCTAAGAAATTTCTCAAAGGAAACCTTCCCTAATTTGTGAGAATATATATTTCAAGAGATCTGCTCATTAGGTCTAGCTCTCAAAAGACATATCTGCTATTGGCGGGCCGAGCTTCATCGAAGCCTCTGATCCGCCACACGAAAGGAAGCACTTATGAGTCTGATTGCTCTGCTGATCGGCGGAATAGACCTGAATACGCCGGGTCACTACGTAAATTGGTCCATTTTCACGATTTCGCTCGCCAATATCCTGATGATCGCGTTGATGATCGTGATATTTGTGATCGCCATGTATATTCCTTTCCCTGGATCGAAACATGCTTGGAAATTCCCTACCACCTCAGAGTCGTTGGGCGCACAGACAGCCGAACCACAGTCCGGCGAAAACAGCGAATCAGAGGGCATGTGGACCGCAAAAATACGCAGAACGGGAATAAGACTGCTTCCTCCGTCGAAGCTACTACCCGATCAGCAACCGGCCTACGTGGCGTCATGGATCTACATCTTCGGCGTGGCCAGCCTGGCAGCGTTGGGAATAGCCATAGTCTCAGGTTTCCTGATTGCATTGGGCGGCACGGACTGGTGGCACACTAACTCAGTTGGACACTTCTTCAACAGCCTGCACCTATGGAGCGTTGAGCTTTTCATGGCCTTCATCGTCATCCACCTTTGGGGAAAGTTTTGGATGGCTGCGTGGCGGGGCCGGCGGGCGATGACTTGGATGACCGGCGTCATAGCCTTTGGCGCGTCGATTGTCGAATGCTTCTCTGGATACCTGTCTCAACAGAACTTCGATGCTCAATGGATTTCAACCAACGGAAAGGACGCACTGAACGCAACAGGGGTAGGAGCATTCTTCAACCTGATGAACTTCGGGCAGATGCTCTTGTGGCACGTTGTCCTACTGCCAATAGTCCTGATCCTGCTTGTTGGAATACACGTACTTATGGTCAGGGTACGTGGGGTGGTTCACCCCTTGCCCCAGCAGCGAACCCGCGGCAAGGTAGCCCGTCGGGCGTTGGCTCAGTCGGACGCCCGCGACTGGAAGGGCCCCACGCGCAAATACGACATCGTCAAGGAGGCCTCCCTCGCGTCTTTGGTCGTTGCCGTACTCGTCGTGATACTTGCGGGCGTTCTTTCATCACCTAACGACCCGCCTGCAACCATTACCACCTGGGCAAAGACAGCGCCAGCTGATTTTATGGCTACTGCAGCCTCTGAACTTGCCGGTACCAGTGAGACTGCAAAGTACGGACCCCCATACAACAACGGATCCAACAATGTCCAGAGTCTGTTGTTTTCTCCGCAAACACTAGCGGGAATTCAGCAGCCGATTGACACCGCGAATGCGTTCGTACTGTCACCACTTTCGAAACTGGCCGCCACCAACGCGTCACTTGCGTTCGCCCTTGGCACCTATGAGCACTCCTCAAATGCAACGCAACAGGCCTGGGATAGCGCCTATCTCAAGGCAGTGGACAAGGTAACGTTCATTTCCGGCCAGCCTTCGGTCCCATCGGCTAACGACGGACCCGTGCCGGAACTGATCTCAGCTGAGTTCTCGCTGGCTCGCTCAGGCGCGTTGGATGCGGATCTTCTCGCTCAACAACCCTTCTATGGCACCAACTTCACCAAGCCGCTGCTTTTTCTGGAAGACGGCCAGTATTTCGCTTCTCTGGCCAAAGCCCAGCACCTCACCGGTTCTCAATGGGGAGTGATGAACGAGACCGGCAGCTACCCTGGACAACCTTGGCTGTGGCTCTATACCCTCTGGTACCAGATGCCTGGATTCCGCAATTCAACTAATGTTGACCTAATAGCCGTTTACATGACCGGCGTTGCCACCATACTTCTGCTCGCCATACCTTTCATACCCGGCCTCAGAGAGATCCCACACTTGATTCCGGTTCACAAGGGAATTTGGCGAAGGTGGTACAAAGACAACGAAGACGTGCCATCCGAAAAAGATATTGAACAGGTCAATTGATTTCAAATCCACTGGAAGACCGATGCCTCATCTGACAATGTGCACGCCGACTTGCCCGCGTGCACGTTCTCCTTCAACGGTTGCCACAGGATAACCCCCAAGACAATGCCAACTAGTTACAAATTTGCAATTCAAACGCAAATTATTGGTTAGCATTTCTTATGTATCTACTGATACCCACTTTTTTAAACGTTAGGTGCTGAATTGTTCTCCGAAGTTTCTGAAAACATGGTCCTGTCAGTATCAGAGCTGGGCGAATTTGTAAAGGCGGCGCTCAACCAGAGCTTTGGCACGGAAGGAATCTGGGTAAAGGGAGTCATAGCGTCATACTCAGCTCATAGCTCAGGTCATCACTATCTTGACCTTCAGGAATTCGGTGAACTTGGCTCAGCGGCTCCGGTGGCAACGGTGAGCTGCGTTATCTGGAAGACCAGAGCACTTTATCTACTCAGTCAAATGAACTCGACGCCTCTTGGCACTTTGCGTAACGGGCTCAGCCTCGTTGCAAGGGTGAAGCCGAATTTCTGGCCAAAGGGCGGGAGGCTCTCCTTTCAAATTGAGGAAATCGACTTCGGTCTGTCTCAGATGGCAAATCTTCAGGAGAAAGAGAAGATACGCGCGAAGCTCCGACAGCTTGGAATATGGGATCACAACCATAATCTTGGAACCCCGCTCGTACCACTCCGGGTCGGACTCGTCACCGCCCAGGGAAGTGCGGCTGAAAGTGACTTCCTTGGAGAACTCGCCAGAAGCGGATTCGCATTCAAGGTGACGTACAGGCCTGCGTCAACAGCTGGCGAATTGGCGCCAATCCAGATCTCAAGCTCGATACGACAGCTTCAGAAATTTGAATTGGACCTCATCTGCCTTGTCCGTGGAGGCGGATCCATGTCCGACCTGTCAGTCTTTGACACTGATGAAGTCGTGACATCCGTCGCAGCAAGTTCCATACCAGTCTGGGTCGGAATCGGCCACTCCACCGACACCACGCTGGTCGAGGAGGTTGCCAACAGGTATCTTGACGTGCCTCAGAGCGTGGCGCGTGCTGTTGTCACCAGAATCCAGGAGTTCCTCGATGAAATCGACCAACTCCGTCAAAAGATACACAACGTGGGGCGTTCCGAGCTTGAACTGGCCAGGCTTCAACTTGCGGAAATTGCGCATCAATCAGTCAGAAGGCCGATCGAGCTGACCCATCTTCATGATATGCGTATTAGTCAATACGTGGAGCGGATCAAAGGAGGCACCTTCCTCTCTACGGCCAACGCGAAATCCGAGCTTGCTGTCACCTGCCATCTTGTACACGCCGCAGGCGGCCACCTAATTGCAGAACAAATGCGGCAAATAGAAGCGCTTGCCGCTTTACCAAAAGCAAAGTCCCTTAGCGTCCTCCGTGAGCAGAGCCACGTCATAGATCTTCTCGAAAGTTACGCCATGGCAAGCGATCCGGAGGAGATGTCGAAGAGGGGCTTTTCGCTTCTGGCAAGCGAATCTGGATACCTCGTCAGAGGCATTGACGAGATCGAAGTGGGTCAAAGGATCAAGGGGATCGTTGGCCATGGTAGCTTTGTCGCTACAGTGAACGAGAAAACGACAAATGTTGAACATAGAGAACGAGGTGGTGCTGGTGTCTGAACCTGCCGGCGAAGGACTTAGCTATGTCGATGCACTCAACGAGCTGCGTGTTCTGGTGGAACGCCTCTCCAATGAGCAGGACATCGACCAGTTGGCAAAAGAGGTCAGCAGAGCAAAGGTTCTCATAGACTTCTGCAGATCAAGGATCAGCAACGCAGAGATCGAGATCAACCAAATCCTCTCAGATGACGGAGAGGAAGAGTCCATTTAGACGATGGGTCGGGCTGTGCAAATGTAATGGGGCCGGAAGTTTTGCTCCGCCTTAACATAGGTGACCCAAGACCATTTCATGACCTTACGTAAAATGGCGGGCATCACAGGTTGGGAAAGCGCATTCAGGGATGTTCTGCCACCGGACACACAGCTCGATTGACATAGCGGAACTGAGCCCGTCGGCCCGAGGCGACGGACACCCTCACAGCAATCAAGAGACCTTCAGAGAGATATCGAGAGCCTTCACTGAATGCGTCAACGATCCCGCGGAGATGTAATCGACGCCCGTGGCTGCAACTTCTCTCGCCCTTTCAACGGTCATATTGCCGCTAGCCTCCAACTTCGCGCGTCCGGCGGTAATCTTCACCGCTTCGGCCATCATTTCGGTAGTCATGTTGTCTAGGAGAATTGCCGGAACCCGATGATCCAAGGCCTCCCTGAGCTCATCCAGAGTCTCAACCTCCACCTGGACGGCAAGATAGTGAGGTGCTGACTTGCTGAGCAGTTCAAGGGCCTTGGTGATTCCCCCAGCAGCCTTTATGTGGTTGTCTTTGATGAGTATTCCATCGAAAAGACCAAACCGATGATTCTGCCCTCCCCCGACTGTCACAGCATACTTCTCAAGGAAACGTAATCCAGGGGTAGTCTTACGCGTATCCAACACCTTGGTGTTGTAACCCTGGACCTCATCCACGAAGGCACGGGTTTTGGTGGAAATTCCTGACAGCCTCTGAAGCAGATTAAGTGCAACCCTCTCCCCTGCCATAATCTTGCCAAGATCCCCCGACACCTCAGCGATGATCTCACCCTTCTTGACCGCCTGGCCTTCGTCAATCATGGGAGCAAAAGTGATTCCTTCGTCAACGAGTCTGAAGGTCATAGCAGCGACCGAAAGACCACAGATTACGCCGTCTTCCTTCATGACGAATCGCCCTTTACCCATAATCCCCGCCGGTACGGTGAGCATTGTACTAATATCGCCGTGGCCTATGTCTTCCCTGAGCCATAGTCGGAGGTTCTCTTCGAGAATGTTCTTGTCGATTTCCATGCCTAGACGACATCCCTTCACGATTGACTTGACAACACAAGTGCTGCGCTAATAATAGGGCACAAATTCAAACGGTATGAATCTGGCTGCGGGCGGCCACCCCGAGCACCGACAGCCCAGCGAGCCATCACGGTGCTTAATATACCCTCAGTTTAAACAACTCAACTCAGGCTTGCACACTGGGCGCGGCCGGATCACAGCCAAAATACATCGGCAGCTTGGAAAGTCACTACAGCCACCGCACAGGTGCGGACTTTCCACAGGAATTACTTCGACCTATCCAATGGATGAGCCGGCCAAATCGGCGGACCTTCTAAATAAGAACTCGCCAAGTGACCGTCTGTCGCCAAGCTGTCTCCCTGCGATAAGACCAGCGTAAAGTCTGCCCTTGTCTTTTGCCTGCGTTGCCTTCGCAACAATACAAGACAACCAATTTTCCTCGACTTCTGACAAACTCAATCCACCTGTCG
The DNA here is from genome assembly GCA_027366165.1 of Actinomycetota bacterium. GTDB lineage: Bacteria > Actinomycetota > Acidimicrobiia > Acidimicrobiales > Acidimicrobiaceae > SCQM01. The sequence goes on from DAHXKX010000081.1 coordinate 10,495, forward strand.
CCATCAAGATTTCAGATAATAAATTAACTCGAACACCCATCAATAGGCAAAGTCGACGGAATGGAAATATGATCGTACCTTAGAAATACAACCGTTTCAAAGGTACATTGGGGGCCAACTATCGCCAAGCACTCTGCAAATCTGGTATTCAGCATTGCCATCGGACAACGAATCTCTCAGTCGATGATCATGTTGCTCATCCCTTTATGGGTTTTAAATATGCACGGATCCTCGTTTGCAATCGGAGTGGACGTGGCTGCGGTATCGATTGCTCCCATGATCCTTGGAATACCTATCGGCGCGGCTGCCGATCGACTCGGTAGCCGCAACATTGTTCTCATAGGTGCAATTGCCGCAGCAATTGCGACAATGCTCAGCATTTCGGTCAACAACGTGTGGTTGTTCGGCTTCTGGCAAATGATCGCCGGATTGGGTCGGTCTGCTACCTGGATTGGTGCTCAGACAGCGGTTACAAGAGAACGCGAAGAGGGGAACAGGCGGGCCCATCGAATTGGCTGGCTGAGCCTATCCGCCCAAGCCGGTAATTTTGGTGGGCCCTTCCTTGCTGGACTGCTTATATCGCGTGCCAGCATTACCACTGCGTTTCTTGTTGCCGCGGCATCAATCGCCGCAGTGGCTTTTTCCGTGACTGGGCGTAATTCCTCGAAGACCCCCGTCAATGACACTGCCAAATCAATGGCCCAAAAACCATCGGACCTAGAAAGCCGCCACTTTGGACGCGCGTTCAAACTTCTCCGGTTGCCAACATTCCGCCTAATCATCGTCGGCTCAGTCGTCCGCCTCGCACTTATCGCGATACGAAACTCTTTCTATGTGGTGTTTCTACATCGAGCAGGTTGGGATCCTTTGGAAATAGGCATTGTGCTGTCCCTGGGATCGGCGGCAAGTGCCGGTGCAGCGGCAATGACAGGAGTATTGCATGCCAGATTCGACACCCAGCGTCTACTGAATGTAAGTCTTCTTGGAATGGCCCTGGTGTTTATGGCGGTACCGCTCTCTTCCTGGATTCTCGTCCAAGGTGCATGCATGGTAATTTTTGGCCTAGGCAATGGACTCTCTCAAACTTCGATTATAAGTCTCATTGCAAAAGCCACCCCGCCACAAGATCAAGGTCTTGCAGTGGGACTACGTACATCCGTCAACCGGGCGGTCCAGGTTTCTGCACCTTTGGTCTTTGGCGCACTCGTCACCTTCATCGTACTTCCCACGCTTTTGCTTGCTTTGGGAGCCACAAGCTTGGCAAGCGTGATGGTTGCGACGTGGCTTCTAAAAAATACCGTCAAAACCCTCCCCGATACGACTCAGTGACAGTAGTCCCTCGATTCCGATGGACCACTGTCACTGAGGATGTGCATAAGCAAGAGTCGGTCAGTCAGATTTCGATTCCGAGTAACTCGATCAGCGTCGCGACACTTTTTCCCGTCATGGTGCCGGCACCATGCCCGCCAGGTGGACGGCGAGGGGAGTACACGATATCGCGAGTATTTCCCACCAGATCAGTACCCAGGCCTGGCAAACAAGTCCACCTCGGACATAGCATTTCCGCCAGATCACTGGCGGCCAATTGCTGAAAAGGCCCTTCCGACTGAATCCGAATTAATCTTCACAACTTTCTAAAGAACCTGCCGCAACTAACCGACCTAATTAACAACGACCGCGTCGCGGCAAGAAAACCAACGGGGATCAGAGATATTTAAAGAGAACTCCCGCGTACTCTCACAATCTGAGACTTGAAATGGCAAGGCAGAGCTTGCCGAAGGTAAAAAGGGCACTAATAGGCTTGTCAGCTCGTGAGAGCTAGTCATCATCGCGATGACACCTCTACTCCTTTCAGTCGGCAAAGTGTTTAGGCCCGCAGAAGCCCCGAGGCAATGAACTGCAGCGTCGACCCCCACAACATCAAACTTCAACCCGACAGGAAATCTTTCATTGCCGGGAGGATCCCTCACGCATATTGTTCCAACTTCATGGAAGTGGTCCAATCTAACTCGGGAATTAATCTAAGCCCCTAAAGCGCAGCTCATCAGGGCTACCAGGTCCCACAATGACAGCAGTACCGGGACAGGATGCCATTTGACTCTGCGGCCTAATTACATTCTTGAGCGATTCAGCCCATGACGAAAGCCCTTTTGTTATAGTGAGGCTTTCAACAAAGGGTGGCCTTTACTCTGCAGGTTCCAGCTAAGCAGTTGTCCATCGTACGAGGGAGGTGGAACATTCAAATTGGCGGTCCACACAACGGCATACCTCATGTTCGTGCCAACCAGGACATCGCCGCACAACTAAGTCACCATTTGCATTCCCACCGCAGCCAGCGGCCTTCGAAACATTCTGACCGGTGATCGTGCGCCTTCAAATCCAGTCGGCAGGTGGTTTCTCCACCTGGGCAATCCAATTCCAATTACACAGCTATTTTGACCTTCTCAATCGTTTTTTGGTCCTGATTAGGCTCTCGCGAATTCATTCTTACGGGTGCTTGACATGAATCCGCCGACGCACTGGATCGATATGTAGCGGGAGATTTCACCGGAGTCCAGTGCTGGGCACCCCCCAGTACCAGGCCTGGAGCCGAATTAGCAAATCTCGACTTACGAAGCATCTGATGGCTCAACGAGTCCTACACTGCAAATCAGCTGTCGCTGCCACGGGCCGTAAGAGTTGCACAGACCTCTGCTAAGACCTGTCAGGCGCCAAGGGCGCTACGCGACAGCCAAGCTAATCATGGATACCCCTTACTTTTACGCGGCATCCGGCCCGTCTTGGGTCATGAACAGTGAGACTCAGGTCAAGTTGAGGGTCCAGCTCGTGCATGAGGCCTTCTAAAAGCCCCAAGTGGATTTCGCAAACAGTGTTTGGATCCACGGATGCAACTTCAACGAAAGGACATTGCTGCAAGACAACATCAAACCCATCATCAACTCCAACTACCTTTGGGTCAAATCCTTCTTCAGCCAGATTGTCGCTCAGGACCGTCAAAAGGTCCTTTTCTTGTCCATTTAATCCCTGAACCCGCCTTCTCCCAGCCTCACGGCCAACCTCTCTGGCAGGTCGCTTAGACTTCATAGCCTCAGCCATGAGGATCGCCACGGCTTGATAGGGCCCTTCGGTTCCCCAGGATCCCCGAACTTGGGGATGCAATGTGTATTTCAGTCTTGGCCGTCCAGGCTTTGAGCGATTTTCCAGCTGCTCCGAAACGAGGCGTGCCTCTTTCAATACCGCAAGGTGCTGTCTCACTGCATTGTGGTTCACACGCAAGAAAGCTGTCAGTTCGTCGATATATACCGGACGCCCCGCCTCGTCCACATAACGAAAGATCCGGTATCTTGTCGGATCTCCCAAAGCCTTGGCTTCTCTCAGAAATATGTCACTTTTAAGACTTCCCAAGGATGGCTTACCCAGTTCCGATTTCTCGTCCATCATTTTTCTAGTATATACTAGAAATTATGAAGGCATCGATTTAGAACTGGACTATTTCAAGAGGAGTTGTGTGACATGACATTAACCCAAAATGAGGCGTATCACGCTATGCTGGCCCACCATGCGGCTTTAGATGAAGAAGTTGATTTGCAGGTCAAATCCATAAGTGGCAAAGTTGCAAACAATGAGTCCACTGACTCTGCAGTTTCGGCGTTGGTGACATTTCTCAATTCTGAAGTAGTTCCACATGCGATCGCCGAAGAACATACGATTTATCAAGCCGCGATCGACAAGTTGGGACTTTCAGACCTGATAGGACAAATGACGTCCGAACATAAGGTATTGATTGGCGAAATAGCCGCCCTAAAGAATTCTGTCAGCAACACTTCAGCCGCAGAACATGCAGAAAGCTTCGCCTCGCTTTTTTCCCAGCATGTAAGCAAGGAGAATGAGCTGATTCTGCCCCAACTTCTCCACTCGCAAGAGGTGGATTTGACAGTCTTGTTGAGCGAAATGCATGAACTCTTCGAAGCTGCCAAAAAGTCCGCAACAAATGGCGGTGACGCCGATTTCGTGACTTCCTTGGTTTCGCTGCTTCTAGATTCGACGGAACAGTTGGCAAGATCTGGGCTGAAAGACCAGGCTGCTCGCATAACTGCATCAGCTTGGGCGATACTCGAAGCTCAAAGACCAGACCTGGCAAACAAGACGACGGTCGCACTTCACCGCATGATTGATCTCCGTAATAGCGAGCCGATAACGATGAGCACAACACGAAATGCACCTATCGACAACGAATTGGATGTTCGCGCACTTGCTCCGGCGCAGCGGCATGCAGAAATATTCGCTTCTTACAGAGCTTTAGCTCCGGGAAAGGGATTCCTGCTTGTAAACGACCACGATCCCAAGCCCCTCCAGTACCAGTTTGAAGCAGAGTATAAAGGGCACTTCACCTGGGATTACATGGAGAGTGGCCCCAAAATCTGGCGCGTTCGAATTGGACGCCCTACCAACTAGAGCGATGTCTCACGTTAATTCGCCGCCTCTTGAGGACCCCTCAACCACGTGATGCAGTCTCCTTGCTTGCCTCGGATGCGGCCGACCAAACGAATAGGTCGCTCGAGGCACATGATTCATCAAGTCCCATTGTTCAGTAGAGTCCACCTGGTCAATCTCAATCCATTGCTGGCATTCAGCCACACAGTCTGAGGTACCGTCTAAATTTCTGCGGCTCCGTCGTACTGACCAGAATCGACCTTCGCAGCCAAGGAATCATCCGGGTATGACTGTCGCGATTTCAAAGACACAGGAGAATCGGCCTGCAGAGTGGCACCGCCTGGCGGCATCTCCTCCAACGTTCGTGCGACCCGACGCAGAAAAGAACGGACCGTGGCCGCGGCGATTCGGGAGAGCAAAGTCTCGTCAAGTACTTGTCCTGCACGGCCAAGCGGAGGCCTATAACGCGCCGAAAGAGCCAGCTCGGCCCGTTCTGGGTCAACAGCAGAAAGTCGCAGCTTGCCCTCAAGTTGCGGGAACAACCCACTCGGACCGGTTGCCTCCCAGGTAAAAGGGATCACAAGGGCCTCATCAGTCCCCTCTGGCTCACCTAGATGCACCGCAACAATCTTACCAAGCCAACCTGCTCCTGCTGGTCCGACACGTACTCGGATAGCCTCTCCCTCTGCCGATGCCGCCTCAACGTGTGGAGCAAGCCACGAACCACCCGATCTCAGCTTGATCGCCACCTTTGGAGCGGCCAACTCGACTTGAACCGAATCAGCCACTGACATCGTGAACACTATCCCCCGATGTGCGTCGGCCGGAATGTTATAGGTCCCGGCTTCAATCGCCCTAGACCGCTCGGCTATTTCGGCAAGGCTTGTCGCGGCCAGCTCCTTGCGAAGGGCGGAACTCGCCGAACCCCAGCTCTCGTGCAGCGGGCAAACTGCATCCCAGCGGCAAGGACCATCGCCAAGAGTACAGGTCCCAAGGGTAAGCGGGCCTTCACCAGCTTCTACGACCTCGAGAAGAGTCACCGAAGCCGGAGGACGAGAAAGTCGATAACCGCCATCCTTGCCAGCGGAAGAAACAGCCAAGCCGGCCTGAACGAGATTGCCCAGGATCTGGGAGACAAAGGTCCGCGGTATCCCCATTTCAGTAGAGACTTGATGCCGTTTTGTAGGTACACCTGACTCGTACGCGGAGGCGAGGCAAATCGCCGCGCGCACGACATAGTCGCCCCGGTTCGAGAGTGTCAAATTCACCGTCAATAGTATAGTCAG
>DAHXKX010000021.1 GCA_027366165.1 Actinomycetota bacterium
GCCTGTAGGTTTTCAAGCCAGGCGAGGCACCTCCGCGAACGTAACGCGAGCCAATACAGAGATCTGCCCCTTCTTCCTCAACCGCGCGAATCAACTCTGGCAACGCCTCCGGCTCATGAGAAAGATCGGCATCCATCTCTACGAGGCTGGTGGCTCCTCTTTCGAGTCCAATTCCAAATCCCAGGCGATAAGCCGAGCCAAGGCCAAGCTTTCCTTCCCTCTGGATCACCTCGATGTTTGGATAGATTTCGGAAAGGGATCTGACCACATCTGCTGTGCCATCCGGCGACGAGTCATCCACAACGAGAATATCTATCTCTGGCAACTGTCTCTTAATGCGCCGGATCGCTTCGCCAATGTTGCCAGCCTCGTTGTAGGTCGGAATAACGACCAACGGCCTGCCAGTATAAACCACTGAAGAGCTCCTATCTAAAAATCCCCCTCCAGAAATACAAATCTAGCTGCCTTTCCTCTAATATTACCTAAATGCTCGTGTGGATTGACTTAGAAATGACTGGGTTGGACCCAAAGCGACACACAATTGTCGAAATTGCGACACTCATAACTGACGATGACCTAAAGATCCTAGAGGAAGGTCCGGACCTAGTCATAGCGGCCACACCCGACCAACTTGAAGCCATGGATTCAGTCGTGCATAACATGCACACCAAGAGTCATCTCATTGAAGAGATCCTCCATTCCGAAATAACCTTGCAGGAGGCGAGCGATCTCACGCTGGAATTCATTAGGAAACACATCTCCTCGCCGCGCTCCGTGCCGCTCTGCGGCAACTCGATCGGAACTGACAGGAGGTTCCTCGCCGAGTACATGCCTGATATCGAAAATTTCCTGCATTACAGGTCGGTCGATGTCTCTTCAATTAAAGAGCTAGGCAGAAGGTGGTTCCCGGACCTAATAAAGACGGCACCAGTGAAGTCCAGGGGCCACCGCGCCATGGATGATATAAAGGAAAGCGTGGTCGAACTCCAGTTCTACCGGGAGCACATCTTCAGGCAGGTAACCCAAACCTATTCCCCTTCAGCAGCTTCCTCTTTGGACCAAGGTGAAACCACCTGACTTCTCATCCCAGGTCAGCCTATCTGGTTGACAATCTCGGCAAGTGTGTCAAAAGATCCCAGCGGATCATCACCAACAGGAGTAACACCCAGTATTGTGATTCCGGACTCCTTGTACGCGGCCAGACGTTCCGCCACATAGCCCTTTGGCCCAATGAGTGATGTCGCCTCGAGAAGTTCGTCAGGAACCTCCGCCATTGCTCTCGCCTTCTCGCCGGAAAGATACAGATCCTGGATCTTATTGGCTTGTTCCCCGTAACCATACCTGACTGCCAAGTCGTTGTAGAAGTTCTTGCCTTTGGCCCCCATCCCGCCGATGTAAAGGGCGAGCACTCCTCTGCCCAACTCCCTGAGATGCTCAACGTTCTTGCCAATTGCCAGCATTCCACCCCCGACGATTTCAGGAGCCCCAAGACCGGGGTCCCGCTTTTCAAGCCCGGCCTTTATGGCCTTGCCCCAGACGTCCGAAGCCTTCTCAGGGACGTAGAAAATGGGCAGCCAGCCATCTGCAGTCGCAAAGGTCATCTCAACGTTCTTGTACCCGAGCGACGCTACGTAGATTGGAATATTTTCTCTCACAGGTTTGGTAATGATCTTGAGAGGTTTGCCTAACCCGGTGCCCTCTCCTTCCGGTAGCGGAATTCGATATATCCCATCGTTCACGAGCGGCTGACGGGACCACACGCTTCTACAAATATGAATTATCTCCCTGGTCCTAGCTATTGGCTGATCATAGGCGACTCCGTGCCATCCCTCAATGACTTGTGGTCCGGATGCACCAAGCCCGAGTATTGCCCTTCCCTGAGAAACTTCATCAAGTCCCGCTGCCGTTTGCGCTATCAGAGCGGGGGTCCGGGAATATATCGGTATTATTCCAGCACCGATCTTGACGCGATCCGTCTTCGCCGCCAAATATCCCATGAGCGTCGGGGAATCAAAACCATATGCCTCGGCAACCCAAGCGATATCAAGACCACGTTTTTCATATGCAACAACCTGGTCAACGGCTCTTAAAAAACTTCCGGAATAATCCACTTGCATGCTGATCTGCATTAGCCCACCTCTGAGTTGCTGAAAAAAGATCAAATACCATAACATCGACCAAAATGAGCATTCGCATCTACCTGCAAAAAACAATTTAAAGCCAAAGGAGCAACTAAACAAGCATGAACTTTCCCGAGCTTGCTAACGGGGCCACTTCCCCAGTCCCCTGGTTTGGGTTCACCCAACATCGCTGTAATCACGCCACCATTGTCGACGGGTCCAATACCTGCGACTCTGCGTTGGGGGATGAGGCCCCTTCCACAAGCCAATATCTTACGATTTCTTCCAGTTCAATACAATGCTCAGAACTCTAGACCTTACTCTATGATTCGGACTGCGTGCACAGCTAAGTCAGTGACCTGTGCCCGCATCGTCACACCATATAGACTCCGGCTGCGATACGGGCACATCAACCCTGCCATAGACAATGAAAGACAGCAGCTAGAAGCGACCTAGAGCGTTCTCTTAGACCGCACTCCTCCCATCAGGCTCCTGGTCTCCCTACCAACTAGCCTTACTTGTTAGGTTGCGGGGTCAAACGCAGGTATGGCTTCAGCGTCTTGAATCCCTTTGGAAACTTCGCTTTGGCATCCTCATCAGTCACCGAAGTAGCAATGATAACGTCCTCTCCTTCCCTCCAGTTGACAGGCGTGGAAACCGAGTACCTGTCAACGAGCTGGAGCGAGTCGAGAACACGAAGAATCTCCTGGAAGTTACGGCCGGTCGATGCAGGGTAGGTGATTGTGAGGCGCAGCTTCTTAGCGGGGTCAATAATGAATACCGACCTAACTGTGAACGTGTTTGAAGCATTCGGATGAATCATTCCAAAAAGGTCTGCAACCTTGCGCTCTGGGTCGCCGATCATCGGAAAATTAACCGCGCTTCCCTGGGTCTCTTCGATGTCTTTTTCCCACTCCAGGTGCTTTTCAACCGGATCGACCGAAAGACCTATGACCTTGGTATTCCGCTTCGTAAACTCATCCTTCAGTCGTGCAACCTCACCAAGTTCAGTCGTACACACTGGAGTGAAGTCGGCGGGATGCGAAAACAGAACTCCCCAGCTGTTGCCAAGCCATTCATGAAAGCTCAATTCGCCGTGCGTGGTACCTGCAGTGAAATCGGGCGTTACATCACCTAATTGAAGTCCCATCAAATTCTCCTATTCAACTCTCTCAACTTTGTATTTTGATTAATCGCAGGTTAAACCCTAGTTACGAACCCTGCTAATTCCGACCACTTTTGTCACCTTTTGCACTTTGCCAGCACAACGCATACTTTCCTCTAATATTAGGCTGCACACCTGAAATTCTAAGTCGCAATCGCAACCCTGTAAATGCCCAAACGCTCCAGCGGATTTCCAAATCCGGACGATCGGGATGGGTCAGCCTGGACACCTTCGAATTCATAGAAGCGACATCACTGGGGCTCAAACAAGTATGGTCCAATCGCGATCGTTATTATCATGAACGCGGGCAAGGGAACTCGACATTTGAACAAGACCTGACAAATCATGTGACCAGGATTGTTACCTTGTTCTTTTCACGGCTCCGTGGGTCCCGAAGCAACAAGGACCGACACGTTATCGAACAGCTTCGCCAATTGACAAAAGAGGTGGACATGTCGGTCTGGCTGCCCCACTTGCAAGACAAAGCCAAGTACACAAAGTTCTCCCGGACGTGCTGGTCCTTTAGGCACAGAAAGAACCAAGAAAGCAAAATGGCATATGCCTTTTTTGGAGGTTCCAACCATAAGACAGTCAGTGCGGCCCACACCAGCCAAATATGTACCGATCCACTACGCGGGTACCTCTCAAAAGACAATCACAAAGGCGGGTATGCCTCCCCCTGTCGCAGTACCAGCAAGGATTTCAATAGGGGAAGGTGACCTAGACCATGTTGTAACCTATAACCGTCTGAAAGGATCGATGATCCAGAGATCGACCAGTTCACCCACTGCACACAGCTTCGAAAGACCCTTGACAACAGCTTCCAACTCCACCTGGCAAGTCGAGGGGAAATACCAAAGTTACCGCTCGAAGTGGAACCGGAGGCAAGCCATCCCTTCAACAGGAAAAGAAGCCGGCAAAGCCAGAGACTCTTAGAGTCCGGTCAACACAGAAAAGACCAGAGTGACCGAGTGGCTGAAGAGCGAAAAGAGAGCAACGCCTAGCAACGCCCAGGTTCTCTGGAGGGCCTCCGAACTCTGATGAAGTCCCTAAAGAACCATACGGAAGACGGATCCATTATCAACATCGTATCTCCAGCCTTCAACGCTGATCTCCGGGGGAAGAGAACGACAAGTACGCACAAGTCCGACATCGGCGGCCAGTGCTGAATCAGGATCAGACATAGTCAAAAATGGCTGATCGCCAACTTCCAAATCCTCCGACCGAAGGCGGGCTTTTACCTCATCGTCACTCAGCAAAGTAAGGGCGCATTTTGTATGCTGCATAACTATGACGTATTTCACCCCCAGATAAGAGGTCGCGAAGATGAGGGATCGAAGTACGTCGGGGGTGACTCTGCCACCAGCGTTTCTAAGAATCTTGGCATCCCCGGGAACAAGACCAAGCATTGCCAATGGCTCAATTCTGCTGTCCATGCAAGTCACCACAGCCAATTCTCGTGCCGCCCTGGGTGCCAACCCGGCTAGGGAAAAGGCCTTTGAATATCTCTTGTTTGCAGCTAACAAATCATCAAACACAGACTGGTCCACCTCCAATATGCACGCGGCTGCTTGGGCATTCGAGGCTAGTCTGATTGATTTCAAGGATCGGACAGGAATGGCAATTGTCGCGCTAGAGAATTGCTGGAACCGGCGCACACAAACTTCCCCGAATGCCACACCACAAGCTGAATTAGGATCGAGACCGCCAGAACCTGAACTCATATAGCGAGTATTAGCCTTGAAAATGCAGCAGCCCACGGTTGACTTTCAGAATGGAGCCCGTCTACCAAATGGTCGACAGTAACTTAGGAACTCAGAATCAAATCGAAAACATCCGCGCCAAGCAAAGGTCAACCACCTCCAAAGTACTGACGCTAAACATAGTTTTCCTCATCTTTATTGCGGGTTTTGGTTTTTACGCGAATTCACTCGTACTGTTGGCAAGCGCCGTACATCTGGTTGCAGACACGGCAAGTCTTGCCATCGCCTACGCAGCCATAGTGCTGGCATCAAGGCCAGTGTCGCAAAAGCACTCGTTCGGACTGGTGAGAGCTGAAGTTCTTGGCGCTCTCATAAACGGAGCGATCCTGCTTGCAACGTCAATCTGGATCATTGCAGAAGCTGTCAAAGACATAATCCGCCCACATGCCGTGTTAGCCCCTCCGGTGATAATCCTTGGAATTGCGGGGCTGCTCGTGAGTACCTTCTCGCTTAGAGCCCTTCACCACAACTCCGGTAAAAGCCTGAACATGCGCGCTGGGGTGGTGCACATGGCCGGCGATGCGGCTGGGTGGTTCTTCACCACATTGTCGGGCGCCGCCATCCAAATCTTCGGTTTCTATAGGGCCGACGCTATAGGGTCGATTATTATTGCCATTCTGGTCCTGGCTTCGTCATGGCAGCTGCTGGGCCAAACCGTATCAGTCTTGCTTGAATCAACCCCACGTGCGATCAGTCCCGACGAGATCCGGCAAGTCATAGAGGCAGACCCTCAGATCCTGAATGTTCACCACCTCCATCTCTGGAACTTGGCTTCAGACACAACCGCATTGTCGGCTCATGTACTTATGGAGGACGGAGCAACTCTCCACCTGGCTCAGGTCAAGGTACAGAAAATAAAAGATCAGATGAAGGAAAGATACGGAATCGACCATGTCACCATAGAGGTGGAATGTCACAGATGCGGAGACAGCGAACACAATCTCGAGAAATAGCCGTGTGCGCCTCAAACGGCCTATCGAGAAAAGATGCCAGCCCCCAAATACAGCCGAGTAGCTATCAGGCCGGCTGAACCAACTATAAGTGCCAACCCACCCAGTTGGGTACCGATACCAGGCGATAACGCCACCTTGACACCCACGGCAAGCCAAAAAAGAGGCAGCACCAATCCAACTCCAGCCTTCCGTCGGAGCAAGAGTGACAGCTTCTCTCTTTCCATCTGGGCGATACGTTCATTAATTTCGGTGTCAAACTTCGTGATGCACCCGCCGCCAGCCTTGTCACATCCTGGCTGAGAACAGCCATGGTCAGCGAATGAAGCCGAACAAGAAGCCGGCGGCACCGAATTCTTCGTGCCGGCACGGTAGTACAAAAACGCAGCCGCTGCGAGCACCCCAACGGCGAACACGGAAATTCCTACTGATACATGCCAGGATGTTTTAAAAATATCAGCCAGGGCAACTTCGATTAGTCCAAAAACCCAGACGAAAGCGGTGAAGACTCCAAGCAACTTACTCCTTGAATATCTCCGTGTAAACTTCGCCAGATCCGGGCCCAATTCGGACCGCTTCGGTCCAGTTGAATTATCCACACCAAGACTTTAACCTATGGCGGGGCGTACACAAACCCGTCACAATGACAATCACACAGATCCGTCCCGATTGGACATGTATGTCAATGCCTAGCCGAATCGATCAGCCTTGCTGTCCTTCTGGCATTGAACTTGAACTCATCCTGGTTGGCATACTTTTCCCAGATCTCATTGCCACCTGTTCTCCAGTCGACACTCGGTATCTGCAAGAGAACCGGGTCCACGATTCCCTTGTGCTGTTCTACGATTTTGATTACCGATGTCACGAGAGTGTCAGAGAGATAGTGAGGCCTGAGCCCGAGATCCATTAGCGCCGTATGCTTGGGATTGTAATAATGCTCTTCGGCTTCAACGCGCGGATTGGGGATATGAACAATTTCAGTTTGAAGCCCCATCTTTTCGCGTGCTGACATCACAACAGATGCAAGATCATTCAGACTGAACTGCTCGGTGAACTGGTTGAATACCCTGCATTCACCAACATCGGGAGGATTGTCGAGAGTGAGAGTGATGCACGCCATCGTGTCCCGGATGTCCAAGTATCCTCTGGTCTGGCCACCTTTCCCATAGATCGTCAGAGGCTCCCCTACGGCCGACTGTACGCAAAACCGGTTGAGCGCAGTTCCCCAGATGGAATCAAAGTCCAACCTGGTGGAAAGCTCTGGATGCAGCGCGGTCTCATCGGTCTGAACGCCGTATACGACTCCCTGGTTGAGATCTGTAGCACGCAATCCCCACACTCTGCTGGCAAAGTGAATATTCTGTGAGTCTGCGACTTTTGATAGATGGTAAAAGCTGTGAGGTACCTTCGGAAATGGCAGAGTGTCCACTCTTCCGTTATGCTCAATCGTGATGTACCCCTCCTCGATATCGATGTTTGGAGACCCGTACTCTCCCATAGAGCCCAGCTTGATTAAATGGCACTCTGGCACAATCGCGTGAATTGAGTAGAGGAGATTCAGATTGCCCACAATGTTGTTAACCTGGGTTCGAACTGCATGTTCACGAGAAATCATTGAAAACGGAGCGCTTCGCTGCTCGGCAAAATGAATCACCGCATCCGGCATGAACTCGACCATTAGAGCATCGAGAGCCTCAGCATCACAAAGGTCCAGATTCCGCCAGGTGATTTCTCGGCCGGTCTCCTTCTTCCAGCGGGCGACACGGGTTTCCATCGAAGCTATAGGAAGCAGGCTGTAAGTCCCACCTTCAACGTCCCAACTACGCCGAGCAAGATTGTCGACGGCAGTGACACGATGACCGAGCTTGGAAAGGTGCATCGCCATGGGCCAACCTATGTATCCGTCTGCGCCAAAGACTATAACGCTCTTGGATTCTGTCATCTAAAGTCCTTTCACAACTACGTCGGGTCCTGAGCCTGCAGATTCAAATGTGTAGCGCCTTGATACGGGCCATTCTATTGAGCAGCATTTTTGGGTTGCTGCAAAACTCGAACATTCACACAGAGTTCACAGGCTACATAAAGCTTTCAAGCAGCAACTGCTCGAGTCACCACCCAATCAATTGGGCCGCTGTCCCTTCCAACTCACCCGATTACGACACAACAAGTGACAGCAGAATTTCACCTGACAAAGAGCTCCGGATCTTTCCGCAAGCTCCGATAATGAATTCAAATCAGGCGGGAGGAAAGTTGGAACCCAAAATGACCTCAATTAAGATCGACGAAAACGACGCTAACGGACTCTGCAAACGCAGTTCGACCTTCTTCTGCTCGATGAAATATCCCGGCCCAGTCGGATCAGCATGGTAACTCGCAGGAGAACCCTGCTGAGGAAATGGGGCACCCAGAATACCCTTCAGATGCTCAAGGTGGATATCCAATCGAGCCAACCAACAGCTGCACAAGAAGAGTCCTGATGATAGTCCTTAGCGGATTATTCAGGGTTGGAATAGCTTGGGGACTCTCCTATCCACAACACGCGTCGAGTTTTCCAATTGATAAGACCAGTGCAGATGCGCCAACCCCATGCGGAAGGTAAATGCTCTCAGGCGATTGGGCATTGTTCCCACTAGGAATTGCCGCGCTAAAACGCTCTGACATCTCCTCCATAAACGTGACCGCGAAAATCGAAAGTCCATCATGGACGCCAGGTCCAAAGAGCCATCACAGCGTCAGGTTTAGGGAATTAACAACTACATCTGAAGGCAGATCATGGACAAATTCACCGTCGACGGCAAACGATCAGGAGGAGTAGCGTCAGCTGGATTAGCTTCGCAAAGCATGCCTAAAATATTTGGGGGCAACTTGTATCACAGTTACCGCCTTGGGGCGACTCGAAAGCATAGGCTGAGACGGTGACCAAAATATCTGGCATGGTTGGTCTCGGCCCGAGAAGCGCTGTCATTGGTTTTCTGGTTTTTGCGACTGCGTCATGTGGAACTTCAGCAGCCAGCCCCAAACATGCTCATACGACTTCCAGTTCGATGCCGCCTTATAAACTTAGGAGCACCTCCCTGTTCCCATCTCCAATCTCTAATGCACTTGGATACCTGGTGGGCAAGAATTTGTTACCTGTATTGGCTCCGAACAAAATCCCCTCCAAAATGTCCGCCAAAACCTCATATACCCGAACGTCCTACAAAGTAAGCCTGTACCAGTGTCAGTCACCCCTACCACTGAACAGCCCCAAAATTGGCAATCCTCCCTGGTGTTCCGGATTAGCTCGTTACTTCGGCGATTTTGGCGGCACCAAATATTCATCATCCGCCAGCGCTAGAAGCTGGCTGAAGACAATCGAAAACCGGCGCTCACAATTCTGTGGAACCATCGCAAATAGATCCATTGAGGTGAGCCTAAACCAGGGCATGCATGTCGTCATGACTGGTACCGAAAGTACAACCGGCTATTGCAAGGCGACTTTTGATCTAAATGGGTGGAGTGTGAAGATTGGCGGAGGCGCGACACTTTATTCAATGTCTTCGGCAAAACAAGAAAGTCTACAAATTATTGGTTTCATGAGAGAAGTCCACATGCCCGTGAAACATGGAGAAGTGGTGATTCAAACCGCAGGTGACGGTGATCACGCCTTCGTTGATTGGACATATGGCAAGAGTCTTTATTCGATAAGCAGCTATCATTCGGCTAGCGAAGCTTTTTCCATGGCCGGATCAATCGCCGAGACTTTACCGTTAAGTTGAAAGTGGCCCGGAAATAACTTGTGTCAGATGTTGGAATTGGTTCGAGATCTCAATGGCTGTGCAATTGATTTGAGTCAGTTCGACTTTCTTTCGACTATTCCAGAGAATTCCTCAGTCAGTCCGGAGATTGATAGCAATGAGCGCCGGACGAAAGCGCAGCTACATCTAAGTCTGGATCTGGCGAAGGCGAGCGAACTAAAACTCTTATTGGTGGCTTAGACTTGAAACTGTTCTGTGAGGCCGATGCCGGATCCGGTAAGGATCGGCACACCCTACTGGAGGACAATTCCGTCAAAGAGTTAGCCACAGGTTCACGAACAAAAGTTGGCATTCTCGCGGCTACCAAAATGCTGGCCTCAATCGTCGTGGTTTATTTCGGATTTGGTGCCTTGTCGGCCAATAAGCCATCGCCTCTTGTCTCAGCGACTCCAAAAGATACTGTTGTGTCGTTAGGGCAAAATGAGACAAGTTGTGGAATGAGGTTCTTTTCAAAGAAACAGTTGGCACTAATGAGAGAGCGGTTTGGCTCAATATCGTGTATTGGTCTGATAAGCACTCACCAGTGGATTGTGGTGGGCGATGGAATGCAGACTAACCCGGCATCAATCCCGCCCCCACCAACTGCCGGCGGTGCAATCGTTGCCGTTGAGACTTGCAGCGCCACTGATACGGCGTGTAAAAGCCCGACTTCACAACATGATTT
>DAHXKX010000023.1 GCA_027366165.1 Actinomycetota bacterium
GCAGTCAACAGTTGATGTGACCTTAACTTTCAATCACAATGGAGTTGACCGACCATCTAAAGCGGCGTCGAACAATGTCGATGAATTCCGCTCGGACTGGTCCGATAATCATGTCACGATATATGATTCTAATGACGGAACTACTCACGGTGAGGAGATCCGAAGATGCAGGTTGGGCGATATTCAAATGATTCTCATTGATTCGGGAACCACGGTGTCTACGGATAATCAATAAAATGACGTCCAATCTAATTCAAAGCTATCTGCTACGCTAAGAAAAGAGCAAACGATAGCATGAGCAGGATCCACCACCAAATTCAGGGCAAGCCATGACATACTCGATCGAAGATTTCGACGCCGTACTCAACCGGGCACGTCCTATTACTTTGTCGACCCCCGCCTCCACGCTCAGACAGTGGCGAGTGGAACTAGTTCGAGCGTCGGTCTTTATATCCTACGCCATTGGGGTGTTGTCTCTGGATATCGAGATCCTCCACCAAAGCATAGTGTCTACTAGCGAGAACGTCCTCCAATCACTCGTAGACGACCTTCCCGGCATACTTGCAGCCGGATGGGTTGGCGGTGGTTGGTCACTCTCCCCTGACGCCTCCGTGTCCGTTGGCGCAGCGGCCGAACTGGCAGCAGATCAAGCTGACAGCCTGCTTGAATTGCACAGAGAAATGGTAACTAGCGACTTGGGTGATCCCACTCTGGTTCGCGACCTTCTTAGCCGAATCGAGGAGCAACGAGAGTCCCTAGCCCTCAGGAGGGCGCAACTCGAAGACCGGATAAGACAAATTCAACACATCGTTCGCGAACAGTATGCTGTCGGCGGTGCCTCGGTCGACGACTGGCTCGATTAAGCCACGGCGAAACTTAGCCAGACAACACTTAGCCAAACTTTGTAAATTTTTCATCTCCTCGACCGCCGGTGATTTTCACGCCTGGGCTCATGGCATCGAAATTCCGCTATCGTGCACCATTTCATCTCCCAGCAAGTCAGCATCTGTCAATATCTCCATGCCAGATCAATCGCTCAAGTCGTGGCGAATGAAACCGCAGCCGTGGCGACCGTGTGCACCAAAACATGGATCCTCTCCCAATCCTATTCAGGCAGGAATATTCACGACCTTTGGAGGCATATGGATCCAACCGCATTCTTTCAATTCTGCTTGATTTCCTCCCAACAACTTGTGATACCATAGCCATGGAATTTCGCTATCTATACTTATGGGGCGAGACCGGCTTCTGTGGCGGGGGCAAAAAGGTAGGAAGCGTGTTTAGACAAGGCGAATTGGTCCCTGATGAATCCAATCGGGTCGACCGGATTGAGCAACTGTGGTCTCAGTACTTCGATAGTCGTTCAACTGAAGACAGAAATAGACTGGTACTGTTCTACGCCCCTTTGGTGAAATTAGTAGCCAACCGTGTCGCCAGGGGTGTCAGTTCGTTTCAATCAGTCGAAGAGATTTGCTCCAGTGGCCACCTTGGCTTGATAAATGCCGTCGAGAGGTTTGACCCTACCGAGGGATTCCTTTTCGCCACTTATGCCACGATCAGAATCCAAGGGGCAATCATCGACGAATTGCGCCGAGACGATATGTTGCCTAAACGGATGCGGGCTAGGGTTCGAACATATCAAGTGGCACGCGAATCGCTTGAAGCAGACCTGCACCGCACACCAACGCTTCGTGAACTGGCTGCACATCTTGAGACAACGATGGCTGAAATCATGGAGATCGACGACTTGGCAATCCTATCAAGTTACCTCGTACCGTTGTCGATGGTCGGAGAGGACCAAACCCGATTTGCTGTCGGATCATCCGTTGAACCGGGCGAAGCAGCGGTCCGATCGTCCATGCGTGACACGATCAAGGCAGCACTGATGCGCATCACAGAACGCCAGCGCCAAGTCTTGGTTCTGCACTATCTTGAGGGGTTTCATAAGAGCGAGATAGCAGAAACTCTTGGTATCGATCGATCGAGGGTAACCCAACTGATCCAGCAGGGTTTGCGCAACCTGCGAACGCAACTCGAGGACCAGCATGGCTTGGGACGCGACCTCGAATAGCTTCGACTCCGACTTTCCGTCAGAAACCGCCTTGGTTCACACACAGCTTCTGAAATCTGGGGATACTTGACCGCGCATTTCAAAGTTCAGTCAAATTTTGAATGGCTTCCAACATTTTCGAAGTGCACAGTGAGGACGAAGGTGCGGTCGTCACGACAACTTTTGGCGAAACTGCGATGATCCGGCGACGGGTATTGCCGGATTCTAGCGATACCTTATTCAGGAGGTTTTGCAGTTGGAGACTTTGCCATGGCATTAGCCCGACGAGCACCAAACGAGGCCCAGTTCGCCGCATCCACTGCGAGCGACGGGGCAGCATTGGCCGATTCCATGTTTTCCTGACGAATCCGGTCGAGTACCTCCTGTCGATCGATACGCACGTGCTTTGGCGCCTCAATGCCGAGCCTGACGCGACCATTTGGCGAAACCGACAGGACGGTGACCACTATGTCATCCCCTATGAGGATCTTTTGACCAATTTCGCGGGTAAGTGCCAGCATGGCTCTTCAGTCATCTCCTTCGCTGGGAAACGGAGTCCTGACACTCCATCCAATCTCCCGCTCACTAAAAAGAGGTACAAGTTGATCCGCGATGCCGGTTCGGCGATTTATCACGATCGGTGAATACAAATTCGCCGTCGAACGGGTGAGTGGCTCCTGGGGATGAACAATCACGAGAAGCATCACGTCTTCCGAACTGGACAGACCCAGATTTTCCGCAATTACCTCATCAATCTCAACTTCGTACTCCCGCCACAGGATCCAAGGCGACATCACTAGCAGGGCGAGATTGCTCAAGGCGCCACCAGCTTGCATCTGCACGGTGTCGGTGCAAATGAGACGTCCGAAGACACCTTCCGGCCCTTCTCCAACGGGCTCAACTACAAAATGTCTTGCGCCGTCGAATCCAGGCATATCACGTTTGAAGGTTAGCTCCATTCTCGTGATAAGAATGGGGTCCATTACCATATACATGAGCCGTGCTCTCCCTCGCGTTCAGTCAGATGGATATCAATTTGGTTCGATTTCAAAGGGTATCATTTGGAAGCCCAATTCTATCAAGGTGCGATGAACTGTTGGAGCGTTTCGGGGATGGCCCGCGAGGCCGCCCAGAGTGCCGCCTGATAATTGGCCATCTCTGCATTCAACTGCGTCGTCGTCGAAGCCACGTTAATATCCAGGAGGTTAGCCTGGTTGGCTTGAACGTTGGAAATCTGAGCGGTTAGGGCAGTCGAGATACCCGAAACCTGCTCAGATGCCGTTCCCATAATGGCGCTGGCCTGCTGCGCAACAGAGAGGTTGGCATCAAGCGCAGTTAGGGCGGTCGAGATCTCCGTGGAGGTAGGTACTCCTGTCTGAAGAGCTGTAGCCACCGCAGTCAGAGTAGCGAATACATTGGAGGCGCCAACCCCGAACATCGAGGGCCCCGGCACCGAGATGCCCACCGTATGTCCCACGCCTGGTCCAGGCCCCAAGACAACGGTGGGAACATCAGTGTTGCCAAGGTAATTGCCACTTGAGTCATATGCTTGCACCGAAGCAGAGGTCCCCCCAAAGAGGGGCCTACCCTCGAACTGAGTGTTAGAAAGCGAAAGAAGGTTGGATATCACCCCCCGCAACTGGGTTCCAATCGCCTGATATGAAGTGGAGTTTTGCGCACCTTGATTTGCCGCCTGGAGCAACAACGTATGCGCCGATTGCATTGATTCGATGACGTCATTGGCTGTACTGGTAGCAGTGCTCAACCATGTGGTGGCCAACGCCGCGTTCGATTGCCAACTACTCAGCTGACTCGCCTGACTCGACAGGCCCAGCACCTGGGTGACCGCCGCAGGATTGTCCGATGGCAGGTTAAGCTGCTGACCCGAAGCGAGTTGTGTCTGGAGCTGCGAGATACTGTTTTCCTGCAGCGAGAGCTGGTTGGACAGCATCTGGGTTAGCGCAGCAGTAGTAATTGACATTTCACACCGCCTGCATCAAAGCCTGAAGGTTTGCGGTTATGACATTGACCACCTTCGAAACTGCTTGAAAGGCATTCTGGGCGGACAGTATCTTGAGCTCCTGGTTGTTCATGTCGACTCCTGATATCGTCGACATATTGTTAGACGCCGTGGTTGCCAGGCTCGATGCTGCTGCCGCCACTGTGGATGCGTTTGAGGCCTGCGTCCCAAGTGCACCGATCATCATCTGATAGAGAGCATCGGGACCGGTGGCAGAAGAAGCGAGAGCAGCCATCGCCTGCGCATTTGATCCATCGAATGTCGGGGTGCCGATCACGTTGCTGTTATTCGGACCTGGTGCAGACGCGGTTGCTATCAATGTCGGATCGGCAACCAAAGCTGGGGAGACTAAAATCGTCTCAGCGGAGCCAAATCCGCCAGAACTGGTTGTGTAGCTGGTTGACGACCCGCCGTTAACGAAGACACTGGGCAATATTGTCCCAGTATAACCTCCAGCAATTCCAGATCCCGGATTGCCATTGACATTCAATCCGTTCGCCTGAAGCGAATTCAAATTTGTGGCCAAAGAGTCCGCTACCGAATTGAGCTTTGCCTCATAGCTTGGAATTGTCGAATTTACAGCTGTTATATTGGCGCCAATGGAACCTCTGACGTCCACAGCAACACCATTGGAAGTGCTAATCCCGAGATTTGTGTTAACAGCTGATCCAGTGGATGAGAGCGTCTGAGCCACATCTCCGGCAACCAACTGAACTCCATCGAGATACACCGAAACTGAACCATTGGGTGCAGTAGTGCTCGTGACGCCCATCAAACCAGCCAGCTTGTTGACGGCGGCCGTGCTCTGATCGATCAGTGAATTCACGTTCTGGCTCCCGGCCGCCCCTGCCACGATGCCGGCGTTCAACTGCGCCACCTGCGATAGGAGCGCGTTCGATTGAGCAAGCCATCCGCCATCATTGGCACCTGAACCTACTTGGCTTTGCAGTGAGGAAGACAGCTGGCTGAGTTCCGAGTAGCCACTGCTGATTGACGCTGCCACCGTCTGAGCAGCACCCACAAAAGCCTGTTGAACTCCAGCCTGATTCGGATTGGAGGCGAGAGCAGATAGATCAGACCAAAATGTGGACAACTGTGATGAGATCCCCGAGCTACTGGGCTCGGGGAAGACCGACTCAATCGATTTCATCACCTGGTTCATCTGACCGGCCGCTCCTTGTACACCCTGGGCCGCGATATTCGCAGCCACATAGACTGCGTCAGTCAGTCGGGTCACCGACCCGATAAGGACCCCCTGACCTGATCCAGATGGTCCTTTCCCCGCTTCAGGAGAAAGATTCACCTGCTCTGCGGCGTACCCTGGGGTGTTGATATTGGCTAGATTGTTCGAAGCTGTATTTAGGTCAGCAGTATCCGCAGCGAGCCCACTGGCAACGATTGAAAGGCCCATGTCGCTCATATCATACCCTCAACCAGCACACCGCCCCTTGGGGCGTTCCGTCCATATGTGCTCTGGCCGTCAGTTTGCAGGAACCTCAAAGCGTCTTGGCTCAAAGTCGCCCGACGACTAATCGCTTCAGTCAATGACCTTGCCACACCCTGGATCTCTGTCACGGCTTCAATAAGAGCCCTACGCCGATCTAGCAAAATCTCACCCCACCCACCATCAACACAAGCAGCAACGTCGCCGATCCGGGGCATTGGGTCGAGGTTGAGCTCATCGGCCAATCGAACGGTTGCAGAGGCACGAACCAACTCTGACAGTCGTAGAGCCTCGAACGCAATCTCAGCCTCATGGACAGCAGTTGGGATTGAACAGCCTTGATCACTGCTGGCAAGCGCTCCAAGTACGATCAATCGGTAACGAATTGTCGCCAACAATTCAAGTTCACGATCCAGAGTCTCCACGAAATGTATAAGTAGGTCGTCAGTGTTCACCGACTGAATTAACGTCCCAGATGAGAACAAAATTGAGGGGCACTAGGCAGAGATCAAGCGTGGAATTCAGCTTGCGAATCGTTCACCCTCTCGGCCCTCGACTGAGTGCGAGCATAATGAAGCAGAACGGACGAGACTAACCAAACCAGAATACTGTCGACGAACATAACTTCAGCCATACGGAAAAGCACGACCAGTATAGACAAGCTCTGCGTGAACATCTCATCAAAAGTTGGTAGCAGAACCAGGATCGAAATTACGACGACAGTCAGTGGACGGTACCTCTGAATATCCCCAATGAAAGCGTTGTAGTCTCTTCGTTTCATCTTCCACTCTCCATGATTGAACCGACCAAAGCAAGCACCCAGCGAAGAGCCGAAGCTGGCAGACCATCGATGTAGACAATAGGATGTACTCCGAGAAGTTCGCCTGGGGCCGCGGTATCCGACAGAGACGACACTGCCAGAGCATCTATACATCCAAGCTGTCTTTGCCAACGATCTACATCTGATCGCTTATTGGTGGCTGACACAGCACCCAGGACATAATCTGGCTTCAGCTTTTCCACCCAGGATGCCACCTCATTGAGACAGCGCGATCTCAACGGAGCGTCTACGACTATCACAGTCACCTTCTTAGCACATTGGCGAAGAAGGATCTGCAATCGTGCCGAGTCACTGGGCTCAACAGCAAAAGGCTCAGACGATACGAGTCCCAGAGTGGCCACCACTTGCCTGGCCGCTGCAATGGCCTCATGACATTCGCCCACAACAACGATCACCGATCCACCGGAAATCGGAATGGGCCGTGCCTCCGGCAACTTTCTAAGGGAACGAAGCAGACCGTCAAGAGTGGCATCCGACTCACAGGGATGATACTGGCTGGGAACTCCGATACCGATTAGGCTCTCGATTAGTCCCTCGATCCTCTCGGGTTCAGCCACCACCGATTGCTCAAGATATTCTTGACGCCTTGTCTGAACTGAGCCTTCAGCTTTTGGAGTGCTTTGCCCATTGAGTGTCGCTTCCGCCTCAGAAAGCACACTACTGAAAACGTTTTCCGGGATCAAATCCAAACCCAAGACCACCTTGTCCTTGGTTCCTTCCACCAGATCGGACAGGGTAGTTCGCTCCGCGTACTTGAGCAGCTGATTTGCCCAGTCATCTGAGTCCGCGACAGCCTCGTCAGTGTGTGACCGATGAGACCATGGAGAACCAGCCTTTTCCTGCTTGGCCAAGCCTTCTGGCGGGGTAAGTCCAGCGATATAGGTCTCTCTTGCAAAGAAGCCGAAAAATCCGCCCCTTCTTGCCTTCCAGCACCGGATGGGTGCACTGTCGCCCAGCTCTTGACGGGCACGCTGTATCGCCTCGTCGGATGTACGACCCTCGAACTCAAAGATTATCGGCTCACACGGCCGCAACAACTTCACGGTTCACACTCCCAACAGTCGCAATTTTCACGTTTAGTCCGATCTCGCCAACACCGAGCACCCCGATGCGAGGTAGGCTCGGTTTCAACAGGCGGTGGAGGGCTGGTCGAAGCTTGTTTGCGCACAGCACTACCGCAGTGTTGCCCTGCGCCTCGGCTTCATGTACTAGTCGTGCAACTTCCCTCACGATTGCCTCGGCCTCGCCCGCAGCGATCCCCAAACTCCTCCGGCCACGTTCACCACTACGCAGAAGGGTGAGTAGTCCTTGTTCCAAGACAGGGGAAAAGGTGACTGCCCAGATGGCGCCATCTTTCTCATACATGGAACCGATAGTGTTGGCAAGTGCTAGCCGGGCTGCCTCGACCAGGCTGTCAAGATCTTTTTGCTGGGTTCTTGCCTGCTCCGTCAGTGCCTCGACAATTCTCACAAGATCTCGCACGGGAATACCCTCTTCAAGAAGATCCCGGAGCACCCCCTGGACATCACCGAGCGTGAGGTTCGCTGACACCATTTCTTCCAACACAACGGGATTACTGCCCCTCAACGCGTCAAGCAGCAGCTTGGCATCCTGGCGCGAGACAAGACTTCCGGCGTACCCGCGCACGATTTCCGCGAGATGAGTTGTCACGACCGCAGATCGATCGACAACTGTAACCCCAGCAACAGCCGCCTCGTGACTGAGCCCGATAGCGATCCACTTTGCGCGTCCACCGAAAGCTGGGTCACGAGTATCGATTCCGGTAAGGCCATCCAAATTCTCTCCAATGGCCAGTAGCTTCCCACGAGGTGCTTGCCCTCTGGCAACCTCGACCCCATGGACCTTGATGGCATATTCGGCGTTGGGGAGGTCAAGATTGTCTCGCGTATGAACCATGGGCATTACGAATCCGAGTTCATTGGCGATATTTCGGCGCAATAGCTTCACCCGATCGAGCAGATCTCCGCCTCTGTCGGTCTGGACCAAGTCGATCAGCTCGACACCTAGCTCAAGGCTCAGGGGCTCCACCGCCATTCCGGCAGCCAGTGCTTCAGGAGACTCGTCGGGTACTTTGATCGACTTCACTTCGGTTTTGGCGGCCTCCTCAGCACCATCTTTTGGAAGCTTCCGTCCAAAGAAGAAGACCAGACCACCAATTATCAGAAATGGAAGCTTGGGCAAACCTGGCACTAAGGCGAGGACCATCATTATGAGACCGGCAGTCCGCACGACTCGCCTAAAACGCGAGAGCTGCTGTACCACGCTGTGGCCAAGGTCATGCTCGCCGGCTGCCCTCGTCACAATAATGCCGGTCGACAGCGAGAGTAGCAGAGCGGGTATTTGTGACACCAGCCCATCACCCACTGAGAGCAAGCTATAGGTGTCCACGGCCTGGTTCACCGCAAGGTGCCGTTGTACAATCCCGATCGTAAGACCACCAATCAAGTTGACCATCGTAATCACGATTGCCGCTATGGCGTCACCACGGACAAACTTTGACGAACCGTCCATAGCCCCATAGAAGTCGGCTTCATCAGCAATTTCCCGTCGACGGCGGCGTGCCTCTTGCTCGTCGATTGCCCCCGAGGCTCGATCAGCGTCTATGGCCATCTGCTTACCTGGCATTGCATCCAGGGTGAACCGCGCGGCCACCTCGGCAACACGGCCCGAACCAGAGGTGATGACAACGAATTGGATAATGATCAGGATGAAGAACACCACCAAACCAACAACGATGGAACCACCAATGACGAAGTGGCCAAAGCTCTCAACGACCACCCCGGCATAGCCATGCAGCAGCACCTGACGGGTCACCGCCACGTTGAGCGCAAGACGAAACATTGTGGCAATTAGAACCAAAGTTGGGAACACCGAAAAGTCGAGAGGCCGCTTAACCTGCATCGCAGTCAGCAATACCAAGACCGAGGCCGTAATGTTAGCCGTGATCAGCAAGTCGATCAGAAATGTTGGAAGTGGAATTATCAGCACTGCAACAACTGCCACGACAGAAAGCGGAACGGCCATTGGAGACAGTCGCGCCCATCGGCCTACGTCAGCATTTGCGACCTCAGGCATCGGGGAATCCGAAAAAATTGAACTTCATAACGCTCCCAGGGACGATTTTGTATCTTCACGTCCGTCCCTGGACATGCTTCGGCTTTCCTGCCACTAATCATAACGTCCCAATCCATCCCAAAATTGAGAGGCCTACCCGCAAATTACTGTTCATTTTCAACTCGGCATCCTGTGAACTTCGTTGAAGACTCGGGCGGTAGAAGAGAGGGAATACACGAAGGCCAGCAGCTGAGCCACGGCAGCGTAAAGCTTGGGAGGAATGATGTCGTCAACCTCGCACGACGCATACAGTGTTCGGGCAAGGGGAGGATTTTCCACAATAGCCACTCCGCAACCTCGGGCACGCTCCCTTATGGCAATGGCGTTGTAATCGGCACCTTTCGCGACCACCCTCGGTGCGCGGTCATTATCGCGGTCATAAACGATGGCAACAGCAAAGTGGGTGGGGTTGGCAACTACCACATCTGCTCGGGCCACTGCAGCCATTATCTGTTGTCGCGAAAGTTGACGAGCTTTGCTCCTCAGTGCCCTTCGCAGTTCCGGGGAGCCTTCGGTCTCACGAAACTCCTTTTTCACATCCTGTTTTGTCATCCGTAGGTCCTGCTGGTATTTACGACGCTCAAAGTAATAGTCGGCTCCGGCAATGGCTAATGCCAGCGCACCTATGACCCGCATGAGCGAGGCAACGGTGGATACTGCTGCCGTCAGAGTTGCCTGTATGGGAAGGGTGCTACCTCCGACCACGCTCTTCACGAGCCCATGAACGATCAAATAGCCAACGACCGCGAGAACCGAGAACTTGAGAAGAGTCTTACCCAGGGTCCAAATTCCCTGGCTCGAACCGAGTCGGCTCAGTCCAGCCTTCGGAGATATACGTGAAAACTTGACCAACGCCTTAGGAGTGAACCTCAGCCCAACCTGGGCCGCGGCAATTGCTATAGCGATGCCGCTTCCAACAAGCACGATCGGCAATGCCGCATATACCATTGTCTCGAGTCCCTTGCCCAATATGGCCACTGCCATTCCCGGGCTCGGGTGGCCCATCGCCCGTATGGTTTCTTGCAAGAATCCGCTGATTTGATTTTCCGCGAGACTCCCGAGCCGTGGCAGCATTGACCCGACCAGCAAGAGACTGGCCCACCCGCCAAGTTCAGCCGATCTGGCAACATTACCTTGCTCCCGCATCTCCTTTCGATGCTTGGGAGTCGCCTTTTCGGTATTCTGAGACTTATCAGCCACTAGATTGCTCCAAACAACTGAGTTATTGCCTTCCCGACAAGGTTGGTCACGTCACCCGGAAGAGCAATTAGTGCAACGCTCACCACCATAAGTGCCACGGCGACCTGGAGTGGCATCCCGAAGACGAACACGTTGATCTGTGGTACCGCCTTGGCAAGCAACGCAAGCAGAATTTCCGTACAAAAGAGGATTACAATAACCGGTGCAGCGATCTCTATAGCCGCGGCGAAGAAAGTTGCCACGTCACCGGCCACGGTTTGGGCCAATGATCCCAATGTGGTCGAAGGAAAACTGGTTCCCACCGCCTGGAACGACCTCACAAAGCCTTCCACAATTACAACCGCAGCACCGGTTGTGAAAAGCAGAGCCGTTAGCACAAGGTTGTAGAACTGACCGAAGAGCGGCGTCTGCTGTTGCGACAGGGGATCCATTGCCTGGGGTAGATTGAGTCCGGAGAACAGATCAATGAGACTGCCTGCAGCAACCACCGTGTTTACGAACAGAGAAACGACAAATCCAAGCACAACCCCAACAAATGCTTGGACAACGACCTGAATCATCACCTGAGCATCACTTTGCGGAAGAACGTCATGCTGCAGGGTTCCAGCCGCAAAAAAGGCAACTGCACCGGCAAAACCAATCTTGACCTTCACAGGGATTGACACGTTCGAAAACGGGGGACAAACTACAACCCACGCAACCGAGCGAACAAACGCCAGTATAAGAGCCGTGGCAAAAGCGGGAGAAAGTCCGAACGTGATCATTGCCCAGCTATGACCTGGGGTATCGAGTTGTATAAATGCTCGGTGTAGACCACTATGTTTCCCAACATCCAGTGGCCCAAAATCAGAATGATGACGGCTATTGCTGCCACCTTTGGCAAGAACGTCAGGGTGAACTCCTGAATTGAGGTGACAGCCTGGAAGATTGACACCAAGAATCCGACCACGAGACTCGCCACTAGTATCGGGCCCGCCAGCTCTAAAATCAGCACCATCGCCTGTGAGGCCAGGTTTATAACAGTGGTATCACTCATGGACTCAGTGATTGAACGAAATCAGGAGCGAATGTACCACCAGGGACCAGCCATCGACCAGGACGAAGAGCAGAATCTTGAATGGAAGTGAGATCAGCGTGGGCGGAAGCATGTAAATTCCCATGGACATCATGATCGCTGATACAACCAGATCGATGATCATAAATGGAATGAAGATCATGAATCCAATGAGGAAAGCGGTCTCGATTTCCGACAGTACAAACGCTGGGATCACAGTCGTCATGGGCAGCGACGCAGGTTTGCTAACGTCCTGATGGCTGTATGACGCAAAGAGGCTCAGCTCCTGTTGCTTGGTCTGTTTGAGCATCCAGACTTTTAAAGGCACTTCACCTTTGCCGATTGCTTGTGTAGCTGTTAGCGTTCCGTGCTCATATGGCTGGATCGCAACTTGATTGATAGTCGATATGACGGGTGACATTATGTACAAAGAAAGGATCAGCGCCAGACCAGCAAGCACTTGGTTCGGTGGGACGGTTTGGGTCCCCAAGGCATTGCGGGTGAGCGACAATACAATGAAGATGCGTGGAAAAGCCGTCATCAGCATGAGCACCGAGGGTGCTATGGCCAACACCGTCAGAACGACGATGATTAGGACCGAGGTTGAAGGACTCTTTAGCCCACTGATATTCACATTGACGCTCGAGGCAGCGACTAACAGCTCAGGAGTCATTGCCTACCCCCCTGAGCTCTGGGTACGTTAACAGCATGAGTACTCCCATAGGAGCGTCAAGCACGACTTCAGTGCCGGACGGTCATCTCCCGTAGATGGTCTATGAAGGCATCCCATGCCCCTGGGTAACTGCCCCCAGAGCCTAACGCCGTCCCTGGCGTCAAGATTTGTTTCAAACCATTCTCTGACACCGCGGCGGAAGAGTCAGATTTCGCTCCTTCATCTCCCTCCAACTCGGCCAGCATCGTCATCTGCTGCGCACTCTGACCGACAAGGAATGTCCGACTCGCCACTCGAATGACCAGCAATGACACATGCTGGCCCAGCGAGCGACGAGATAGTACCTCAATGTGGCCAAACGGCATCTCCCCAAGGCGGTGACCACCTAATTGACGCTTCTTCCCAATCCGGGCCAGCACTAAAAGCCCAACTATGATCAGTCCCAGCACCAGGATCATCCGCCCAAATGCCAGCAAAGAAGCGCCCACCGCCTAGAGTTCCTTCCCCGCAACTATTTCGGTGATGCGGATTCCATATTCGTCGCCCACTTCCACGACTTCACCACGAGCTAGTACGACCTCCCGATTGAGCACGATCTCAATCGGGGCGCCAACGGGCTGGTCCAGTTCAATGACCCGGCCAGGACGGAGTTCGCTCAGTTCGCCAAACGTTAGTTTCGTCTTACCGATCCACGCCGACACCTCGACTGACACGTTACGGAACTGAGCCTCACGTACACGCTGTCTCTCTTCGTGACCGGCATCGCTTACCACCGCTTGGTGCGCCGCCGATGTGGAGTCAACACCTTCTGTGGTAGTCACCTAAAAACCTCCTCCTTGATTTCACACGCCTTATGCACTCCAGAACTGCAGATTTCCGCCAAAGCAACGAGAAGCCCATCAGCACGGACCTCGAGAGGTCGACCTTTTGGGTGGCCGAGACCAAACATGTCCCCTACTCGAAGTGTGAGCAGTTCAGATGGTGTGGTCACAATACTTGGAAACTGGAACACAACGTCTAATGGGATTTCCAAAAGGCGTTGGTGGGTGCCAGCGGCGACAGAATCCATTTGGCCCTCGCCGACTTGCAGCGTCTTCGACTGCAGACTGTCGATGAACATTCGCACCATTTGGAACGGTATGCATATTACCGCCTCTCGTGGGGATCGATCTGCTACCGAGAATGAACACCGCGCTACCACGCACATTTCAGAAGGTGAAGCAACAGAGGCGAACAAGATGTTCCCTTCTTGTGCCTCCAGGCTCGGCGATGTGGCTTGAATCCTCGTAAAGGCATTTGCCAACTCTCCAATGAGATGCTCAACGATCGGCGCGAGAAAGGCCTGGTCAAGTTCACTAGGAATTCGCCCCGTGAAATCATCATCACCTGAACCGGCGAGTCGTATATCGACGATGGCCAGAGCCTCGTCCGTTGGAATCGTCAACAGTGCCCGCCCGGCGATTGGGAGGAGCGAGAACATGAAGAAGTACATGCCAGTCTCTAGCTCTTTGGCCAAGTCACCCCACGTGAGTTGATCCAGCTGAACAATTTCAAACGTGCAATGTCTGTGCAAAATTGTAGTTAGCCTCTGTGTGGCCGAACGGGCAAACGCCTCCAAGAGCCCTTGTATCACCTGAAGGTTCACGCGTTCGATCACATCACCTCGGCGAAAATCGTGCATTCGAATATCTTTGGAGTCCTGAGACATCACGCACTCACATATCGAGCGCTAGCCATCACGGCTTGAAGATACTCGAGGGACTGACGATAATGTTTACCCTGCGGTTCTCCGACTGGCCTGCGGCCGTGGCGTTTGTCGCCAATGGGTGATACTGGCCGTAACCGATCGAGGCTACCTGGCCTGGATTGACACCGTCGATTTGTGTCATACGCACGACGACCGAAGTAGCCCGGGCGGCCGACAATATCCAGTTGTTTGCATATGGCCCGCCTGTAATCGGCACATTGTCCGTATAACCTGCGACTTCGATCGCATTCGGGTACACTTTGAGCACGCCGGCCGAGGTGTCGACCACCTCCATGCCCTGAGGGGTTAGATCCGCGACATCCGAACCAAAAAAGGTGGAGTCCGCCACCAAGCCAACAACCAGTCCTGCTGAAGTAATGGAAAAAGTCACGCTTCCCAACAGCCCCTTCGCATTCAGCGCTGACGCCAACTCCTGTTCGATCTGCAACAGTTGATTGGTCTGCTGATTGGCCTGGGTATTTTCGTTGGTCAGTTTTGCCGTCGAGTTCTGGTTCAGGTTTGTCGTACCATGCGGCGTGTGCGTTAACAACGCGCGTGTAACTGACTGCTTGAACTCTTGATACTTCGCCTGGTCGATTGTTGAAATCGCATACAGCACAATAAACAAGACGAGGAGTAGGGTGATCATGTCCGCATAGGTAAGGAGCCAGCGCTCCTGACTCGACTCTTGATGGTCGCGATCGCCATGGGAATTTCTGGCGCGTCTGCTTGAAATGGTTCCATTCATGGTTCTTGCCTCTATCACGCGGCGGCATCCGGAGCCTCTCCAAGGTGTCCCCGAGTTGGCGTCTGCTCGCGTTCTGACGGTGAGAGGTACGCATACAAGCGGTCTTTGAGCTCCGTCGTCGATGCATTCAACTGCATGGTTAGTAACCCTTCAACCACCATTTCCCGGAAAGCGACCTCCTCGTCCGAGAGGCGACGCAGCTTGTTGGAGATTGGCAGCCATACGGCATTCGCTAACAGAACCCCCCAGAGCGTGGCGGTGAATGCGGAGGCAATAGCCGGGCCGAGCTTGCCAGGGGAACTCAACTGACCAAGAACCCCGATTAAGCCAACTACAGTTCCCAGAATGCCGAATGTCGGTGAAAATCCCGCCATATCGGAAAAGAACTTTGTTGCCGTCTGGTGGCGGGCCCTAAGCCCCTCGATCTCTGTGGCCATCAGCTCTGCTACCCGTTCCGGCTCCGATGTAGAGATAATCAGGTCGATACCCTTTTTCAAGAATGCGTCATCGGTCTCCATTTCTTCAAGGACTAAGGGGTTGGTGCGGGCCTCCTTTGCAATTGCCAAAAGAGAATCGATCGTAGCGCGCGTGTCTGGGCCTTTACGCGGCTTGATTACCAACAGCAATGCCTTGGGAATTGCCCGGAGCCGACGAAGCTCAAACCCAGCCATTGAGGCACCAAGACTGCCCCCGACGACCAGGATCATCGAAGAAACCTTGAAGAGTGATCCAAGGTTGTCGTGATCCATAGTCATAGCGCCCAGCAGCGCTAATAGGCTGATGAGGATTCCAATCGGGGTCATCGCTCTATCACCTGGCTCAATATCGGCACCTCGGAGACTGTCGTATGCGTGGGCGTCACCTTCAGCTGTTTGTGTGGACCCTGCCGAACCCTGAGGAGCTGGACCACCTTTTCTGAACGAATCTTCTCGACCACTTCAGCTGAGTCATTTGCCACTATGATGCGGCCGCCATTTATCAGGTAGATCGCCGACTGCCCGTCTGCCCCATCTTCTACGCGCTCTATAAGATCCTGATTGAGATACATTACCGATCCGTCAAGCTTATGAACCGCTATCACTTGGTCTCCGTTCCAAGAATGGGCTTATCACCATTTGATAACGGCCCATCGCCTCTCGAAATTGAGAGGTGGGCGAGTTAACTGCGACTATTAAATAGAACGCATCAGAACACCTACCGAAACGACGACAAAACTCAAAACGATCACCCGAATCCCGCTTTTAGGATTCGCTACGGATGTGCGTTGACAGCCGCTCGCATGATCCACGAAATAGGGATTTCTCTTGACTTCCTCCTCTCCTTATAAGAAGGCAATCCCCAAAGAACCGTGGCGCATGCCATTTCTTCTTCCAGGGGTTGCCGCTTCATCGGGCCGCTGTGGCTAAGCGCGTGCGGTGGCCCTCTGGGTCCTACGACCCCCCCAAAAAAAAGGAGACCGATTCCTGCGCGGCGAAAATCTTGCATGCGGCGCATATGCCTGCATTGGCGGCAGCCACAGGCTACCCAGGCGAATACCGCCTAGCTCTCCCAAATTCCGATTCATGCTACGCACCGATTGGCCCCCGAGGTAGAAGCCTTCATTGCATCCGGCCTTGCGCCATGTTGAAGGCGGAAGTGCCCTGGGTTGTTCCCCCAGTTCCGAAATCCCCGGTCCAAGTCTCTAGGCGGCCCTTCGGAACTAAAGGTGTGCTATCAGCTGGCCAGGAGCAGGTTCTTTGGGATTCGGCCAATTCTCTGGCTTGGGTGAACCATGTCATCCTATGGAAGTGGCCAGATTGTCACAGGTTTCTTTGTCCGATACCCAAGCTGTAGACAAAACGCGCTTCCGAGCAGTGCCTGAGGGAGGTCTCCTCATTTGATGAGTCTCCGTACAGCCTCTATCGAATGCTCACAATATCAGATCAACTTTAGGGTGTGAATCTGGTATTCACCCAAAGCATCTACGGCTTCGTCGTTAGCGCTGTCCTTTCACGCCATCAGGGGAGGGGTTGGTCACGCAGACCGGTCGAAGACTCATTCCACTATTTAAGAGATCACAAGCCGGAGGCCTTGACGCAGGAACTTCTATTGACCGAGACTCCAAGTCCCAGGATCACCCAAGTTGAATCCCTGGAAACCGTTATCATTTCGTCGTAGCTTTGCAATTGAGTGGTGCAGTCAAGTCTTGGTCTATTTTAGTGATAAAATAGTCTAGGATATAAAATTATTTCGAAGTAGACGGGCTGTATCTATGCCACAGGCGAATGATCAATACAATGCGGAGATCTCTGAGCACTCACAGAAGGTGCTGATGAGTCTATTTACGATATTCCGCCATCTGCGCCCTACCGGAATGAAAAATTTCTGGTTGCATGGCGAACCTCCAGCCCCACGTCACATTATGGCTCTCTTCCATCTAGCTACCACTGGTCCAATGTCAGTCAGCGAACTTGCAGCGAATCTGGGGGTCACACTTACCACGGCAAGTCTTTCGGTGACCCAGATGGCGGCCTCTGACCTTGTAATCAGAGAGGAAGACCCAACAGACCACCGGAGAACAATTGTCTCTATTTCGCCAAGAGTCGAACCACTTGTAAGAGAGGTGTTCACCACCAAGGTTCACGCCCTCGAAAAGGGCCTTGCGGCGCTGGGGCCGGAGAAGTCTGAGACATTCATGCGAGACCTGGAAGTTCTCCTTAAAGCGATCGAATCCCACAATGACAACGACTCAGAAGAAGCGCCAAATTCAATGAAACTT
Organism: Actinomycetota bacterium; assembly: GCA_027366165.1. GTDB lineage: Bacteria > Actinomycetota > Acidimicrobiia > Acidimicrobiales > Acidimicrobiaceae > SCQM01. The sequence goes on from DAHXKX010000023.1 coordinate 17,671, forward strand.
GACGAATAGATCATCTAAACGAATCGGCAAAAGCCTCCAAGTTCATCCATCGCATCCGTACCCCCTCCACGATTACCAGAGGTTGACAAAGTGAACAGACTATTCACAAAAGTGGGACGCTACTCCGTCCAGTTCAGATGGCTTGTGGTAATCGTATGGATCATTGGATCCTTCGCTGCCCTTAGGTTCCTTCCCTCCATTTCTAGCGTTGTAAAGAATAACAACCAGGCTTTTTTGCCAACCAACTCGCCGAGCATAAAAGCAGCCGATCTTGCCAAGCCACTGCAAAATTACAACTACTCCCTGATAATCATGGTCGGCGCCAACGCCTCTGGGACCCTGACTAAAACAGATCTCAGCACCTTTGCCGCCATCAACCAGAAGATTGCCCAAGTGCCTACGGTACTGAGCGCGAAGGTAGCCGGAATCTCGCCGGACAACAAGGCTATTCAAACTGAGATTGTCTCGAGCACCTCGGCATTTGATGATGCGAAAGTCACCACGGTCGTGTCGGAAATTCGTGCCGCAATGGCGTCAGTACATGCCCCGCCAGGCTTCTCCGTCCACCTTGCCGGCCAGGTTGCAACTACCGTTGACAGCGCCTCAAAGAACGGCAGCCAGTCGACGGCCACTCAGGACTATTCGGTACTTATAATCGTCATAATTCTGGCTCTGGTGTTCCGGGCGGTTCTTGCCCCCATCGTTACACTTCTCCCGGCCCTCATCGTGGCGGTGGTTGCAGGACCCCTTGTCGCCGAAGCCTCGCACCTGGGTTTTCAGGTTTCATTCATCACCCAGCTACTTTTGATAGTGTTGGTTCTCGGAGCAGGCACCGATTATGGGCTATTCCTGGTGTTCAGGGTTCGTGAAGAGTTGAAACGGGGCAGCGCCCCCAAAGATGCGGTTTCACGTGCGCTGTCGAAAGTCGGAGAGTCGATCACCTTCTCTGCCGCAACGGTAATAGCCGCGCTGCTATCGCTGGCAACTGCCCAATTCGGGCTTTATCGCGGGCTTGGTTACCCGCTTGCTATCGGAATCGCCCTGATGCTGTTGGCAGGCCTTACCCTTCTTCCTGCCCTTCTGGCGATATTGGGCAAGGCGGTATTCTGGCCGAGCAACGTAAAGGCGGGCTCTTACAAGATCGGTACCTGGGGCAGGCTTGCGAGTAGCATTGTCAAGAAGCCTCTACTTACGCTCATCGTCGGAGTCATATTCTTTGGCTCCCTTGCAGCAATGTCCCTCGGGAATCATTCGTCCGGATTTGCATCAGCCACCAGTTCGCCTAAAGGAACCGACAGCTATTACGGAAACCTTATCCTCAATGATCATTTTCCAGCTTCAAACTTCAATCCAACTCAGGTGGTTTATACCTTCAAACAACCAGTTTGGACTAACCTCAGCGACCTGTACAACCTGGAAAACGCCCTGAAGCAGTCACCACAGTTCAAGACGGTATCGGGACCATTCAACACCATCGGTACACAACTCACCCCGTCCCAACTGGGTGGACTACATACGCTTCTCGGAGACCCCAAGCTGTTGCCGACCGTTCAGACAGCCTTACCATCCGGATCGACTGCCTCAATCAGCCCCACTTTGTACAACTCTTATAGAGCAGAGTTTAGATACGTTTCAACAGACGGCAAGACGGTGCTATTTGAAACCACCCTCACTGCCGGCAACCCCTCATCCACGCAAGCCCTCAATGCGGTCCCAGGTGTGCGAACCCAGGTGGCGACCCTTGGACAGCGCTACGGCGCCGTGGCAAACGGCGTCGCCGGAGAAGCCCCGGCAAGCTACGATATTTCATCTGCATCAAACTCGGATCTAATAAGAATCGTTCCAATTGTTGTGATCATCATCGGGTTCCTACTTGCGATAGTCTTGCGCTCCTCTGTAGCGCCGCTTTATCTCGTCATTTCGGTCGTGCTCTCATACCTGGCAGCGCTGGGCCTGGATGTCTTGGTGTTCGTGCACATCCTTGGCCACAAGGGATTATCCTTCGTTCTTCCGTTCCTGCTGTTTCTGTTCTTACTTGCATTAGGTGAGGACTATAACATTCTGGTGATGACACGAATCCGGGAAGAGGCCCACCATATGAACCTCAGGGAGGCAGTGGCTGCCGCTTTGAATGCAACCGGATCCACCGTTACATCGGCTGGCCTTGTTCTCGCAGGCACCTTCGCTGTTCTGGGATTTTCTGGTGGTGGAAGCGCGCAGGTGCAGGAGATCGGCTTCGGCCTTGCCTTGGGGATCCTTATGGATACCTTCCTAGTCCGGACGCTTCTGGTGCCATCGACTGTGGTGCTTCTTGGAAAGTACAACTGGTGGCCTTCAAAACTCGTGCAAACGCAGGAGGCATTCACCGCTGATTCGTCTGGAGCGGACTCTGGCGTGGCACAAAACTGACGCAGTTCTCCGACGTGAAAGAAAAATCGACCATGAAAGTCTGGTAGAACTCATTTGCCAACAGCGATTTCTATGTTCGTCGCCTTTACCTCTCTTGGCCAAACCCTTGACATAGGTTCCAAACCACTTTCCATTTTCCCAAACAAATGATATTGTATACAGAAATGTATGCAATTATCAGACCAAGCGCCTAACGCTGTAAAGGGGGTCAGCACGTCGGGCTCATTCTGCGGAGATCCTTGGAGAGTTGGCGCCACGCAGCATTCACGGCACGTACTGTGCCCCATGCTGAAAATTAACGCCCAAAGGAATCGGCGACGCACCACCAAACCAGCCACGCCACGAAATGCGCGGGCGACATCGAGAGGTCCACGAAGCAACCGATAGGGAAAACGCAGAATGAGGATCAGGACTGGATCTGAATATGCAGTGGAACAGTGTGCGACAAATTGTGGACTGATTTTCGAGTCGAAGGTCAAAATTAAGATGCCGAACCATCCACGGACCTTCGTTATATGGTACTTGTTATTGCCAGAAAGTGAACGGGGCAGTGATCCGCACTTAGCTTATCGACCAAAGCACAACAATAAATCTCGATCCTTCAATCGAACTCCGCGAAGGCTCTATAATGCGAGGAACTTATGTCAGACAACGTAACGATCGACCAAATGCGGGACTTGATCTTGCGCCGCGTTCTAGTACCAGGACAACCTGTACGCCAGGCGGAGATCGCGGAGATGCTCAACGTCAGCCGAAGTCCAATACGCGAAGCTCTCCAGGGCCTCGAATCGGAGGGTTTAGTAACTTACCAGCGAAACAGGGGATACGTAGTGACCCGGTTGAGCGCTGCGCACCTGCAACAAGCCTACCGAATGCGGGAAATCCTCGAAACTGAGATCCTTCACAATGTGAACTGGCCCGACACTGATGGCATGAACCGTCTCAAGGAACTACAGTCTGAGTTGATCTCCGCAAAAGACAGCGTAAACAACCTTGTCAGACTGAATCGGGAATTCCACTTTGCAATCTTTGCACTCGCAGAAATGAGTCTGTTCGAAGAGGAAGTGGGACGGCTTTGGCGGTTGACGGAACCATATCGGGCGGTGTATCTGGTAAGTGAGGCTACCCGTGAAGACATCATCCGCGAACACGAAATGATCCTTGAATGTCTTAGTCAATGCGACCGCGAACTGCTGCTGATACTTACAGCCCAGCACAGGAAAAAATCGGAGATATACCTTACCAAGTTCCTCGAAGAAGAAGCCGTAGAGCCTCTTCGCAGCAACGCCGGAGGCAAAGGTGGCGATGCCCAACTCAGCGAAGGTGCAGTTGCGCCAGCCCTGCAGGGTTTATGATTCCTACCTCCAAAACGTACTCAGCCCATACCTCAACCAAGACTCAAGCCGCGAGCATCCCACATCAAGATCTCTGAGCTCCTATCACCAAATAGCTCAGTGCTCCAATGACCACCGCGGTTCCAACGACTTGAGCGACAGTTACAGATTCGCCCAACAATGGATAGGCTGCAAGCATGGTGGCAACCGGAGTCAAAAGAGTCAGGATGGATATAGTCGAGAGTTCAGTATGATAGTGAGCCCAATTTACCAGGTAGTGGCCGCCGCCCGGAACCGCAGCCATGAATAACACCAGCACCCAATCGTTAACAGTGCCATTTATCCCGGATCCGGTCAGCAAGACTATCGGAGTGACCAAGACGGCCGCGATTGCCATGATGGCAACCTGATATTCAATGGTTCCAACACGCCGTCGCGCCCTCTTCGATGTAACAAAGTAGGCGCAGTAGCTGAGCAATGCAAGGAAGGCGAGAAAGTCTCCAAACAGAGAATCATGGCCAGCGGCTGGAACGCCTAAAACGACAACCACGGCTCCCGCCAACGCCACGAGAGCTCCAATGACTGCCCTGGAACTAACCTTCTCACCAAAGAGTCCCCCGACCACCGTCAGTAAAAGTGCAGGCTGCAGAGTCTCGATGACCGTAGCGGCCGTAGGAGAGGTGTACTTGATGGCGGTGAAAAACAAGATGACATTTAGCCCGAAGGAAACGCCACCGGCCATTGACAATCGAAAATCCGACCAGTTGATTCTGCGTCCCGAAACATACAACACTATGAGCGCAACGCCGGTACCAAGCCAAAGGCGCTGCATCGAAATAGTCGGTCCAGATAAGGGGATAACCTTGACGAGCACATTTCCGAAACCCCATGCCGTCACAGCGACAGTAGTGGCCGCTGCACCTAGCCGCGAATTCTCGTTCCGATCAGTCGCTCTCGTCAAGATATCCCTTTCACCTTCATCCTCAATGATCATGGTTCACGAAATCACATGAGCACGAGATGGTCAATCTACCCAATCTTCGCTTGCCCACCTTCCACCATCTCATGGAGGGCACTAGCTTCAGAAACTACCCGACAAAGTGCCGTAAACCGTAGATTCATATCCTTTCATGGCAGTGACTTATTGAAAGAACTTGCTCGGCCGACCTTTCACCGCGATCCGAATACTCAACAGATTGCCAGCAAGGGACTCGTTCATCCTTTTACAATCGCCAATTCCCTCCCACGCGGTTGGTAAAAAGGTCCGAAGGTCTGGACCGCTAAGACATGGACAAGTGGGGTTGGTAACCGGCACATGGTAGGTTTCAAGCAGTTGCCCGGAGGGTGAATCTGTTCGAACTTCGCAGCCACACCCGAATGCAACCCATAGACAGCAATCGGAATCGACGATCAGTCCATCAGGCACTGCATCTGTCATCTCTGGGATTATCAGTTGCCTAGGCTCTATCAGATCAGGCGATATCCTATCAAAATCAAAGGCTCACAAAGAGATTGAAGGTGTCCAGGCTCATCATCTCAAGCCTTGCGCTTCTCCAAAAGAGCCTTTAGACGATCACGGTGGTCTGCGGTCCTAAACGACTCCAGCTGAGCCTCCGCCTCACCCTCGAGTAGGTCTGCCAGCGTCATAGTTGGAAGGTTGTTCAAGAGCTGCTTCGATAGGCGCAGCACGTGGCGGGGTCTTTGTGAAAGCTTTTTGGCAAATTCCAATGTCTCTGACACCAACTGGTCGGGCTCGAAAATCTTATGGACAATTCCAACCCTTTGCGCTTCCTCTGCATCGATAGGTTCGCCCATCCACAACAAGATCTTTGCATAGTTCATGCCCGTAATACGGGGAAGAAAAAAATGAGCCCCCATGTCCGGAACAAGACCAATGTCGCCGTGGACCATGGCCAACTTCGCATCGGATGCGGCAAACGCAATGTCGCTCGCAAGAACCAGACCAAAACCGCCTCCGTATGCGAGGCCATTGACCGCAGATATGATCACCGCGTCATGATTGGCAATTGTGCGAACAAGCCTGTTCATTCGCCGCATATAATCTTCGCCGGCCTCACCCCTCGCCATCAATTTGATATCGCCTCCGGCGCAGTAGGCACGACCCACGCCAGTCATGACCACGACGGGCGTGAGCTCGGCGTCTGTGGACTCCAAAATTTCAACTATTTCCTCGCCCATGACCACGTCAAGGGCGTTGAGCATTCCTGGATTATTGAACTCCAGCAAAATAACATCACCATGGCGAGATACTGTGGTCAGACTTTTGGTCACTGGGTCCCTCCTTCTTTCGGTTTATTCTACGGACTAATCGAGGGACAGGGCAAGGTCACGCCGAAAATCCGGATGGGCCACTTTGATCAGAGCCTTTGCCTGTTCGGAAGGCGTCAACAATCTTAAATCAGCCGCACCGAATTCGGTGACGACAAAATCAATCTGGCCTGGCGGTAGGGTTGCGGGAACTTCATCGGAAAGTTTCGACACAATGTTGCTGGATTTCCCATCCCTTGATGTCGCGCGAAGCGCCACGATGCTCAGACCCTTACTGGCCTCTCTTGCGGCTGGAGCAAAGTCAGGAAGACCCCCTGGAGCGGAGATGATCCTACCCTTTAGCTGCTCGGCATTTGCCCTCCCAGCCAAATCTATCTGCAATGCGCTGTTGATGGCGTAAAGGTGATCCATATCACGCAAAACCCGTGGGTTGTGGGTGAACGAACATGCCCTGAACTCAACCTCATCGTTGAGGTCAAGGTACTTGTATAGTGCGGGACTTCCCCAAGCCATAGCGGTCACCATCTTGCGAAACGGAGCTGGCTTGGTCGCATTTGTGACGTTCCCGGTATTTACCAGCTCCACCACTCCGTCGGTAAAGACGCCGGTGTGGATTCCCAGGTCGCGTGGTGCATTGGTCGCCAGCTCCTGAAGCACTGCGTCAGGAATCGAACCCACGCCCGTCTGCAGTATGGCACCATCGGTGACCAAGTCCGCCACAGTCTGGGCGATACGGCGCTCGCCTTCGTCAATTAACGGAGAAGAGACCTCAAGCGGGCCTTCTTCGGTAACAAACCAGTAGTCAACCTGATCCTCCGTTATTTTGGTTTCACCAAAAGTACGCGGCATTGTTGGATCCACCTCGGCCACAACGAGCGGATTAGTCGCCAAAACGGCTGGCATGTAGTCGACAGACACGCCTAAAGACATCTGTCCGTTTTGGTCAGGTGGCGATAGGTGCAGGAAGATCGCGTCTGCCCGATGTCGTCCACTCGCATAGAGACCCGGTATCTCCGAGAGCGGAAACCTAAAATATTCGATACTGTCGGCTCCAGCCACACCCCTAAGCCCACGACCCGGCACCCAGGCATGGATCTTGAGATGGTCCGGTGCCAGTGGAGCAAAGGGTACAGAGTTCATCGGAGAAAGCATGTAAACATCAAGGTCACCAATGTCAGATCCATACAACGCGAGCTGATCGCCCAGCCAACGGGGTTCCGCCGCCGCCGAGTGCATCACGATGTTGGAACCGCCCTTTAATTTCGGCAATAGCTCCTCGAAGCTGTCAAGCTGTTTCATTTGTTACCTACTGACTCACCAGAGTCTGGATAGTCGTAAAATCCATGTCCTACCTTCTTCCCCCAACGTCCGTCGCGATACAACCTTTCGAGGATCTCGTTTGGCTTCGCGGCCTCATTTCCCGTCTCCTGGTATTCGTCAAGCCTCGCAAGATATGTGACGTCCACACCGGCGACATCCATGAGATAAAAAGGTCCCATTGGATGCCCAAGTCCCCTTGTCACCGCCAAATCAATGTCCTCGGCCGAGGCATAGCCACCTTCCAGAAGACTCATCGCCTCACGGGTCAAGGCCCTGAATATCCGGTTCACAATAAATCCAGGAACCTCCCTGCGAACCAAGACTGACGTTCGGTCAATCACCTTGCAAAACTCAAGCGCCGCCGCCTCCACCTCGGGCGATACCGCTGGATGGACTACCACCTCGACGAGATCCATCACCAGGACAGGGTTGAAGAAATGGAGATTAATGACCCGTTCTGGTCCAGCAGTCACCTTTGCCAGTCGTGAACCCACAATATTTGAACTGTTGGATGCGAGTATTGCTGGCGCCGGACACAGCCTGCCGAGCCGCTCGAACAGTGCCGCCTTAGGCTCGAACTTCTCTATGATCGCTTCGATCACCACGGAAGCGCCCTCGACACAGTTTTCAAGAGAGTCCGCAAATTTCAGCCTTTTTGCTGTCTCTATTTGCTGTTCAGCGCTGAGCTTGTTCTTCTTGACTCGCGACTTCAAGTACTCCACGGAGAACTCCGAGGCATTCGCAAGCACATCATCAGAAACGTCGTACAATGAGACCTCTAGGCCCTTAAGTGCACAGTGAACGGCTATTTGCCGACCCATGCTGCCGGCCCCAACAACGGCTACTCTATCCATTTCCTGTTCCTTCTACTCTCCCGGGTGGAGCCATTCTTTCTGATTGATCCCCAAACTTTCCCATGGCAGCCTGTCTCTCCGGAGAGAAGTAGCAGACATTTGAGATCTCGACATCAAACTGAAATCCCTGTCGGAAACCGACCAAGTGATCGACCGACCGTTTCACCCCGCGTACCGCCGTCGGCACGTTAACGGCAATCATCTTGGCTATTTCCAACGCCTTGTCCAATAAGGCATCGTCTGGAACCAGGTAGGAAACCACGCCCATGGAAAAGGCTTCTGCGGCGCTGATTCGGCGTCCAGTCAACGCCAAATCCTTGGTCCGAAGCGGACCAATAATCCGAGTGAGCATTTGCAATGCCCCTCCAGCCGGTATCATGCCCCACCGTGCCTCTGGTAGCGCGAACTGCGCTGACTCACCGGCCACTATCACATCTGCCGCGAGAGCCAATTCAAATCCTCCACCGAGACAGTGCCCAGAAACCGCCGCAATCATCGGCTTGGAACGTTCGTGCACCGATAGATAAAACGGGAACACCACGGACCGTCTGTAATCATCGGCTTCCTCGTCGCTAATGCTCTGACGCTCTTTCAAATCAACGCCTACACAAAACGCACCGGAGCCACTTCCTCGAATAACGGCCACTTTGATGGCGGGATCTGAGTCGATCTCTTCGACCACCCTTCGCAGGTCACTAAAAAGACCTCTGTTCAATGCGTTCAAGGCCTCGGGCCTGTTCAGGGTGACAAGTGCTACCCCATCAACAGTCTCATAAAGGACCAGTCCACTCATAGTAACCTCACCCGACACTTAGCGTCCGTGGAATGACGGGGAACGCTTTTCTCTGAATGCCGCGATTCCTTCACGAAGGTCTTCACTGGCGAACAATGTGGCGACTCCCATCCGTTCCAACGCCAGTCCCGTACTCAGAGGACTGTCATTCCCAAGATAAAAGACCTGAAGAAGGATTCGCATCGCCAGAGGGCTGAACCCCGCTAGGCGCTGCGCAAGTTCAGACGTCTTCGCCATAAGTTCATCTGCAGCGACTATCCGGTTAGCCAGACCCAGCTCATACGCCCTTGCAGCCGACATCAACTCGCCGGTAAGCAACATCTCGATCGCCAATCCCTGACCGATTGAATGAACTAATCGCTGAGTACCTCCATAACCGGGAATGGCTCCCAGGGTTATTTCTGGAAATCCAATCCGGGCCGTATCAGCCATGATTCTCATGGTCGCCGCCAAACTCAGCTCAAAACCGGCACCGAGTGCCAGCCCGTTCACCGCGGCTATCACGGGTTTGCCGAGTGCCTCGATTCTTTGGTAGAGAGATTGAGCTCTTTCAGAAAGAGCCATCATTTCAGCGGAACTCTTGGACTCGAGTTCTTTCAAGTCTGCCCCTGCCGAAAACGCACGCTGCCCGCTACCCGTCACAACAACCACGCAAATTTCGTCCCGCGCTGCAATGTCGTAGAAGACCCTGTCGAGCGTCTCCAATGCTGCTTCGTTAAGAGTATTCATCGCCTCGGGACGATCAATTGTCACGTAGGCGACATTGCCTTCAACGGTCATGTCGATCGAGCTATCCATTCAACTCTCCGATCAACTTTCTCGACGGATTATCATGGCTGTACTCACGCCGCCGCCACCACATATACTCGCGATACCCAGCTCACCTCCGCTTACGCGAAGAACGCTATACAAAGACATCAATATCCGCGCACCGGAGATTCCCGTTGGATGGCTCATGGCAATAGCACCCCCGTGCACATTGACCCGGCTTCGATCCCAGCCCAACACTCGCTCGTTGGCAAGCATTTGCACGGCAAATGCCTCGTTGACTTCAATGAACTCCATGTCATTGAGCGTCATTCCAGCCTTCTTTAGTGCCAAGGGCACCGAAACACCTGGACCCTCTCCCATGAATGCGGGTTCCACCCCAGTCTGGGCAAACGACACCACCGAAAAGAGAGGTACCCAACCCCGCTCATTGGCCTGAGTACGGCTAGTCACCACCAACGCCACCCCGCCATCACCCATGCTGCACGAATTCCCGGCGGTGACGCTGCCACCTTCTTCAAATGCCGGCTTCAGGCGACCGAGCCTTTCGAGCGAAGTGTCCCGTCTGATTGATTCATCATGGTCCAGTAGCTGTATCCGCTCATCGAGACCCGACAATGCCGACGATGAGACAATTTCCGACTTCAGAAAGCCACGGTCCTCGGCATTCGCAGCCTTTTGATGCGACTCCAAGGCAAATTCATCCTGCTCTTCACGGCTGATCCCGTACTTTTTCGCCAGATTTTCCGCAGTCTGACCCATTGCCATGTTGCATAGTGGATCAATCGTGTCGCTCCAAGCGTCCTCGATCACTCGGTTTCCCAGCTTGATACCTTCCCAACGCACATTTCTTACCATGAAAGGCATAGTGCTCATAGACTCCATACCGCCCGCGACAACAGTGCGCGACTCGCCGGTCAAAATGGACTGGCTCGCCAGCATAACGCTCTTCATTCCGGACGGGCAGGCCATATTAACCGTCGCCGCCGGTATCGAAATCGGAATCCCAGCCTTGACTGCGGCGGTTCGAACCGGATTCGGACCGTTGCCGGCTTGACGACAGTTACCAAGAAGCACAGCATCGACGTCCTCCGGAGCCACACTTCCATTCTCAAGAGCTCCTCGGATAGCTGCCGCCCCCAATTGAGCGGCGGGGACATCCCTAAGAGTCCCGCCAAAGCGTCCCAGAGGCGTACGCGCCATGCCGACAATCACAATTTCTTCCACCAACACCGCTCCTTAGTCACCGAGTCAGTGATCGTGCGAAACAAGCCTGCCGATCACTCATAGACGTAGAAACCTCTGCCAGACTTCCTCCCGAGATATCCAGAGGCGACCAGTGATCGATGAAGTGGACAAGGCAGAAACTTGTTTCCTCCGCACTTCTCATTGAGGTCTTCCAAAATGTGCAACATGGTGTCGAGGCCGACAAAATCTCCCAACTGCAGCGGACCCATTGGGAAGTTGAACCCGTCGCGCATTGCCTGATCCACGTCCTCCGCGGTGGAAACGCCTTCATACACCGTCCATACGGCTTCGTTGAACATTGGCATGTAAACGCGGTTGGTAATGAATCCTGGCGAGTCCTTCTTTACCTCAACAGGCGACTTCTGCACCTTCTGCAGAAACTCCTGGACTGCGGCAAGAGTCTCGTCACTCGTTCTGAGACCGCGAATGACCTCCACAAGCCGCATCACCACTACGGGGCTATGAAAATGAACTCCTATAAACCTGTCAGGTCGCTGGGTAACCGCAGCCATCGGACTGATAGGCAACGCGGAGGTGTTGGAGGCAAAGATCGTATGATCCGCCATGACCTTGTCAAGTGCCCGAAAGACTTCCCGCTTCAGATCCAAGTCCTCAAATACGGCCTCAATCACTAAGTCAGCCTTTTTGGCCTCTTCGAAACTTGACACCGGAACTATCAGATTCAGTATCCTCTGACCCTCCTCCTCCGTCAGCTTCCCCTTTTTGACCCGTCCTGTAATCTGCTCGGCGATCCTGGCCACGCCTCGGTTGCGCGATTCTTCGTTACTGTCATAGACATAAGTCGTGAAACCAGCCTGTGCCGAAGTCTGGGCAATTCCATGGCCCATCATTCCTAGGCCAACGACCAATACCTTTTCAATACTCAATGCTCATCCTTTCCACTTGAAAATGGGTACTAGTCAAGTCCGTAAACCTGGGCCGCGTTATCATGCAATATCATCTGGGCAACGTCTTCTTTTAGACCCATGCCTTGACGGATGTAGCTGACCGCGTCTTTGTGCACAACGGCCGGAAAATTGGTTCCCCAAAGCACTTTTTTCTTTCCCCGGCTCTTGATGAAGTTGACCAAGGTCTGCTCAAGGTATTGGGGTGCATGTGCATCGATACCCAGATAGACATTCTCATGCTTCCAGGCAAGCGCAATCATCTCCTCGGTCCATGGCCACCCTGTGTGTGCGCCAATTATCTTGAGTTCGGGAAAATCAATTGCGATGTCGTCGAGCGCAATCGGACGACCCAACTCGCTCGGCATTCTCTCAGCCGAGTGTCCGACCTGCATTGACACTGGAACACCCAGCTCTGCGCACTTTGCATAGAGGGGATAGTAAAGACGATGGTTGAGAGGGATCCCAAATCCATAGGTATGAATATAGACTCCGCGAAATCCCCAGTCCTTTACCGCCCTCTCGACGTTTCGAACCCCCTCCAGTCGGGTGTAGGGGTTGTATCCTGCAATTCCGACAAACCGGTCCGGGTACCTCTCTACCACCGCATTGACTTCCTCTTCGGTGATGTCCCAGATCATTCGATTCTTCTGTTCTGCCATCATACGCACAGCTGGAATCAAAACCTTGGAAACTCCGGCTTCGTCCATCATCGCGACAAAGTCATCCACCGCGATTCCCTTTACCCGGTCTTCCATGTGCCACCACTTGATCAAATACTGAAACTCCGGTGGTCCATACCAGTTCTTCTGTATGCAATCCTCAGTGAAAAGGTTGCACAGTATGTCGATGGCACCTGTCATATTCTTTAAACCTCCGCTGTTGTAGTTGAATTTCGAAGTTGAGTCTGCCCTAAGGCATCCTCGAGAGCTGGCTGTCTCTCCCCCTCCGGAGTCAACCCACGTACCTCCCCCAATAGCCATAACGCCGTGTGAAATTGAATGTCGGCATCCTGCAACAGACGCTCTACCGCCGGTGAAGGCGCCTCTTGCAAAAGGACGCGAAGATCGTGGCGTATGCTGTCAATGCAGGCGACATACTTTTGGTGTTCCATGACAATCCCTCCTCGTACTCTGACCTAGTTTTACCGGCAGTCTTATACGGTCTTGGGCCGATGGTCGAAGAACCGCTTCGCTTTGAGCTCATAACGTGGAAGGTCTCCAGGGCTCACAACCTCGACCATGATGGTTACCCCAATCTTCGCCTTTATCACAGCCTGGAGATCCTTCTCCAGTCCGGAATAGCTGCTCGATGAGACTCCTGTCGCTGGTTCAACCTTTACCGTCACTTCATCGTTAAGACTTCCGGATGCCACGTGCAACTCGTAATGAGAGCTGAGTCCGGGCACATCGCTCAGCAGATACTCGACCGCAGCTGGATAGACATTGGTCCCCTTTATGGTGATCATGTCGTCAGTTCGTCCAAGGACTCCACCTTCGTATAGAAGCCAGGACCGACCGCAACTGCATACGTCGTAGTGGGCACGGACCAAATCATGGGTCCGATACTTGATCACCGGCTGAGCCATTTGTATATAGCTGGTAACCACGTTCTCTCCCACCTCGCCAGGCCCCACAGGGTTCCCTGATGCATCGAGAATCGTAGCATACCCCTGATCCTCTCCAAAGTGACAACCGAGCTGTTCAGGGCAACCGGGGGCAATAGCGCCAACTTCACCCACCCCATAAAGTTCGTATGCCTTGGCACCCCATGCGGTCTCGATGGCTTGACGCGTGGTGGGAATTCCCGGGCCAGGCTCACCGGCATGGATGGTGTAACGAATTGCTGTTTCACTTGTGTTAATCCCAAGTTCCTTGGCCAGTTCTGCCAGATAAATGGCATACGTCGGAGTGGAGACCAAAACAGTGGGTTTCAACTGTTCTATCTGACGAAGCCGTTGCTCGGAGGTAAGTCCGCCACCACTCATCACCGTAGCGCCGAGGCATCTAACCCCCCAATACGCACTCCAGAACCCCGTATACATGCCCCACGGAAACGCAAAGTAAAAGGTGTCACTGGGACGAATGCCCACACCCCAGTAAAGGTAGGCCCACTGCTCACCATACTGCAATTGCGTATGCAAAGAAAACGGGATCCTAAGTGGCGTACCCGTGGAACCGGACGTTTGAAAGTGATAGATGTAGTAGTCCGGGCTCAGTGCGACACTATCACCCCAGGGTGGATTCACCGCCTGTGCATTTACGAGATCCTTCTTATCGATGGTCGGAACATATCGGTTGAAGTCTTCCAGGCTGCGGATGTCCTCCGGAGCAAATCCGATCTCCCCATAAAGGTCGTGATAGAAAGGAACCCGGTCGTATGCGTAGCGCAATAAAGCCTGCAGCCGCTTTAGATGCAGTTGGTCCAATTGTTCACGGGGCATCGTCTCCGTATATTCGTTCCAAAATGCTCCCGATTGCGACCGGGAACTTAGCAAGGGCTGCGATCGCAGCGCGTTGACGTCTAGAAGTGTCACGGTACCTCACTTTCTCATTCCGCCGTAACCCCTGACACAGCTGCTCAAGGTTGCGGTGGTTGCACAATTACACATTCTCATCGGTCCGCTTGGGTGCGGGAACTCAGCCAAAGCGCACCACGGACTCCTCCAACATGATTCCAATTCCGATACCAATGTCTCGAAAGAGAGGAGAAACCCCCACGTCTGACCCCATTTCAGAAATTCTCCTCACTACACCCAACTCATTACCGAAAACTGCACCCACAAAGATCCAGCTCGAACTCTAGAGGATCCTGAGCCCAAATCTCCAATCCCAAGCCTCCTTTGGCCGGACCAACCCTGCGATGGATGCTCCCTAAACAAAATAATTGCATGCATTTATGTAGACAATATGCTTTTTGTCTCAGCATTGCAAATGGAGAACCCGCCAATCTGAACCACAGGAGGTCGCAATCCTGTTCCCATGGGGTAGGGTCAGGCGTACTTGCCTCCTGGAGCGCTACCCCGGACACTTTAGGGATCGGCAGGTTCCCGATTTAGGTCTTGCTGGCCTCCAGTGCGCAAGGGCTGCTTATACGATAAGCCGCGAGGTTGACCAAGCTCCCGGTCAAGATTTTCCACCACGCTCTGAGACAAGTGGAATGCTGACATGGAACTCAACGACCACCTGCCTTCCATTCCAAGACTATGCCGCAATCACAGGAGACCGCTAAATGCGATCCTTTATAAGCGAACTCATCCACCAACATTGATTCGTCGGCTTAAGGCCTCCTTTTGTTTTCGGTGGCATGCTGGAGCCAACGCCAACCGCCCCCGACCAAGCTGAAGGAAGAAAGCCCCATGAGCAAGCTTTGGGAGGTTCAACGCACCACTTCTGGACGACTGGACTCCTTAATGCGATCATCTGACTACCCATGGACACACTGTTTCGTCGGCATTGCGTGAGTTGACGGCCAAGATAGCCAGGTATTGATCAAATTGGCAGATCACGCAGAGGTGGCGCCGGTACAAAAGCGAATCGACATAAACGATAAGTATCCTTCGCGGTATACACCTAATGCCAAGAGTATTAGGTGTATCTTGGCAAAGACAGGCAGGCAAGCTGCCCTATGCGGCTCCAGCCACCGCTGAAAAAATTCGCATGCGGCCCGACGGCGACCAATCATTCGGGCCCTCTGCATGCGGTCACACTAAGCGTTACATAGCCAAGAGAGGGCGCTAAGCCCTATCAACCCGCCCAAACTTCCGTGCCGCATCAACCAGATGGTCATGGCGTATGGCAACCGGCTTGGTGAAATCACTCTCTGCAAATGCGTTCGTTTTTGCTGCCACCATCACCTCTGCAACTTCTGCACCTGACATGCCATCGGTGAGTCTGGAAACCAGTTCCGAGGCATCCTCCACGGTCAGCAGAGGATCAAGAGCGACAGATTTCAGGTGGATACTCGCGATAGCGGCGCGGTCAGCCGCTTCTGGAAGGCTCACATGCACCTTCGAGCCCAACCGACCCGGTCTTAGAACAGCTGAGTCGATCAGGTCAAGACGGTTGGTGGCGCCAATGACAATAATCTCGGGAATATCTTGGACGGAATCGAGTTCGCCAAGGAGCTGGTTGACCACTCGCTCGGTAGTTTTCGAACCTTCATCGGATCCTCGTGGCGGCGCGATCGCATCGAGCTGATCCAAGAAGATAATTGCTGGTGCCACCTGGCGTGCAACTTGGAAAATATGGCGAATCGCCTCTTCGGACTCACCGAGCCACTTAGAAAAAATTTCAGGGCCGTCGACGGGGATAAAATTAACCTTTGCGCTCTGCGCTAATGCGTTTACCAGCATGGTCTTACCAGTTCCCGAGGGACCATGCAATAGGATCCCATTGCGCGGACGCAGTCCCATTGCCCTGTAGGCATCTCCATGTCGAAGGGGTCGGAGCACAAGATCCTCCAACTCCCGCTTCACTGCGTCAAGCCCGCCTATCTCATCCCAGCCCACCCTCGGAGCAGTCACTAGAGCTTCACGCAATCCGGATGGACGGATCCTCGTAACTGCCAAATCGAAGTCCACAGCCTCGATAGTCAAATCAATTCCCTTTTCCAAACGAAAGGCATCGCGGTAATCGGCCAGTGCTCCGCCATGACGCCTCAGCGCACTCAGACCGGCCTCTCTACAGAGCTCCATCAGGTCAGCCCCCACAAAACCATGTGTGATCGCTGCAATATGGCGAAGATGATCAAGGGCACCTCGGCCCATCGGCATTTCCCTGGAGTGGATCTGAAGGATTTCATAGCGACCCTCCTCACCTGGCGGCCCGATGAAGATCTCCCGGTCAAAACGGCCTGGCCGGCGCATGGCGACATCAATGGACTCCATACGGTTCGTGGTTCCTATCACAACAACTCCGTCGACTGCCTCCAACCCGTCCATCAGAATATAACTATAACAAGTACTATAATTCCGAATTAGATGTCGTATGTAAACAAGTTCCGCAATTATCGTATATAAGTATCTGAATTGTTGAACTCTTTATAGCTAAAACTTTAAACCCAGTAAAATTCTGTCCGGCAGCACAGGTAAGAGTGTTATTACTCTGTGAATTTGTGGATAAAGAACAAGGCC
>DAHXKX010000051.1 GCA_027366165.1 Actinomycetota bacterium
AGTTTAATAACATGCTGTCATCTTTGGGTTGTTTCAGTTGTTGACTATCTGACAGCGATATTGTGGTACCGTACCGACAAAGGATGGGTGACATGGCTCGACGCGCGAGTTTGACAAGTCAGCTATACAGGGCTGCTCGAATGTCCAATAATCTAAGAGCGGCGTCGGAGGGTCCGTCTGCCTACGCGAAAAGGGTGGCGCGAAGGAAGGTGTACTCGAAGCAAATGGCTATGACGCGCAGACTACTCAAGGGATTTGGTCTGTCCAGGTAGGCCATCGTGGGGATCGAAAAGCGTGAGAACCCCCTCGGTGTTGACGGGTTTCCGCGGTTCAGATTCACTAAGACATTCTCCGAGATTGAGGCCTCAATCTCGACCAGAGCAGCTAGTTCCCACTCGGGCAGGTGACATACAAGCTTCACTCGGCCACAACCAGCCTTTTAACGTTGGAGCACCATAGTAGCCCTTGCGCCGAACACTGAAATAGCTACGACTCTCACAACTTCAGACGGCGTACACCTACGAATATGCGAACCTACCAGCCCCGATGAGGGCCCAGCGCAAACCAAGGTTGTAGAGAAAGCCTGCTAGGTAGCTTTTACTAGACAAAGGGCCCGCCTCGGCAATTCGGCACAAGTGTTTGTCCGGGAAGGGGTAAAACCTATAGCAGCAAATTCAATCAAATAGGTAAAGTGACCAACATGGTGAACATTAATTGGTTAGCATGTCCACGGTGGGCGCAATTGAAAATGATGGACTGGAAAAGGCTGTGTTTGAGCCGTCTCAGCTTGAACTACTTGCTGCTTCCCTCCGTCTAAACAACTCAGATATCGAAAGTTCCTTGAACGCTTTGAGCGAATTGCTCAGATCGGTATCTCCATCCGGGTTCAATGTCAAGAGAAGAAGAAAGTCGATACTTTCCAAAGAGACCATGATTGAAGAGATTTCGATTCGCCTGAAAGATCAGATCTACACGATTGCAGTCACAAGAGCCGCGAATCCAATTGCCTGCTCCAGGTCAAAGATTGTCCGGGATATTATCATCAAGACTGACGAGCTGACTATGGACAAATGGGCAGCCTCTCTTTCGCAGCAGATGGTAGTAGAGGCCGAGCAGTCTGAAGAAAGCAGGAGCGCAATCAATAGAATCCTAGGCCTAAGTTAGTATGCCAATATTCAGATCGAGAAATCGGCAAACCGGGGCTGCGGCATCAGCTGATAATCCACAGCCAAAATTCGCCATGACGGTCGACGACCCCCTCGCTTCGCAAAAAGCTCTTGAGAATGGCGAGCTGGTCCCAGCGGCGCTAAGACGTCTCAACTCGCTCTCCGACGAAAAGAGCTTCACTTCAGATCTGACTGTGAAAGAATTCGCGCTTCTCAGAAGTTCTGGGCTACACCCAATATGTCAAGTCGCCGGCACTGCGGTCTTTAGAATCGGATACCAGCAAATGCCATACGGTGGATCACAGCCGCTGAACGTGATTACCGAAGCCTTCAACGAATCCAGGAGGCTCGCGGTCCAACGCCTTCAGCAAGAGGCAGCCGTCGCCCACGCCGATGCGGTTGTTGGAACGCGCATCACACAGGGAATGTTCAATTCCGAATCTGGACTTATCGAGTTCTCCCTGATAGGTACAGCCGTCAAAAGTTTGGACGGATCGATCAAGAGCGCAAAAGGCAAAGCCGGCAACACCGCAATTCTGACTACGTTGAGCGGTCAAGACCTCTACCTGCTACTCGAAAATGGAGTTTATCCGGTCGGTTTGGTCGGGGCCAGTTCGTGCTATCTGGCATCGTTATCCCCATATACGTTCCAGCAGATGTACTCGATGATGGGGGCCAGCATGGTCAACTTCGAAATCCGAGAATTTACAGAGGGCTACTACGCAAGTCGGCGCATTGTGATGCGCGAAGTTGAAAGGTCGGCAAAATCCATGGGTGCTGGAGGCATCATCGACTTCACTTTCCGTTCCGCCACCAACAGCTATCAGTTGCCCGGCACCAACAGTGAGAATGTCGGCGCCGTAGCATTCATTACGCACGTGTTAGCCACCGCCGTCACCGAGCCTTCGCATACTGCCAGGACAAAGCCGCAAAAGTTATTATTCGTAAACCCATGAGCAACCAATTGGAGCGCCAAATTGACCTATGACCCAACCTCTAAGGAAGGCCTTCCTTCTGACTCTGCAAAACGTCTCGCTCAAAATAAGTCGGGTCTTTTCACATCCGACCTTTCGGTCAATGAGTTTCTTCTTGTCAAAGAAGCGGGGTTCGAACCGCTGGGCCTGGTAGTGGGCAGTTCGATTTATCACATTGGTTTCCAGTTCGCCCGCTGGCAGCAGAGCCAGGAGCTGACTGTACTGACTCAAGCCATGTACCATGCGCGTGAACTCGCGATGACCAGGATGGAGGAAGAGGCAGACCAGCTGGGAGCGGACGGGATCATTGGGGTTCGCCTCGAAGTTGGGCGTTACGAGTGGGGTCCCGACCTTGCTGAATTCATCGCTATAGGCACCGCCGTCCGTCACCGTGACGGGGTAATGCACAGGACATCTGATAACCGTCCATTTACCTCCGATCTCTCAGGACAGGATTTCTGGACGCTGCTGCAGGCAGGTTACAGGCCACTAGGCCTTGTTATGGGAAACTGCGTCTACCACGTTGCCCATCAGAGCCTGAGACAGAGTTGGGGCACATCGATGAAGAATGTGGAGATGACTAATTTTACCCAGGCGCTCTACGATGCCAGAGAGCTTGCGATGGAAAGGATGCAGGCTGAAGCCCAGGCGGTTAAGGCACAGGGAATCGTCGGGGTTCAATTGATCGAGAAGTCGCACGGCTGGGGCTCGCATACTATCGAGTTTCTCGCAATCGGCTCTGCGGTCATGCCAATCTCCGAAGACCATGTGATCGTAAAGCCACAAATGGTGCTTCCGATGAATGACCCGCAATAGAGGCCTCAGGCCTTGACAGAAGCGGACCTGCTCCCTTAGATTAAAGTCTCCTTCAGATTGGGATTCACCAGGAATGCATCACCAACCCTTTGCACCTTCACCAAGTTGGTTGTGCCCCTGACTCCGAACGGTATTCCGGCCACCACCACGCATAGGTCGCCATCGCCTAAAAGGCCGATCCTTTTTGCGTAGTTCAGTGCCGACATGATGACCTTCTCAGTGTCAACCGACGACTCGTCTACAACCGCAGGCATGACGCCGAAGTTAAGACTGAGGCTCCGAGCAGCGATCGCATTCGTGGTGGCGCCAATCACCGGCACCGACGGACGGAACTTGGAAATGACTCTCGCGGTGTGCCCGGATTCTGTGACGGCAATGATCGCTTTGACGGGCAGATATCTCGTTAACTGCTCCGCGCAGTAGCCAATCCCGTCCGCGATCGTCTCTCTGGATGGCTCAGGGCGGTTGAGAAGGGTAAGCTCCTGGTTCTGCAACTCCTTTTCAGCTCGAGAGGAGATCCGCGCCATGTATTCGAGTGCTTCGATGGGATGGTCACCTGCCGCGGTCTCAGCCGACAACATCACTGCGTCGGTACCGTCAAAGATCGCATTGGCAACGTCAGTAGCCTCCGCGCGCGTCGGCATTGTAGAGTGAATCATGGACTCGAGCATCTGAGTCGCGGTAACCACCGGCCGCCCAATCGTATTGCACAGGTGAATAATTCGCTTCTGTTCGATCGGGACCTGCTCGGGTGGTATCTCTACGCCAAGGTCCCCCCTGGCGACCATGATCCCGTCGGAGGCTCTGACGATGGCTTCAATGTCCTCAAGAGCCTCCGGCCGTTCTATCTTTGAGATAATCCGATGCGCGTGACGTAGCGAGAATTTGGAAATGACCTCGCGGGCGTAAAGCACATCTTCCACCCGCCTTACAAAGGAGATTGCGAAGAAGTCGACACCCAGCCCTACGCAAAACTCGATATCCGCTATGTCCTTTTCCGTCAACGAGGGGAGCCTAACCTGTGCCCTTGGAAAATTGACACCCTTCCGAGAAGTGAGGACGCCACCAACGTCAACACGAGCCTGAACCCTTGAACCGGACACAGCCACTACTTTCACCACAATTGTTCCGTCGGCAAAGCTGACCGTTTCTCCACGTTTCAGCTGAGAGAGAGTGCCCAATGCCGAAACCGGTATCGACACGTCATGAGAGGGTGATTCGTCAAGCTCGCGAAGCTCAATAGAATCACCCACTTGAAGCATGACGGGCTGTTCGAGTACACCGACGCGAAGCTTGGGTCCGGAGATATCAGCCAACAGACCCACGTACCTTCCCTGTGTTTTCGCGACAGCGCGAAGACGCTCCGCGGCGGTTTGGTGAATCTCGTGCGTTCCATGCGAAAAATTGAGGCGGGCAATATCCATGCCACCCGCAACCAGTGCACTAAGTACTTGCTCAGACTCCGTTGCCGGGCCCAATGTGCAGATTATCTTTACCCTTCGCATCAATGCTCTTACGCGCCTTTTGTGTAAATTCCAAATCAGCAGCTGATTCGGATCGAATAAAACAGCGACCTCTAGCTGGCATTCTAACCGCTAAATGTAACCAGGAAATTTCCATGTTCGTTAATCTCCCGGTAACCCGGCCACAGCGTTACACGAACACTGCCACAACCCGCTTGCACCAGCATCCAAAGCTCAGCTGCAGGACACTCCAAACGCAAGCAGCCAGGGACGGTCAAGGGGAACTGGAATCTGCTGCATTGCCCCACCACATGGCAGTCTCACAACTCCTTTCAGGGCAGTCCTGGCCCTGTTACCTTGAGCAAAGGTGACTCAGCGAGCAGTACAGCCGAAATACCTTTAAACCGGAACAATGGCCAACGGACTTTGCCGCAGCTACAACCAGGGTGGCAAAGTCGGTGGCTTGCCATCCGGAGTTCCGCACCTGAGCCCTTGGCCGTTACTTCTTCCCAAGAGCCATGCGAGAATCCCCGCCTGGCTTCCTTCGACCTTTGTGGCATCGGCAGATTCCGTTGTTCTCCATGCCTCTGACACGTCGTTGGCGATAAGTTCAAGCTGAGGAGGATCGCTTCGAACCGCGAAGCTCAAAACCACGTCATCCAAAAGCGCTTGCTGAAGCTCGTTAGGAAACCTGGAAAACTCAATGCCGACGCCCAAATCAACCGCATGAATCCACACTTCCCTGATTCGAATCCAGACAGCCTCCGACACCGGTATGTCCCTTCCGCGGGCGCTCTTGACTCGGTAGTCGAGTTTCTCATCTGGCAGAGAGGTTATGCTTTGGGAGAATTCTCGGCTCGACGAAAAACAATCCTCGATAAGGCCCACCAACGGCTGCTTTGACCCTTCCTCAATATCCTGAGCCCTCCGGTCGTCACTTGGATACATGGGGGTCTCAACCCCGGTTCGAGCCCAAACCGTGAGATTTACCAGAGCCCTGGCATTTGAGTTAACGTGCGCAATGAGCTGCGCGACGCTCCAACCACCAAGTTGCGACGGTCTATCGTGGTCGTTTGGATCCAAAAGGGATAAGCCTTCCGCAAATAGGGCAGTGCCTTGCTCCATCCAGTCAAGATGTGTCTGAAAAGTCCCAGTTTTCAAAATCGATCAACCCTTGTCTCCGTACGGACATTACTTGTTTAGGTTACGCGCTCTTGCAGATGTTCCTCAATTCGCCAACCCCATCGACCCTTGTCACCAGGATGTCACCGTCCGTTAGATACCTCTGTGGATTGCGCGCGTGGCCAACGCCCCCAGGGGTTCCTGTTGCGATGACGTCGCCAGGACGAAGGGTCAGTATCTTCGAGATGTAAGAAACCAGAAACACCGGGTTGAACAGCAAATCCGAGGTTACGGCATACTGCATTTCCTCGCCGTTCACCTCGCAACTTAGACCCAGCCCTTCTTCGATGACCTTTTCCACATCCATCGTGACAAGGTTCGGGCCAACGGGAGTTGAACCCTCGAATGTCTTACCCTGCAGCCACTGCAAAGTGCGGTTTTGCCAATCGCGAGCGGTCACGTCATTAATGACTGTGAATCCCGCGATACTGTCCCGGGCTTCCCTTTCGGAACAACTGCGAGTGGTTTTGCCAATAATCACTCCGAGTTCGGCCTCCCAGTCGTACATGGATGATTCTGAGGAGAGGTAAATCGTGTCGTTGGCTCCGATGAGAGCCTCGGCAAACTTGGCAAACAAAGTGGGGTGGGTGGGGAGTTCCCTTCCCATCTCCTTTATGTGATTCTTATAGTTGTGACCAACGCAAATTACTTTCGACGGCGAGGGAATCAATGTCGCATAGTCAAGGCCATCAACATTACGGACAACCCTGGTCGCCTTTAACTCACTCTCCCATGATGGATTTGACAGCAGCTCACCCACACTGCTGTATTCGAGTTCAGTGGCGTCGTCTCCCTCGATCAAGACTGCCTTGGTTCCACCGGGAACCCTGATCGTTGCAAACCTCATGTCGCTTCCTCTTTTCCAATTTTCTCTTCAATAAACAGGAACAGCTTCCCAGAAGCCAATGTGCTAGTTGGCGTCACCCGAATTGAGTCAAAGCAACTGCTGCCAATCGATGCGCCGCGCATGCATAGGCCTGGGACACTTTTGCCAAATTCTCAACGGAGATTTCGACAGCGGATCAGTTCAAAAACTCAACCCTCGCCAAACCCAAAGCTTCAAAAACCGGTGCGTCAGAGGTGCAGAAAAAGTCAGCCTCCGAAGTGGCTTCAATCGACAAAGAACACCAGGAAGGCACGGCAAACATGTCTCCTTCGTCGAGGTGGAACCTCTCCTCCCCAATGGTCACCACGGCAGAGCCCCGGAATGCAACCCACACTGAAGACCCGTTCCTTCTGTACTTCTGCGTCTTGGCACCCGCCGACACCCTGTGCATCGAGCAACGCATTGTGGGCATAACGTCAATTCCACGAGTCGGATCGACAAACTTGAGTGCCGCAGTTCCGTTGCCCGATATATCGACCAATCTTGACAATGTGCGGTCGGTATCTTTCCAGCGATAGGCGAACAACGGGGAGTGCGCCCCCCGGTCCGTCTCATCAAACGGAACGAGTCCCGGACTGGTTCCATACTTCAACTCCGACCTCGAAATCGGATCGACGGCCCGGTTGGCCATCTGATCCGGACCATTCTCAAAAAACACCGCATCCAAAGATCTGGCTAGCGGCAGATCGAGGGCGTCGAACCAGAACATCGGTGTGTTTCCAGGATTATGGTGCTCGTGCCATGACCAGCTTGGGGTCAGTACAAGATCACCTGGTGCCATTGGCACTGGATCGCCATTTACAAGAGTCCAAACCCCGGATCCCTCGAGAACGAACCTCAGGGCGGCTGGGGTATGCCGATGGGCAGGAGCCACCTCGCCAGGTCCTAAGTACTGCACTGCTCCCCAAAGCGTCTGGGTGGCGTACGGCTGCCCCGCCAGACCCGGATTTGAGAGCGACAGCACACGCCTGTCTCCACCACGATCAATTGGAATCAATTCACCGGAGCGCTCTGCGAGCTCTCTGAGCGTCTTCCACTTCCATGCGAACGGGACGGCCGCCAAAGGAGGCTCATTTGGCATAATCCCCTTTTGGACCCACAGTGGTTGCAGATCAGCTTCGGCCACCGACTCGTAAAAGTCATCTACCTCATTCTTCTTTGGCATCCCATCGGGAGCCGTAAAACGTGGACTAGCCATATATCTATCCTCCTAACCTTTCGTTTAATACTTGCACTTATAAAACTGACCGTTCTTGAAATACCTTCGGAGCCTCAGCCCTAATTCATTCTCTTCCCTGAAGTTGCGATAGCTGAATTCAGCTTGGTATGAATGAAACAGGCCCTCCATTCCCGACATAACCCGTTATCCAGACTGTTCGTCTGATGGCTGGGTTGGACCGGTGATGCCCCCTCGCGTTACTGAAAAGGTCGCACCGGTACCGCTCACTGAAACGCCAAGCCGTCCAACTCTCGATATTTCGGCCACTATTTCGTCACCGTCTCCAATCGGTCCGACACCTTTGGGTGTCCCAGTAGAGACGACATCTCCCGGATAGAGGGTCATGACCGATGACACATAGGCCAGAAGCTCAGGGACTCCCCATATCAAATCAGATATCTTGGCCTTCTGCCTCAGCTCTCCATTGACCCAGCACTGTAATTCAAGGTCGTCGACAGACCCCACCTCATCTGCGGTAACCACCCAAGGACCCATTGGAGTGAAGGTATCGAATGACTTTCGTGTCGATCGGTCCTCCCCACCGCGCATCGTGATATCCAACAGCACGCTGTAGCCAAAGATGTACTCATCAGCTTCTTCAACTTTCACGTTGCGTGCAACCCTGCCAACAACAAAACAGAGTTCACCCTCCTGATCAAATCTTCGGTTGCTGTATGGGAGCCGAACCGTACCTCCGTGGCCAACAAGCGAGGACGGCGCCTTCAAGAAGACCCCCAGAGCATCGATGTGACTCAGCTGATGCATCTCTTCCATGTGATCGATGTAGTTCACCGGCGCTGCAACGATCTTCGTGGGATCACACACCGGCGCCGACAGCTTGACTGACCCAAACCTCATGCCGCCACCGGCCATTTCAAGATCTTTCAGCCTGCCTTTAAGATTGGCGAACTCTTCGATTATCCGCCGCAATGCCCCGGGTCTGCCTCCGAAACCATTCGATACCAAGCCAGTAGCGTCACAAATAGTCCCATCGCGACAGACAACTCCTGCATGAGACCCATTGTCACCAAAGCTCACTAACCGCAATGGAACCCCCCTTCCTTGCACAAGCCAGTATTACCTCATATCCCGACTATTGCGGCCTGATCAGATGAGAACGAGCTCATAAGTCTCAGGCGCAAAGAGTTCCTCAACTTCGTACCGTCTCTTCGCCAGTCCCTGATCGTAAGAGTATTTCAGGAATACCTCCAGAACATGCCGGTTGGCCTCAATTCCATATGGCCAGTAGTCCTCACCCATTACCTCTTTGGTCATCTGGATGTGCTGGATGCTCCACGGAAGCATGTGTATGAATGCGGCGCTCTCTTCCAAACGCTTGCTCAGAAGCGACTTGGATTCAAGGAATGCCTTGTACATCGAACCTGCAATCCAACGATCACTCTCGTACACGTCTCTACGAATGATGACCGTGTGCATGATGGGAAAGATACCTGTCGCCTTGAAATAGTCGATCTCGGCCTCAGGCGAATCTCCCCACAGTCTGGCGACTGCAGGATTCTTTTCCAAGAACGGCAGCGGAGACCTGGGGCTGTAAAGCGCAGCTATCTCTCCGTTGAGCAGCATCTCAGACAGAGTCCTGTCGGATGGAATCGGAACAATCTCGACCCCCTCTGGTTGGATCTGTATCTTTTCGTACCGACCCGGATCATGAAGTCCCCCGGTTCGATAGCTGACCGAACTCACCGGCACGCCGTAGTGATCCTCAAGCATTCCCCTTATCCACACGGCGGCCGTCACTTGATACTCAGGAACGCCAACGACCTTCCCGATAAGGTCGGTTGGCTTGTTGATCCCGCTATTGGTGTTGACATACACGCCCGAATGCCGAAACGCCCGCGAGGGAAAAACCGGGAGCGCAATGAAACGGTCTGAAGTGTTACGACTGAGAACATACGAGGAGAGCGACATCTCCGACATGTCAAATTCCCCGTTGCGCGCCATTCTGAAAAATGTCTCCTCCACGGGGAGACACAGGTAGTTGAGATCGATCCCCTCGGGACTCACTCTCCCGTCGGCGAGTGCAGCAGTTCTGTCGTAATCCCAACAGGCCAGGGTCAACTTTCGCTTCACAAATTCCTCCAAAGATCTGCCAGGCACCGATTTAGTGGCCTAGCTCTTCCAAAAAGCTCAAATCTCAGCTGTGTCAGCACTCTTTCGCGTCACTTCGAAGAGCAGGCGGGAAAAGTCGTCGCGATCCTCAGGAGACATGGTTCCAAGCAGCAAT
>DAHXKX010000065.1 GCA_027366165.1 Actinomycetota bacterium
CCTTCGCCTAACATAACTGAATCCCTCCCTGACGCTCTCTCCCATCTTCTTTCGAGGACCGGTAGGGACTCCCTGGTTATGGACTCTCAAAGCTGAAAGAGTAACCCAAAGCCAAAATCCAGCGATGGCGAAAAAGGTTCCGCCCAATCCGAAGTGGGGGGTGGCGATCAAAAGCCCCGCAATAGCCGGACCGGCCACGCGTGTCATATTCATGCCAGCGTTGTTCAGGGCGACGGCATTAGGAAGGAGGTGGCCAGTCCCCACAACCTGTGGGGCGTATGCTTGTCGGGCAGGCATCAGGAAACCGAAACATATTCCCTGGAAAAATCCTAGAATAACCAACCAGTCGATTGTGAGCGAGTGCCCCACATAAAGAATTCCGGTTATCACGCTCAACAGAGTCATTGGAACGCTTGTCCAGACAATCACATCGCGTTTCTTGAACCTATCCGCAAGAAAGCCGCCGATAGGTGACAGAACGATCCGCGGTAGGCCCGTGGCCAATGTGACAATTCCGATGGCAAAGGCGCTTCCTGTCATACGGTACGCCAGGTACCCCCTGGCCACTTGTTGAAACTGCATGCCGGTCCACGAACCCATGAAACCGAACCAGAGCACCCTGAAATCACGAATTTTCAGCGACTCGAAGGTGTTGGCCATTGCCTTTGAACGAAAACGGGTTATAGCTGAGTTGCGCGAAGTGGGAATAGCCCCTTCGGCGCTTCGAACTTGCGAGACTACATCCGGTTCCTGCGGGCTGCTTGCGATTCCTTCACTCATTCGCCGACACAATCGGAAGAGAGCTGACTATTCATTTCGAAGACCTTCTATATTCAACATCTTTACACACACAAAATCCGGATATCCGCTACAAGCAACCCAATTTGAAGCGGGCGGTGAATGGCTCTTGACCTGAGGATGCCATTTGGAGTCATCCCGCCAACATGGAGAGAATCGGGTCCGCAACGTCAAACTCAGTTCCTGACAACTAAATTCTCCCGGCACAAACCGAATCGCAAAAGCCAAATGCCGACATTCCCGCCAATTGGTCAGTGACCAAAAACGATCATTTAGAGTTACCTCACCGGCCAAGACACGGTGATCCTTCCCTGGCAGAGCCTCCCACCAACCTCTTGGGTCATAACGCATCCAGATTTCGAGCAAATATCCATTTCAACTGTCCGCATCCAATCACAGCAGTTCAGGCGCCAAGTTTGACCGTGCTGAAGTAGCCCTCGATAGCACCCGCACCCACCAGTGGCGAGTCCTTGCCAACCACGCATCACTCTGCCCAAAGCCTATCCAACCAAAGGAACGCATTCAAAAATCCGCATCGGATCTCGAAACTACCAACACTTCGTTCCGCGATCCTCAAAAGTACCGGTCCTTATCAGACACAAAACGGAGGTACCCAAGTCACCTTGCGACACTTTCCAAGGAAATGCTCCATTTGAGCACAAATTCGTGGTCACGCCTCGATGCAATTTCAAAGGGTCTGACGCCTGCACTTTGTTGAAAAATGCAACTAAATTCAGCTTAGCACGACCTGCTCCCGAAACCGATTGCACCGACTCATTGCCATTCAATTGTTTGACAACGTGAGGTGAAACCCCGGGACAATCTGCCGTAAATGACAACTGGACCTGCTCATTATCTTTTTTTGCGTGTAGCCGCTACAAAACATTCCGAAATAAGATCACTCTCGTTCCTCATCCTTTGACTGGATGGAAAAACTGCTCGTCTGCAATTAGTGTCAGCCAGAGTCGCAGGGATAGCTGTAGCGCAAATCTCGAAAGATATATTTTTTTCTTATGAGTTTCATTCGTCAAATCCCTTCTTGTTGGTGTTTCCTTGGATTTGTCATTGACGGTCTTTGTCCCTACTTCAAAGAAGGTGACCGCAGCCTAATTAGGCTCAATTACCGACAGCCCAAGAGTTCATTCGCAGATTGCCCGAGGTAATGGACTCGCTCAAAGTGGGACCCGGCTTGGATGACAGCACCCAACTTTGACCCCTGAAAAAGTCCAATCGCGCCCAGGAACTGCAGCCCGAAACTAAGTCGGAGACATGTTTCATTTTGAAGCCGAGTTCGCCAGTCCGCCCCAATAACGGGAGGACCTACTTACCACTGAAATGCATAAATATGTTGGTCAGACCGTGACATAAACAGAATCCATTACTCATCTCGTCATTGTGCACTTCCCCCGATTGTGGCCTTTCAGGTCATCGATTCTCGAATCCGTCGTGACAGTTTGATCGGAAAGTGATCCGTCTGAACAGTGGGTCACGCTCACACCAGGCCAAATGATTAAGATGACAACCGCAGGCGTAATCCCAGGTCAAGCGAGTGTCTTTTGAGCTTGAGAGCCCACCAGCACTGTCTAAACCCTTGCGCATACAATCCTTAACTTGATAAAGTTACTATGTACACTTTCCTGAAGACTGAACTCGGCTCAAAGTTGGTCGTCTGACCGCCAGGAAATTAACCGACTATTAGGGAGAGACTCTTATCGAAGAAAAAGGTCTTTACTTCTGCATGGTTAGTGTCCATGGACTCATTAGAGGCAAAGAGCCCGAACTTGGACGCGACCCCGATACAGGCGGGCAGGTAGGCTACGTACTTGATCTGGTACATGCCCTAGCCAATAACTCAGGCGTTGAAAAGGTTGATCTGCTTACTCGGAAAGTAGAGAGTCCGTCAATCTCTGACGACTATGCGGCGAACTATGAGACCTTATCGCCCAACTCGCGAATCGTAAGGCTCCGTTGCGGACCAAGACGCTACATCCGCAAAGAAGCCCTCTGGCCCTACTTGGACGAGTTCGTTGATAGAGCGTTACAGCACTTCAAAGCGCAGGATCGACTACCGGACATTCTGCACACACATTACGCAGACGCCGGCTATGTCGGCCTTCAGCTATCGAACATGCTTAACATCCCTCAAATTCATACTGGACACTCACTTGGAAGAGTCAAGCTGCAGTATCTGTTGGATGGTGGCATGACCAGGACTCAGATTGAACGGCGCTTCCGTATCAGTAGGAGAATCGACATCGAGGAACAAGTGCTCGATCAGGCGGCGATGATAATTGCAAGCACCCGTCAAGAAGCTGACCAGCAATACGGACTTTACGAAAGGACGCGTCCAAACCGGATTCAGGTGATACCTCCGGGGATGGACTTGTCCCGATTTCACCCCCCTGATCGAGAATGGCGACCAGCTCAAGCAATCCACGAAGAGGTGGACCGCTTCCTGACAAAGCCCAACAAGCCAATGATCCTTACCATTGCACGCGCGGATCGCCGCAAGAATCTGGAAGGGCTCGTCGAAGCATACGGGCAAAGTCCTGAACTTCAGCACCGCTCAAACCTTGTGATTGTGGCGGGCAATCGGGATGAGATATCCAATCTTGAGGAGAGTGCCGCTCAGATCTTGACGAATATTCTTCTTTTGATAGACAACTATGCCCTCAATGGGAAGGTGTCGATACCAAAGCATCACCAGCCTGATGAGGTCCCAGAACTTTTTCGGCTTGCCGCCAAGCGGAGAGGTGTATTTGTGAACTCCGCTATTACCGAAGCCTTTGGCCTGACCCTTCTTGAAGCCGCAGCCAGCGGCGTTCCGATTGTCGCTCCAGACGACGGCGGCCCAATCGACATAGTTCGTCATTGCCGCAACGGACTTCTGGTAGAAACCCTCAATCCAAAGGCACTGGCAGATGCGCTCCTTGCAGTCGTTACTGCCGGACCAAAATGGCGCCAGTGGGCCCGAAATGGAGTTGCTGGTGTGAAGAACCACTATGCCTGGGATGCCCACGTCAACAAGTATCTCAAGGAGGTTCGTCAAGTTATCAGAGGGAGTCGCAAAGCCACCCGGCATCGAATCGAACTTCTTCACAAGCCCCCGCTGATACATGCCAGCCGAATTTTGGCGCTTGACATAGACAATGTGCTGCTTGGCGACAACGATGGACTGAGAAAATTGCTGGCATGGATTTATGAGCACAGGAAAGGCACGATATTCGCCGTGGCGACTGGCCGTTCCCTAGGTGAGGCCTTAGCTGTCCTTCGGGAAAATAACGTGCCCACACCTGAGGTCCTGATCAGCTCAGTAGGAAGCGAGATTCACTATGGACCTAAGATTTTGCCGGATCTTGGGTGGGCCACCCATATTCGCTACTCCTGGCGCAGAGAGGACACTTTGATTGCACTCAAGGAGGTTCCCGGACTTGAACCACAGCCAACGTCGAACCAGGGTGAGTTCAAGATCTCCTATAACGTGACGGACAGCGCAATGCCTCCGCTCGATCAAGTCTCGAACCTCCTGGCCTCGCGTGGCCTCAGAGCAAATCTCATCTACTCCCACGGAGCCTTTTTGGATGTTCTACCCATAAGAGCTTCAAAGGGACGCGCGATACGCTATCTCTCCTACAAGTGGAGCGTGCCACTGGAAAAGATACTGGTGGCAGGAGATTCTGGCAATGACGAAGAGATGCTGGAGGGCCGCACACTAGGAGTGGTGGTGGGCAACTACAGTCCCGAGTTGGAACGCCTACGTGGTCACCATCAGATTTATTTCGCAAAGTCAGGCAATGCGCTTGGAGTATTGGAAGGGATCGAGCACTACCACTTCTGCGAATTCAGGGGCTGTGCGTCAAATCACCGGACAGAACCTCAAGCCTGAAACCCGTAGCTCCTGCCCTGAGGAGGATTCGACTGTCATCCAAGCATTGGCCAAATAACTCGCTAATGTGTAGCCAGGCATTCCTTCATAATGCACACACAACTCGCCACATCCCACGATAACTAAGACAATTCACAGCTGATGAGAGAAATGGAAAATGCTTTGGCTTCGCTTAAACCCCAACGCAACGTCGCTAATGCGCTCCTGATTTCAACTAGGCCAAAGCAGTGGATTAAGAATCTACTGGTATTTGCTGCTCCAATTGCCGCAGGTTCAATTACGAACACAAAGATCATTGGACCAGCGATCATCGCTTTTTTTTCCTTCACTTTGGTCGCGTCGGGAATCTACTTACTTAATGACGTCATTGACGTGGATAGAGACAAGTCCCATCCGAAGAAATCCACAAGACCGATAGCCGCAGGCCAGGTCCCGATTCCGCTGGCCATGGCGGTGGCTGTTGTGTCGGCAGCCATTGGCCTGACCATGTCCTTCGCCTTTGCAGCCAACCCCGACCTTGGCATTGTGGTAACGATCTACCTGCTGATGAATATCGCCTACTCCAACTTCTTGAAACACGAGCCAGTGATTGACATTCTCATTGTGGCCCTCGGGTTCCTTCTTAGAGCTATAGCTGGCGGCGTTGCAGATCACGTACCACTTTCGAACTGGTTCGTAATTGTCACCGCCTTCAGTTCGCTTTTTATAGTGGTTGGCAAGAGGTACTCGGAGACGCAGCTTCTGGGCGAGGATGCTTCAACGCACAGAGCCTCGCTGGGCAAATATCCCATTGAATTCTTGAATTATGCGAGGACTCTGTCTTCTGGCGTCGCCATCACCGCCTACTGCCTTTGGGCCTTCGAGAAAGGGGCATCTGCTCCAAAAGGAGCCCTGTGGATTGAGAGTTCAATACTCTTCTTTGTCGCCGCAATTCTTCGTTACGCGCTGCTCGTGGATCAAGGCCACGGCGGTGCCCCAGAAGACATACTCTTGTCTGATAGATTGCTTCAAGTCATTGGCGCAATCTGGATGATCGTTCTGATTATTGGCATTTATTTGAGCAGATAGGGACCAGTCAGATAGTGAAAAGAATATGGGCAAAAGATTGGGAGTGATGAGCGACAATTGGTAAGAGATAACACCAAAATTCTTACAGGCTGGGGACGGACAAATCCTGGAATGAGTTCCAAGCTGGAACTCCCAATGAATTCTGACTGGCCGGCGATGCTCAAGGCGCTGGCAGGTTCCGGCGTGGTCGCCAGGGGACTCGGAAGAAGCTACAACGACGCCGCACAATTGTCGGGCGGATCCTTCATTGACACCACCATCTGGAATCACGTATTGCATTTCGACCCTTCCAGCGGGATCCTAAAGGTGGAGGCTGGAGCGTCACTGGACCAGCTGATGCGGGAGTTTTCCGAGGCCGGCTTTTTTGTGCCTGTCACACCTGGCACCCGACACGTCACAATTGGCGGAGCAATTGCCTGCGATGTTCACGGTAAAAACCATCATAAAGATGGCTCCTTCACCGACTTCGTCACCTGCATGGACCTTGCTACGCCAAATGGAGTCGTGACCCTCACCCGGGATGAACACCCGGAACTTTTCAATGCGACCTGCGGAGGCATGGGCCTTACGGGCATTATTCTAAACGCCACACTCCGTCTGCTCAGGATTGAATCCACTTACATGAAGGTCGACACCAAGAGGACCAAAAGTCTCGACGAAGTACTTGCCCTTATGGAATCCGAAGATGACCATTACCGCTATTCCGTGGCATGGGTCGATTCACAAGCGCGAGGATCCTCCTTAGGCAGGGCGGTCCTGACTCAAGCGGACCATGCGCTCCTAAGCGATTTAGGGGGATCCCATCTCAAAGCCCCCCTGGAATTTAAACCGAGAACTCTTTTCTCCGCTCCAGATCTGTTCCCCTCGGGGATACTCAATTCTCTAACAATCAAAGCTTTCAACGAGACGTGGTATCAGAAGTCACCAAAGAGAGAGATTGGCGCAATCCACCATGCCGCCTCGTTCTTTCACCCTTTGGATGTGGTGGATAACTGGAACCGGATCTACGGTTCTAAAGGGTTTGTACAGTACCAATACGTTGTGCCATTCGGTCAAGAGGATGTGGTAAAGAACTCACTCGAACTTCTGTCAAAGAATAGGGCCGGATCATTTCTCACCGTCCTGAAGCGTTTCGGAAAATCGAATAACGGACTAATCTCATTTCCAATGAAAGGATGGACGCTTGCCCTCGATCTACCGGTAGGACCAGCCACCTTACCTCGTCTTTTCGACCAACTTGATGAAATGGTGATTGAAGCTGGAGGTCGTGTTTACCTCGCCAAGGATGGACGCGTTTCAAAATGTCGCCTGAAAGCCATGTACCCACAGTTGGATGAATTTATGCGCATCGTGGAGTCAATCGACCCCACCAGAATTCTCCGATCAGACCTATCGAGACGCCTTGGAATATAGGCCAGACAATACCAAGGAATCAGAACATTGAACGACTCCTTCAAGAAGCCTCAAAATGTCGTCGTGCTCGGCGGAAACTCTGACATTGCGTTCGCACTGCTCAGAGAGTATTCGCAATATCGCCTGGAAAAAGTGGTTCTTGCCGGACCCAACCAGGCGACCCTCCACCAACGCGCCTTGATGGTTAGCGACCTGGGAGAAATAGAGGTGGAGGTGGCTGCCTTCGATACAACAGACTTAGCCCAAGTCGCGGCACAAACAGAGCTTGCCATGTCACTGGTTCCAACGGTGGACCTCGTAATCATCGCGGCAGGAATTCTTGGAGACCAGCAGTCAGATGAATCGGATCCGGGGGCAGTGGCCAAAGTTCTCACTACCAACTTCACCGGCCCCGCGGTAGCCATGACAACGGTTGTCGAAAAGATGAAACGGCAAGGCAATGGCTCAATTCTGGTTCTTTCATCTGTAGCAGGAACCAAGGTGCGCCGCTCCAACTTCATCTACGGTTCATCCAAAGCTGGTCTTGATGCTTTCGCACTTGGTTTCTCGGATGCCTTATGGGGCACTTCAATCAAGGTGACAGTGGTCAGACCTGGATTCGTGAAAACCAAGATGACCGAATCGCTCAAATCCGTGCCTTTGTCCACCACGCCCGAAAAAGTTGCGATATCTGCCATAAAAGGACTCGAGATGGGCAAAGAGATCGTTTGGGTCCCTCAGTCTTTCCGAACGGTCATCTTTGGACTCAGACACATCCCAAGATCGATTAACCGAAAGCTCCCCTTTTAGGACCCCAATTCGAATCGGTTACGGAGTCACCGTTATACCAGCGTAAGTCACCAGCTGCCAACCGGCAGAATGGTTTGGATCACCCATGTATTTAGCATCGCCAAAGGTGTAAACCCTGCCCAAAGAGTCAAGGATGTAATATCCAAGACCGTCCTTGGTGGCAGAGAATGAGGTAGCCCACGCCCCATTATTGATTGGCGCCTTGCCAAGAGAACCGTAGAATGTCGCATCACCGAAGGTGAAGATTCCGCCATCGGACGCCACCAGCCAGTACCCGCCTCCGTCAGGCGTCGCAGCCATGCCATCAACTGGCTTATTGAGCGGCTTGCCACCCATCGAACCGTAGAACTGGGCATCACCGAAGGTGAAGATTCCGCCATCGGACGCGACCAGCCAATAACCCTTACCATCTGCCGTTGGCCACATTCCAACCATCGGCTTGTTTAGATGCTTTCCGGCCATTGAACCGTAGTTTCCAGCATCGCCGAATGGATAGACCGCCCCATCGGAGCCAAGCAGCCAATATCCCTTGCCATCTGCCGTAGATGCCATTGCAACGATGGGCGCTGATATAGGCTTGCCACCCATTGAACCATAGAACACCGCATCACCGAAGGTGAAGATTCCGCCATCGGACGCCACCATCCAATAACCCTTGCCATCTGGCGTGGAGGCCATGCCGACCAAAGGCTTATACAGGTACTTTCCGGCCATTGAACCGTAGTTTCCGGCATCGCCGAAGGTTTCCACTCCCCCGACGGCACTATCAATCAGGTAGCCATTTCCAGGACCTGTGGTCGGGGTCGACGTGGTTGAACCCGACTGAGCGGGGGAATTATTGTTGATCACAATCGGACCTGCAAACGAATACCAGTCAGACTTGAGACCAAAATTCCACTCAAAGGTATACCCAGCCAACGGAATCGTTCCACCGGTTCCTATCAGGTTAAGCGAGATCACTCGTCCGCCCATGTCACCAAGTCCATTCCGGGCGGTTACCTGAATCTGGGTGAGAGTGCCCAGGGTGGGATACAAGGTCTCGATGCTTGCGATCGGAAGAGTGGTGGTCCAGTCATGATTTGGGTTGCAGGCGTATGGTATACAAACGTCGTCGTACTGGTCAACGACGGCAGGGAAAGTCCCTCCATAAGTGTAACCACCCGTCGAAGCTGAGTACTCAGTCCTCGCAATGGCATTGGTTCCATCCATCATCATAACTTCACCGGCTGTTGCTTGAATGGCTTGATCGGTTATGGTGTTCTCGTTGTTCATGCCCAGGTAAACCTGGCATTGGGTGCTGTCACAAATATCCGCGTAACTCGGTCCGCCTGATGGTGAAGTGAACTCTCCCAGCGACGAAAGAGCATATGATCGAGCTTCCACCGCCTGCACCATCAGCGCCTGGAAACCCGCCGGCATTGCCCCAATCTGCGGACTGGTTGGAAGTGCCGTGACCGGACCCAGAGTTCCCCAAGAAGATGGTGACTCCGATGGAACCACTCCGCGCAGATAGTCCTCAACATCCACGACATTCACGGTACGCGGGCTACCGCCATAGTCGGCCGCCACAATCTGACCCCTGAGAAAAATGCTTCGGGATGGCATGCATAGTTGAAGCGCATTAGTTTGAGTCTCAGCTGAATAAATAGTGGTATTGGGCGAAACGACTGCCTGCGCTTCAGGGACGCTCGGCCCCGGAGTCCAAACAGGTGCAGTCACGTTGCATCCACTGCCGGTGCCTGGTTTCAACGTATTAATCTGCCAGAGTCCAGTGTTCAGCCTCACGATTTCGGCAGTGGATCCGGCAGCAAATGGTGTTGTCGCGACCGTAAACGGCGCAGCGTCCGTGACAATAATGGGGTAACCGTCGTTCTCCGTCATGACAACCCGTATGTTTTGATTGGTGGCGGTTCCGATAGTCGTATTTGAAAAATAATGCTGCAGAATCTGGTTCGCGCTCCAGCCACCGACAACTGCATATCCGAAGGCTCCCCACTGGCCGCCGCCGCGGCCATGGCCCCATCCGTGCCCAGTAATCGTTAAGGAGCCCGTCGACAGTGCGAATGCCGGAGTGGAATTAGCAACCCAGATGGCTGGCATAACGGCCGCAAGCGAACCAACGATGATCCTGACAAGCTTGGTCTTTGATACCCGGCTCAAGGCTCTTCTGTGCTCAGGGGAGCGCGAATGTAGTCCCCGATTCATCCACTAGCTCCTAACAGTTCGCAATCGAGACGCGATTCCTTTCGCATCAATCCTCCCCGTCCATGGGATTCTCTTAGACAACATAGGCCCAGTTTCGACCAAGGCAAATTGAAATTTCAGATATGCAATTCACCGAGCTGTAATTTCATACACTTTATTACTTTTAGTAGATCCTTGTCCACTAACTGCATCATAAATATGTCTGGCACCGACATTACCAGCACTGAACTGACCGAACTTCAGGAATTAGAGGCTACTTCAAGACTTCAACATCACTAATTGTGGTTGAATTTCCAATTGAAAGTCCACTCAACACTCTGTCTATTTGTACCATATTCATTAAAGAACAGAGTTTAAATGTAGATCAATTCGGGGGTACTTTGAAGTCTTGGGAGTTGAGTGACCGCACATTCAGCTAGCCTTTGATCAGCGCTTGGAAAAGGATAAACACCCACAATGAACCAGTCACTGGATGAACCTGCAAACGCGGCAACAGACGAAAACCAAGAAATTGACTTTCTGAACGGCGCATCTCACGCCCCCACATCTGAATCAAGCCCACCAATGAATGTGCAGACAAATGAATTCATGTCGAAGATTGCTAGGGAAATCGATGAGGAGGTCAGGAGGAAAAGAGCCCAGGGCGCGTTTCCCCCTGCGTTCGAAAGGCGTTTGAAGACCATATTCGAGCAGCTCGTTCCGCCGGGAGCTGGTAACTCCCGAAAAGACTTTGAAGCGCTTCTCCGTTCATCCGACCGGGCAGCCTACTTTGACATCGACGTTCCGATCGCCTCCCAGAAGCCCGGTGTGACCAGAGTCAAAAAGTTGCTTAGAACGACTCAGGCATGGTACCTCAATTACCTCGCCCAACAGTTGAACAATTTCTCTACCAACCTAATGAGACTGTTGTATGTCTTTGACTCCAGAGTCAAAAAGCTTGAAGACGCAAGTGAATCGGCAAAAACAGTGCGTCCCAGTGGAACGTTTCTGAAGCCGTACTACGTCACCGCGTCAGGACTGGATGAGAAGTTACTTTCTTCGATGGGCGAGCCGGCCGGACGAGTGCTGATTGCGGATTGCGGAAACGGATACCTGGTAAACCACCTGAACGAGCATGGGTTCGACAGTTATGGAGTCGACAGTAACCTAGAGAGCCTGGAAAATCCCGTCGTTACAAGCTTGGACCTGAGATGGCAGGATTTGGACGAACACCTCAAAGAGATCGCAGATGACGCCCTTTTTGGAATCGTACTTCAGAACACATCAGACATGATTTCTCCAGTAGAAAAACTCGATCTGATACTGCAAGCAAGGAGGGTCCTTGCCCCAACAGGCAACTTGGCAATTATCAGCATCGATCCACGTTTTTTTGAAACTAGCTCAGAACTCCTGGTCCAAAGGGACCTATCCCCCGGAAAGCCATTCGCGCCCGAGACATGGCGATATGTTCTTGAGCAGCTCGAGTTTTCGAACGTCTCAACCACCTCGTTTGAGAACTGTCACCTGACGATGGGGTACTTCACCAACAATGATGCACCAGGCGATTAGCAGGAATGGGACTCCGAAATTACTCTCTCGAGATCGACCAGGTTCTTCCTTCTTTCGCCCCAAGAGACGCGATTGGCTACCACACTCTGAAGATGCAGGAGCTGATTCAGTCATTGGGTATCAAGTCTGAAATTTATGCCGACGAGATCAAAGAGGACTTGCAAGGACATGCTCACCTGTTTGCGGAATTCCTGCGCCAGAGTTACCGGTCCAATAGGTACATCATTTACCAGGCTTCCACTGGATCTCCAATTGCAGGCCACCTGACCTCCCGCAGGGAACCAATACTTATCAACTATCACAACATAACACCCAAAGAGATCCTAGGTAGATGGGATATCGGAGTTGGGATAGTTGTTGGGGCGGGGATCAAACAGCTCTCGTCATTGAAGGAAAAGCTTGTGGGGGCCATTTCTGTTTCCGAATACAACAAATGGTGTCTGAGGCAGGAAGGTATAACAGAAAACTCGTTGGTGGCCGCCCCGTTCATCCCCGTTGCAGCACATTCCGGCATCGCTGACGACGGCATTGGAATCCGCGACCGGTTTGTTAGCTCAAATTGGCTTTTCGTAGGAAGGATTGCACCCAACAAGGCCCAGCACGACATCATAAAGGCCTTCAGCGCCTATATCACAGGTTGGCAGCAGGATGCCACCTTGACATTAGTTGGTGGTATCTCATCCCAAAGATATTCGGACTCCCTGCGCAACCTCGCGGGTGAACTTGGCATTAGTGGGAGAGTCCACTTCACCGGCCCAGTTGACAATATGGAACTTGAGAAGCACTACCGCGATGCAACTGTGTTTATATGCCTATCTGACCATGAAGGATTTGGCTTTCCGATCATTGAAGCTCTGCGTCACTCGGTGCCCGTCGTCGCGTTCGCTTCGAGCGCGATCCCCGAGACTCTGGGGATCTCAGGGATCCTGGTTCCATCAAAGGACCCCATACAGGTAGCGGCCGCCGTCGCACTCGTCGAGAACGATCGGCAGCTGCGAGAGAAGTTGCGAGCCGAAGCGCGCCACACCCTCGAGCGATATTCACCAGAGGCAGCAAATATGCAGAACTTGAACGCGCTGCAAAAGCTCATCCCGGAACTGGCCAGCCGGAAATGAGAAGGGTCATCCAGTTCGTACCGACTCTCGTACCAGGCGACGCTACGGGAATGCATGCCATGATGATCAGCAAGTCGCTTCAAGGCAGAAATATCGAGACAAAAATCTACGTCGAAGAAGTCAGGAAGGACCAGATTGGAGGAGCTGTCCGCTTCACCAGCTATGCCAGAGAAAACCGGCCGGACGACATCCTCGTCTATCACCTGGCTGCGCCATCGGCAATTGCGGACTTCCTGTCGTCCCGGGGCGAGACACTGGTTATCGTCTATCACAACATAACTCCGGCGCACTTCTTTGAACCTTGGGATCAGGTTGCCGCCACAGGACAGATCTGGGCCCGGGCGCAGCTCTCCCGACTAGCCGCTCGAACGACTCTGGCTCTTCCCGTATCAAGATTCAATCAACACGAGTTGATCGAACTAGGCTACGGGAAGAGCGTCGTTGTCCCGATTCTTTTTGATCCCACGATATTCGCCTCTGGTTCAGACAAAAAAGTAGATGAAATGCTCCGAGAAAACAGAGACGCAGGTAGAAATAACTTCTTGTTCGTGGGCCGCCTCGTTCCAAATAAGGCGCAGCACAATCTTATCGCTGCTCTAAGCGCGTTCAACAGGATCTACTCGAAAGACGCCGTGATGCACCTGGTGGGTCGGCCATTCTCCAAGGAGTACCTCGACCTCCTGAAAGAGGTCGCAAGAGATTTGGGCCTAAAAGAGAACGTCAACTTCACTATGGGTGTCTCCACCGAGGAGCTTTCGTCCTATTACCATGGCTCAGATGCCTTCATATGCCTTTCGGAACACGAAGGTTTCTGCGTTCCAATTCTTGAAGCCATGCACAACGACCTGCCAATAGCCGCCTATAACAGCTCTGCCATCAGTGAAACGCTGGGAGATGCCGGCATTCTGATTCAAAAGAATGACCCGGTCACAACTGCAGTAGCCATGGAAAAGCTGGTTAATGATGAGGCGCTCCGCAGATTCCTCCATCGACAGATGGCGGTCCAACTCGAGGAGCTGACCTTTACGGCTTCCCGTGACCGACTCTTTAACGCGCTGGCCGACCTCGAACCTGCACTCAGACAACGGGAGGCCATCGGTTGACAAAGCTGAAAAGCATCGCGTTTGTCACCCCAAGATATGGAGCCGAAGTCATAGGAGGTGCCGAACATGCAGCTCGGATGATGGCCGAAAATCTCGCACTGCAGTTGGGGCTTTCGGTGGAGATACTGACCACCACGGCACTAGACACAAACACTTGGGCCAACCACTATCCCGACGGAACCGAATTTCTTAACGGCATAAAAGTCACTAGATGCCACATTGACCAAGGCAGGTCACGCGATTTTCCCGCCCTTTCGGGCCGGCTCCTGAAGTCTCCAAAGTCAGCCACAATCGCAGAATGCGAACAGTGGATTGACGCACAGGGCCCCGTCTCCCTCTCTTTGTTGAATGAGATAAAGAATACTCAGGCCGAAGTGGTTCTCTTTTTTCCTTACCTGTATCATCCGATCGTTCTGGGGATCTCCTCTGTAAGCGAACGTTCGGTCTTGATACCCGCGGCGCACGATGAGCCTGCAGCGTACCTGCCAATCTTTCAATCGGTATTCCGCACCGCAAAGGCGATCATGTTTCAGTCGAAGGCCGAAGAACGCTTCGTCGACTCAGTTCTACGTGTCGCGGACAAGCCACGCTTGAGAGCCGGCCTGGGAATCGAGAAGCTAAGCAAACCAGTCGAACCCCTTTCCAATTTCCTTCCGGAGTTAGACGGACAGCCTTTCCTTCTCACGTTGGGTAGGGTCGACCAACTTAAGGGTGCAACGCTACTGTCTGAACTCTTTGCTGAATACAAAAGGCGCAATCCAGGCCCATTGAAACTCGTCTTCGCGGGTCCCGTAACCACCCAACCAATAAACTTTCCGGACATCATGACGCTCGGTTCTGTCAGCGACGACCTGAAGTGGTCTCTTCTCAAGGAATGCACCGCATTGGTTAATCCATCCGCATTCGAGTCTTTCTCTTTAGTGCTTTTCGAGGCGTGGTCATTCTCACATCCTGTGATCGTCAATGCCCAGTGCCAGGTGACCGCCGACCACGTATACGATTCAAACGGCGGATTCGCGTTCTCAGATTTTGCACATTTCGAAGCGCAGATAAACCTGATCATCTCAAAACCCGCGGTAAGGGACGCACTCGGAGCGAACGGAAAAGAGTACCTTGATAAGGGCTACCGGTGGGAAGTGATCGTAGAAAAAATGGATGAATTCCTAAACAACAACTTCACATCTTGAATGGCACAGCATCACCATTTTGAATCAGTCGCGGATTAAGCTTAAGATAGCCGTTGCTCTTGCCGTTCGAAATCACTTTAAATGCAAGATCTTGGTTTTGCCAGTCGAAAATATGCTGGTCCCTGGCAGACGTGAACCCAACAGCAACGGAAAATATCCCGTCACTCACTGGAACCGAATCGAAGTTGAATTCGAGTTCCCCTTCCGGGGCAACGTCAAGCGGCTCAAGACCCATCAGATCAGAATCTGTACCGAAGACCACATCGCCCTTTTGATCAAAAAGCTGGATCCCCACAATCACTCCAAATATGTTGCCCGTGGCGCTGTAGCCAACCTTGACCGTCATAGGATCGCCAGGACTAAGGTGGCCGGAAGCAGGAGTCGATGGGAAGGTCACCAAAATCTGACCCACCATGACCCTTTCTCCCTGAATTTCAGCGGTCCGTTGTTGGATCGACGCAGGATTCTGAACTCCTTCGTCAATATCCTGCATTGATGCGATCATCGAGGCAAGTCCCGAACCTTTTGCCTGATACTCGCGAAGGATCGAAATCGCCTCAGGCGCAGTGCCCTCTCCGACGACTTTGCCGTGATCAAGAACGTAAGCCCGGTCGCAAACCCTCCTGACAATGTCTGGCGAGTGCGAAACAAAGACTATGGTCCTACCCTCACGCTGGAACTCCTCCACCTTGTCGAAACACTTGCGTTGAAAATTCTCGTCACCCACGGCAAGGACCTCGTCAACA
This sequence comes from Actinomycetota bacterium, assembly GCA_027366165.1. Taxonomy (GTDB): domain Bacteria; phylum Actinomycetota; class Acidimicrobiia; order Acidimicrobiales; family Acidimicrobiaceae; genus SCQM01. The sequence continues at coordinate 15,859 of DAHXKX010000065.1, forward strand.
AGGAGGATGTCCGGATCAACATTCACCGCAACCGCGAAACCCAAACGTGTATACATTCCTGATGAGTAATAACGAACCTGATTGTCGATAAACGGCCCCAGCTCAGAGAACTCGACAATATCATCAAATCTCAGGTCTATGTCCTTCTTGGCCACCCCGAGCAGAGCCGCATTGAGGTAGATATTCTCTCGTCCCGAGAGCTCGGGATGAAATCCTGCCCCAAGTTCCAGCATGGCGGCGACCCTGCCCCGCACCCGGATCTCCCCTGAAGTCGGCTGCAAAATTGCGGCTATACACTTGAGAAGAGTCGACTTTCCGGAACCATTATGACCGACCAACCCAACTGTCTCTCCCCAGTTGACATCGAAACTAATGTCCTTCAAAGCCCAGAACTCTTCGTAAGGAATCTTGTTCAGGTGGATCACTCGCTCTTTTAACGACGTGTACTTCTCATGGTAAAGACGAAAGTGCTTTGATACCCTGTCGATTTCAATGGCCGCTGGCAAAGCTACAACTCCTCGGCAAAGTTGCCTTCAAGGCGCCCAAACAACAACAAGGCTCCGCCTTTCTGGGAGGCACCTGCTTTGGCTGTATTTTCTTAATCCTGTGACCGTCGTGGTTCTCACTTTTCAGAGGGCTCTTTATGTCAGAGTCTCCTACGTAAACGCGGGCACCTTAACGCCCGTGCTGCCGGCCTACTCGCCTGAGTGGTTCGCAATTCAGTTGCTGATCGTAATATTG
>DAHXKX010000075.1 GCA_027366165.1 Actinomycetota bacterium
GCTTCGATTGAAGAAATTGGTCGATTTGTTGAGGCCTCAGCTTAGACAAGGAAACCGACCCTAGACCGTTCTTGAGGCACAATAGGTCGTAGAATTGGGCCATGAGGACGCAAGGCGAAGGCAGCATTTACCCCCTTCCGAACGGGAAGTGGGTCGCAATGATAAGCACGCTGGACGGCGATGGCAAGCGTGTCAGAAGGTCTAAGACCTCGCACTCCCGAAAGGGTGCAGAATCGGCCCTTAGAGAGTTGAAGGCTGCTTTCCGTGGCGTTGGCTCTCAGGCAGTCGCTAAAACGGTCAGCGAACTTCTGGAGGCGTGGCTGGCATTCAAGTCGTCCGAGATAAGTGCTCCAACCGGTGAGCAGTACCGCTACGCGGTGAGACACCTCAAGAACGGTCTAGGGTCGGTTTCCTTGTCTAAGCTGAGGCCTCAACAAATCGACCAATTTCTTCAATCGAAGCACGACCTATCCCCCCGTTACCGTAAATTGCTCAGGACAGTTTTGAGCATGGCGTTAGACCAGGGTGTTCGTTGGCAGTTGTTGGCATCAAATCCCGCAGCTTATTCGGCGAAGATCAAACAGCCCGAGGCAGAAGGCCGTGGCCTCACTGATCAACAAGCCCGGAGCCTCCTGGAGGCCGCTCACGGCGACAGACTCGAAGCGCTATGGGTCGTCATGTTGCTCCTTGGCTTGCGCCGCGGTGAGGCTCTGGGGCTCCAATGGGACGATTATGACAGGCACAGGCGCATTCTCACGGTTACAAGACAACTCCGCAAAGACGGCACAATAGGCGAATTGAAAACAAAGGGGTCAAAGAGAAGCATTCCGGTTCCCGTAGCGGTGACAGACGCGCTCGAGACGCATAGGTCACGCCAACTAAGCGAGATTGCCAACCTCGCCGCAGAGGGCATCCAATGGAGGAACCAAGGCGTGATCTTCACTACCGGCATTGGATCCTACTTAAACCCTGACAATGCGAGCCACTATTTCAAAGCGCTTGCAAAACGGGCAGGACTGGATGACTGGCACCTTCACGAACTGAGACACTCCGCAGCCTCATTTATGTTAGTGAAGGGAGTGCCGCTTGAAGTGGTGGCCGACATTCTTGGGCATTCAAGTATTCGGATCACAGCCGATATTTATGGACACCTCACCTCTGAGAGGCTTAAGGTCGGAGCTGACGCGATGGATGCCGTGTTTTCAGGCCTCACGGACAAGTCGGCAAATATTGGGCAAATAGTGACGATTTGAGCGTGGTAATCCTGCATGTAAGAATCACGCTACCTGCGGTTTCAGTAGTCGGGCTGAGAGGATTTGAACCTCCGGCCTCTTGACCCCCAGTCAAGCGCGCTAACCAAGCTGCGCCACAGCCCGAATTGTCACTTCGATAGTAACAAGTGCCGGATTGTGATCATGCAGGATATGTCGATTAACTCCAGTTGATTCAACTGCAACGGGATTGGAGCTGACGTTAATGACCAAGCACCTTTACTAGCCAGAAAATCAACTGAAAAAGTCTGTAGCCCAGATAGATGACTGTGGCCACGATGAGCAGTTTGAAGTGCCAGGGTGCCTTCTTAGGCGGTGCGATGACTGCTCCACATGTGGGACAGTTCCCTTTTCTGCCAACAGCATCCGTTTCGTGAAACTTTGCACAGTTCTCACAAAATGGCACTGCCATCACCAACCAGATTCAGATGAGTCGGCGCAAATATTTCTAGTCCGATCACGCTGACACTACCTGCTGGACCTGCGCCGTACGCGCATCTTTATGGGTGTTGGGCCCAAGGCAAATCGCTCCCTCAGCTGCCTCTCAAGATAACGCAGGTAGCCAGTGGATAGTTCCTTGGTAGTGAAAAGGGTGAAGGTTGGGGGATCCGTGGCGCCTTGCACCCCATAAAGTATTTTCGAACCTCTCGGCGCGCTTTTAGCCTGCGCCTGTTGCAATAGAACATTCAGTTCTCTGGTTGGAATTCGATTCCTATATGCCGCGATCGAGTCAGAAAGTGCCCGCCACAGTTTGGTCACACCAAGACCCGAAAGGGCCGAGATTCGAAGTACCGGAGCATAACTCAAATATGCCAACCTATCCTCAACCTGGTCATTAACTGTGAGTTTCTCTTCAGTTGAAAGCAGATCCCATTTGTTCAGCAAAACGACCACCGGAGATCCGGCCGCATCGATTCTCTCAGCCAGGCGCTGATCCTGATGGGTGACGCCCTGAGTGCCATCGATTACAAGCAGAGACACATCGGCTTCGTCGATTGAACGAAGCGTTCTGACCATGGAGTAGTACTCGGTACCACCTTCGATTCTTGACTTCCTCCTCATTCCGGCGGTGTCGATGAATTTCAGCGTGCCAATTTCAGTCTCGACTACTGTGTCGACTGAATCGGTGGTGGTGCCGGCCTCGTCGTGCGTAATTGACCTCTCGTCGCCTATGAGCCGGTTGAATAGGGTGGACTTGCCGACGTTAGGTCTTCCGACTATAGCTACCGAAAACGAGGTTCTTTTGGATAGTTCTTGCTCAAATTCTTCTGTCTCCCCGGTCCCGCTCTCGGAGTCGGAATAAGTCTGATCGGGGTGCACCTTCTGCAACTCTGTCACAATCCGATCCAATAGATCACCAGTAAGCCTACCGTGAAGTGCGGAAATATTCAGGGGTTCCCCAAATCCGAGACGCAAGAACTCCCACGCATCGAGGTCTCTTGCTGGTGAGTCAGCCTTGTTCACCACTTGAATCACTGGCATCGACAATCTCCGCAACATGTCGGCCACGGCCTGGTCCTCGTCAGTAATCCCAACTGTTACATCCGTCATAAAAATGATGAGATCTGCTTGCTTCGCCGCCGATTCAGCCTGGTCAGAAATCTTGCCCTCGAGGGACCCACCCGACGCCAGCCAACCCCCCGTATCGATGATCTCGAAGTCGAATCCCTGCCAATTGGCGGTCAGGATTTTCTGGTCGCGTGTTACACCTGGTCGTGCGTCGACTATTGCAACTTGTTTGCCAACAATCCGATTTATCAAGGTCGACTTACCGACGTTCGGGCGTCCAATGATCGCGACCCTACCAATGGGTCGCTGACTGGGTAGGAATTTGTTGATTCTCTGGGTACTCAATGAAATCCTTAGGATTCGTGTCTGAACAGTGTCAGCACAGCTTTAAAGCCTACCTGGAGGTCCAGGCCAAAAGAACCCATCTATCTGATGGATAGCGCCTTTGAAAGCGCGAGGCCGTCCGTCTTGATAATCTCAACTGAGCGAGGCAGATCAAAAGGATTCATCCCATCAAGAAAGCGGCCTTGGGACAAACAGACATCGGGCAGCAGGTATCGGTGCCCTTCCGGCTCATTGGACAGTGAATCCTTCAGATCCTGGCCCACCATCAATCCGGCAACCGAGATATTTCCGCCGAAAAACTTGTTCTCCACCACCACGAATCTGACGTCGTTTCTTGAGTGACGGGCAATCAAGGGAGACAGAACCTTGAAACCATATGATCCGGTGATTATCGCAACAGGGCGAACACTAGGGTTTCGTGAAATCTCGATCCTCGTGGAGTCACCTGCGGTCCTTTCTGCCCGATATCCTGAGGCAGGGGCACCATCAACTGATCCGAAAAAGCCAGGCTTGATTGCAAATGCGCGGTCACTGTCACCTTTGAAGGCAGCCTCAAACGCTCGGGCCATTCCGATCCCGTTCTCATGTTGAGGAAAGCCATCATAAACCTCGATCTGGGGAAACTCCCTCTCCGCCAACAGGTAGTACTCGTCAGAGGCGTAAATCATCCGCCGACCCAAAAGGTCTAGAAAGATGTTCTGAAATTTGTCAACGGAGTCGACAATGCTTTGAGCCTCTTTTAAGGAATGAGGACGCATATTTGTCTCCTGGGAAAACTTGGAAATACCTAGGGGTACTGCGCCCACAGAAGTCAAATTCGGATATTCCTCCAATATTCCTATCAGGGTTTCCTCGAAATGATCTCCGTCGTTAACGCCCGGACAGACGACAATCTGACCGTGTACCTCAATACCTGCCTTTAGAAGCTCCTTCAGCCATCTCAATGAGGTTGCTCCACGCTTATTCCGCAGCAGCTTCGACCGAAGCAAAAAGTCCGTCGAATGGATCGAGACGAACAACGGGGACAATCTTTCTGTAATGACCCTTTCCAGATCGGACTCGGTGAACCGCGTAAGAGTGGTGAAATTTCCATAAAGGAACGAAAGACGATAGTCGTCATCTTTCATGTACAAGCTCTTGCGCATTCCCTCGGGAAGCTGATAAATAAAGCAGAATTCGCAGTGGTTGTCACACGTCCGGACTTGGTCGAATAGCGCGGATTCGATCTCCGCCCCCAATGGCTCTCCTGCCAGTTTCTCCACTGTGATGAGTTGGTGCAGCCCGCCGCGGTTCAATTCGATTTCAAGCTCCGGCTCATCGACAAGGAGTTGATACTCAATAATATCCCGAGGCCGTCGTCCGTTGATGGTGAGGAGCTCATCTCCCTGATGAATCTGGGCTTTCTCGGCTACCGATCCTTTACTGACGGATAGGACGCGGGGCAAAGACATACATTCCATAGTATTGTGGGCCCGCTACTCTGGTACACGTGGATGTCCAAAAGGTCATACTGGCGAGACCGCGCGGTTTCTGTGCAGGCGTGGAGATGGCAATAAAGTCACTCACATGGATGGTGAGGGTTTTTGAGCCACCTGTCTTCTGTTATCACGAAATTGTGCACAACAAGATAATCGTTGACCGGTTCAAAAATCTTGGAGTGATCTTTGTCGACGATATTTCGGAAGTTCCTAGGGGGGCTCCCGTGATGCTTTCCGCCCACGGGTCAGCGCCGGAGTTGGTGGCAAGGGTGCATGCCGTAAGCGGAATAACCGTGGATGCCGTTTGTCCCCTTGTTACAAAGGTGCATCACGAGGTCAAGGTCAGATCCAAAAGAGGCTACTCCATTATTTATGTGGGGCACAAAGAACACGACGAGGCGATTGGAACCATGGCAATTGCCCCCGAATCAGTTACTTTGATCGAGAATGAGGAGCAGCTTGTTCAACTTCCGGACAGCCCCGAGCCAGTGGCCATGATCAACCAGACCACTTTATCTTTGGATGAATGGGCGGGGATCAGGGAGTTGGCTGAGCGAAAATTTCCAAATCTTTGGATGGCCAACAGATCTGATCTGTGTTTTGCGACAACGAACCGGCAACTTGCCATAAGAGAGATCACAAAGATAGCGGACACTGTGGTGGTAATAGGGTCGGCTAATTCCTCGAACACTGTTGCGCTTGAGAAGACAGCCTGGCGATATGGCGCTAGGAAGGTTTACAGGATTAATAATCCGTCTGAACTTCCAGACGACATCGGAGGAATCGTGGGGATAACCGCTGGTGCATCGGCACCGGAGGACCTTGTTCAGGCGGTGGTGGACAAGCTCAACCCACAGTTGGGAGTACAGGAGATATGTGTAACTGATGAAGACGAGTATTTTCCTCCTCCCCCTGAGCTGAGAGACCTTTTGCGAGCGATTAGTGCCGCTGTCGCACTTGCATTTGCGGCACCTCTCGGTTCTGACTCACCCCTCGATGCCGATCGTTTGACCTCGGCATCGAGCACACTTAATGAACTTAGGACGCAAACATCCATTATGTAGTTGCATCCGCAGAGAATCTGCAATTGACTGCCGTATGAGCACATTGCGTCGGGTGGAGGAGACAGTTTTTGATCGTATTCTTTTGGGCGGATGATCGCGGAGACCTGGTTCTTTGTTACTTGAGGCCGAGCATTCCCTGAGCCTGGTCGAAGAGATCCTGCAATGCGGAAGTGAGTTCGTTGGAGAGTTTCGTCAAGGAAGATCGCGAAACCCGGCCGCCGCCGTTCGTCTCCGGGCTGATTGGATCGCCAACAAGAATTACGATCTTGGTGAACCGCGGCAGCTTCTTGGACTTTCCCCAGGCGCGCTCCGATCCACCAATCCCAACTGGAACAATTGGGACGTTTCCTTTGATGGCTATGTAAGCCGCTCCCTCAAAAAGTCCTTCCACGGTTGGACCGCTCTTGCGGGTTCCCTCGGGGAAAAGAACCAGCGGCTCACCACCCGCAAGGACTAGGTTGCATCGCCTCATGGCCTCTCTGTCGGCACTTCCACGATGAACTGGGAATCCGCCGAGCGCACTCAGGATTGTCCCACCCAACTTGTATCTCCATACACCATCTTTGCCCATGTAGCGAAGACGCCGCGTAGTGAGAGAAGCGACCAAGAGCGTATCCAAATTTGAACGATGTATCGGCGCGAGAATATAGGGACCGTTGGGCAACTTTTCTGCACCGATCACTTTGATGCGCCAAAAAGCGCGGTTTACAGAGTGCACCAGCGTACGGGCAAGGCCGTAGGCATATAGCTCCCAGGCCGCTGGCGGCTGCACGTGGAAAGCCTCAATGCTTGATCGATCAGATTCTGAAGCCATTGGATGTCTCACCTATCCCCCGCCGCGATGATTTGTGCTTTTCCCACAAGTCAACCACAAGACCTTCGACCTCTTCAACCGTCAAACTGGTGGTGTCGATTTCCACTGCCCCTGGTACCTTTTGCACCGGAGCAACGGCCCGTTCACTGTCCCTTTTGTCTCGCTCTGCTATACGATCTGCCGTTGCCTCAGGGTGCCGCATGGCTCTCACCTGGGGATCTGCCACCAGAAATATTTTAACCGCAGCATCTGGAAACACAACCGATGTCATGTCGCGACCCTCTACAACGCAGTCGCCGTGATCTGCAACCCATCTTCGCTGCCACCATAGGAGCCTCTCACGGAGCCGAGGAAAAACCGCAATTTTCGAGGCTGCAAATGATATCGCATCTGTTCGGATCGCTTCAGTCACCTCTGTCCCATCCACGAAACACCTACCCTCTTCAAAGGTAATTAGAGCGGCGTCCGTGGTGGTCATCACCTCGGCTTCGTTTTCGAGGTTTGCCTTTGAACTCAAAGCAGCCCAAGCCATCATGCGAAAGGTCGCGCCTGTGTCAAGATAATTGAGACCCAGCCGAGCTGCCAGGCTCTTTGCCAATGTTGACTTGCCTGTTCCAGCCAAGCCATCGATAGCTATCAGTTCCAAACTGCCATTCCTATGATTAGCGGGTAGATAGATTCAGCTACGACCCCGTACAACACTTACTCTTCTCTCAGCCAAAACACAGCTCACTGAGGAGCGGATCTCATGGCCTAGTGCTTTAATGTATCTATGGCTATAACTAGGTTTCCAAAAGATAGAGGACTAAGCGCGAGGATGGGGCTTACCGTCTTCCTTATCGGTCTTCTATACGTCGTATTTATTTCCCTTCTCATTGCTGTTGGAGTTCAGTCCATAACAGTAATAATCATCGCTGGCGCTCTCCTCTTTTCTCAGTACTATTTTTCCGATAAAATTGCAATGTACTCGATGGGAGCGAGAATCGTTTCGGTCGAGCAAGCGCCTGAACTCCATGCTATCGTCGACAGACTCGTTGCAATGGCAGACATGCCGAAACCGCAAGTCGCTATCGCCGATATTGATATGCCTAACGCATTTGCCACTGGCCGTTCGCCAAAAGCAGCGGTTGTTTGCGCAACAACTGGCCTTCTTCGCAGATTAGATACCCAAGAGGTCGAGGCTGTCTTGGCTCATGAACTTTCCCATGTCGCACACAAGGATGTGGCCGTGATGACCATAGCCAGCTTTCTTGGGATGGTTGCCGGATTCCTCACTCGTATCGCCCTTTGGTCGGGAATGTTCATGGGTGGTGGCAACTCCCGGGGAAATAACAACTCGAACAACAACGCGGCGGCAATTGAACTGGCTGTGGTTCTGGTTTCAGCGCTCATCTATGCCATCTCATTTCTTCTTACCCGGGCTCTTTCCCGCTACAGGGAATTGTCTGCAGACCGTTCTGGGGCAATCCTGATTGGTCGCCCATCAATGTTGGCGTCTGCCCTTGTCAAAGTGAGTGGCGAGATGGGGAGGATTCCGACAAGGGATCTGCGTTCAGCTTCGGCCTTCAACGCTTTCTACTTTACGCCAGCCTTGACTCAGGGAGTGTCACTTGGGAATCTGATGTCAACTCATCCGACCCTCGAAAGGCGTCTTGCGCAGTTGTCGAAGCTTGAAGAGCAAATGAACCGCCCGAGTTAGAATCAGATCATGAAGATCTTCGACACAATACTTGGCCGAACGCAACCGGCGAAGTCGAATCTTGACAACCTGTTTTCATTGCCAGGTGCCAGCATCACTCTTTCGATATCAGGCAACTTGGTTCCTACGGGAAAGGCGGGTGTGTGTTTCAAACCCGCTTCCGGGGCGTCTTTTGAAAATGCGATCGCCGAATTTCAGACTGTTATCGAGACCATGGGTACCAAGGAACCCGCACCAAGTGCCACAGATTCCTACGGGTATGACTGGGTGACACTGACGGACGAGGATTTTGGCACCCTTGTTACCAAGGCTCACGTTCTAAACTCCACCATCGACGATGCTGGTTTTGGATCCCAGCTTCTATGTTCGGTCTTTCCGTTCAAAGAGACCGAATCTGGCGAGATCGTCTACTTCGTCTACCTATTCAAGAGAGGATCCTTTTATCCTTTCGTCCCGAGTGGTCAAGAGAAGCGCGATAGTGAGAGAGAGATGGCGGTAAAGGCCTTGATTGAAAAGGAGTTACCAATCGAACAGGACCTTGCTCACTGGTTCCCGTTATGGGAAATTCCGCTTAGGTAAGGCAATGAGATCTGGTGTGAGTCAGGTCCTGGTGGTGTCAGAGCCAGTTAGCTCAAGTTATGTGTTGAAGCCTAAGCAGTCATCAGGCTTAGGCTGTGGTGAGATTCCAAAGATCTGCCAAGAAGGTGGGATAGGAAGATTCTACGCTTTCAAATCCGCTGATTTCGGTCTCATCGGCCACCGCCGCACCCAGAATGGAGCAGGCCATGGCTATTCTGTGGTCGAGGTGGGCCAACACCTTTCCCGCGTGGAGTTTCTCACCTCCGGAAATGGCCATCCCATCCGAAAACTCTTCCACCTTTGCATTAAAAGACCGGAGAGCCTGAACCATAACGGAAATCCGGTCCGACTCCTTGACTCTGAGTTCCGACGCTCCGGTGATGACGGTGGTACCATTGGCACAGGCGGCGGCAACGGAGAGTATGGGGATTTCATCGATAAGGCCCGGTATCTCATCGGGCATGATCTCGGTCGAGTTGAGCTGGGACGATCTTGCGGTGACATCGCCTGAATTCCGGGATCTGTAGGATATGTCGATCTCGGCACCCATCCTTGTCAGTACAGGGATGAAGTCGGTCCTTAGATCACCCAGATAGATGTTTTTGACTGTGATTTGTGAGTGTGGTGTGATGAGTGCTGCTACCAGCCAGTATGCAGCTTGTGATGGGTCGCCGGGAATATCGTATTCGAGCGGTTGCAGACTGCTTCGTCGAATATAAATCTCGCTTCGGTCGGTGTACCGGGTGACATCAATCTCAGCACCTGCATCCAATAGCATCTCTTCGCTGTGACGCCTGGTCGGTATCCTCTCAATTACAGTAGTCGTTCCGCTGGCCCCGAGACCAGCTAAGAGAATAGCCGACTTCACTTGCGCGGAAGCGACTGGCATTTCGTAGGTGATGCCGTTAAGACCATGGCTTATCAACGTGAAAGGCGCGTTATCCCCGTGATTCGAGGCCTCTATCACTGCTCCCATCTGGACCAGAGGTGTGAATACTCTCTTCATTGGTCTGCGGTTTACCGACTCGTCACCGCTGAAGGTATAGCTCCCGCCAAGTCCAGCCACGAGGCCAGCCCCAAGACGGATTAGAGTGCCGGAATTGCCAACGTCTAAGACCGTGCCGGGAGAATGGAGACGATCGCGACCACCTTCGACGAAGATACGGCCCCCTCTTTCATCTACCCTTGCACCAAGGTGGGCAATCAGAGCCTTGGTTGCTTGAACGTCTTTGCCCTGTGAAAGACCTTTGATTATAGAAGTACCGGATGCGAGGCATGAGATCAAAAGGGCGCGGTGCGAAATTGACTTGTCACCGGGAACCGATAGGGTTCCATTAAAACTTCGACCGCCCGTGATGGATACAACGGAATCTGAAGCGGATTCGGCCACCTATTCACCAGCCCCTGTCGTGATCAGAAACCCTTGTCTCATTCTGGTAGGTCATCTCTCAGGTTCTTTGCCCCTCTCAGGTATACGTGGCGCATCTCGGTCCTTTTTCGTGGACTCTCAAGGTGCATCATCACCCGGATACAAAGGGGAGCCGAGTTTATGATTTCCAACTCCCCGGCACACATTAAAGGAACGTCTCCCAATCCCAGTTCACGTGCGGCCGCTGCCGGAAAGGCCGAATGAATGTCGCTGGTTGAGGTAAATAAAATGCTGATCAGGTCTTCCTTGTCGATCTCATTTCGATCTATCATTTGGATCAGCAGTTCTTTGGTGTATTTTGACACCTCCTCCGCGGTGTCAAAATCGATTGTAGTTGCGCCTCGTAACGCTCTTATTGCCATCTCGGTCAGCCTAACTTCCCTGTTGTGTCATTGATGTCTTGCCAACAGTAGTTTGTGACGCGGCATTTCTCAGAGCTACCACTTCGCTCAAGTCAAGATAGCGCCAGTCACCCTGACGCAGTCTTTGATCGCGTAATGGGCCGATCCGTGTACGTGCCAGCCGGACCACCTTGTGTCCAACGGCCTCACACATGCGCCTTACCTGCCTGTTACGGCCTTCATGTATCGTGATCCGAATCAGGTCATCTGAGATTTTACCGACCTTCGCGGGCGCGCTCATTCCATCTTCAAGCTCCACTCCATGGCGCAGTCGCGCAATCGCCTTCTCGGAGATTGGACCGTCAACATGTACCAAATACTCTTTATCAACTCCATGAGAAGGGTGAGTGACCAAATTTGTCAGGTCTCCATCGTTTGTAAGGATCAGGAGGCCTTCACTGTCGTAGTCGAGGCGGCCGACGGGAAAGATCCGAACGTCGCTTGGCACAAGATCTGTGACAGTTGGACGGCCAAGCGGATCGGTGACAGAACTAATGAACCCGGACGGCTTATTGAGAAGTATGTAAACGAAATCTGGGCGGACTCCGACCTGTTCACCGTCCACCTTTACCGAATCAGTTTCGACATTGACTCTGGCTCCAACCTGAGCAACTTGCCCGTTTACCTCGACTCGCCCTTCGGCGATCATGTTCTCGCAGCTCCTTCGAGACCCATAACCGACCCTTGCCAGCACCTTGTGCAGTTTCTCGCTGAGTGCTCCCTGCCCCGTCCGAGTTGCCGAAGTTTCATCCATTTGAAGCGGTCTCCAGCCAACCGCAACAGGTCGATAGCCCTGCTACGGCTCCGGTGAATTTCAATTCAAGATGATCCATTAGTAACTGCCATCGAAAAGTGAGGCCTCAAGGGCCTCGGCGACCTCTGGCAAGGGCATAAAACCTTCCACTTTTGGAAGTTCCGCTAAGCTGAAGATGCCCAGTTTCTCCAAAAATGCTGGCGTGGTTGTGTAATACCGTGGACTCCCGGGCCCAGCCTCCGCACCAGTCGATTCAATATAGCCCCGCGAAATCAGAACCTTAATGACGTAGTCCGAGTTCACTCCTCTGATCGATGATATTTGCGCCCTTGAAATTGGTTGTCGGTAGGCAATTATCGCCAGAGTTTCCAAAACCGCACTTGAGAGCCTCGGATGAGTTTGGCTGAGTGCAAACTTCTCGATGACCGATGACATTTCAGGACGGGAAGCAAATCGGTACCCTTCAGCAACCTTTTGGATATAAAATCCGCGGTCTGAGGATGAATAGAAACTGGAAAGCTCATCGATCGCAGCCTTAAAGTCCTCGTCATGGACACCAAACACCTCTGCCGCCCGTTCCTTCGACAGAGGTTCTGGGCTGACCATCAAGACTGCCTCAATCTCTTTCGACAACGCCGCTCTGTCCGCTGGATTCAAATCGACTCTCCGTCAATCATCGCTTTTCCTTTCCCATCCACAATATAGCTCTTAGGAGAAGCAGCGAATCAAGTTCAACATCGCTGCTGGGACTGCACCCCTTACCCATTGTCACCCGTCAGTCCTCCCCAAGATGGAATCCGGACTCTTCAAGAAAATCTTCAAGCTCCGCCGTAGAAAACTTTGTCGGGATCCACTGAACCACGATTTTCCCAAGAGAGCTCTCTTGTTCGATAAGTATTCGCGACTGGCGGTAAAGTTCGAGAACGGCTAAGAACCCGACAACAACTTCTATCCTCGTATCTGCCTTGTCCATGAGCTCTTCAAAGGTACATCGGTGCAGTTCAATTAGACGAAGTACCACTGTCCTTGCGGCCTGGGATATCGAAACCGGATGGGCAGGGAGATGTGACACGTCGACAGAGCCGTCTGGTTCAAGCACCACAAAGCGCCTCAGACTGTTGGCCAAACGTTGTCGAGTGACTCCGGCTAGGAGGTCCGGCATAAGGGAAGCATACGGTTCTTGCAGCACTCCTATCCGTGGAGTGCTCTTAGAGGCGGCTTCCATCAGGTCGAGAAAGGCGGTTGAGGCATCGCGGTAGGTCTTGACCTCGAGGAGCCTGGCAATCAACAGGTCTCGCTCCTCGAAGAAGGCGAAATCCTCGTCCATTTCGAGTGGATTCGAGTTTGGAAATAGCCTTCGGCACTTGAGTTCGATGAGCGTGGACGCAACAATAAGGAACTCTGTGGCAATTTCCAGGTCCAACTGACGCATGCACTCAAGCTCAGCCAAATAGCCATTGACGAGCTCGGAAACTGACAACTGCCATAAATCAACTTTCTGAGCTGTGATCAGGGAAAGCAATAGTCCGATTGGACCTTTGTACGCATCGGTCTCGACCTCAAAAGACAAACCACAACCTCATATCAACGAATGAAAATCCATCCAATACTGAAACACTTACAGAAAAGAGATCTCGCACCCACTTCAGTTTTGCGCAAGGTAATAACACTACCGTCGATCTCCCACCGGAATGGTTCAATTTGCATTCGTGGATTTTCAGTGTTCACCTTTTGCCAGAGAAAGAAAAACTGCCCCTTCGCAGCCACAGGATACCTGGCGGCAAAGGGGCAAGGTAAAACAAGTTTTCCTAGTGGGACTCCAACTGACGTGCCGGCTCGCTCTCCTCGGTGTAGTCACTCGGAGAAGTCCTGTCTACGCCGTTGGAAATGTTCGCGGCGTTAAAGATTGCCGAAAGGACCACCACGAAGATCAAGTTTGCAATCACCGCCCAGACAGCGGCATATCCAAGCTCGCTACGGCCAAAGATCTTAAGAGCGTAAGTCGAGGAGGCAAACTTGAGGGTATAGGCCATGTAGGTTCCCCAGCCCATTCCCACCAGCCACCCGATCAGCAGAGCCTTCTTGTGGAACCAGCGAGTCCATAGACCACCAATAATTGCCGGACCGGTCTGAAGAATCCAGATCCCGCCGAGCGTCTGAAGGTAGATGGCATACTTGAGTGGGATCACAACCACGAAAAGGAGCGCGCCGAGCTTTACGATCAGCGAAACTACCTTGGCTACCTTGGCTTCCTGCTGGGTTGTGGCATCCGGCTTAAAGAAGTCCTTGTAGATGTTCCTGGAGAAGAGGTTTGCTGCGGCAATTGACATTATTGCGGCAGGAACCAATGCACCAATCCCAATGGCTGCAAAGGCAATTCCCACAAACCACTGAGGAAGCATCTTCAGCAGGAGGAGTGGAACAACCTCCGACGACACGCTTGTCTTGATTCCAGCAGCGAGTGCCATGAAGCCGAGAAGGGCAAGCAGGGCAAGCGCGACCGAGTAGAGCGGCAGCAAAGCCGAGTTCCGCTGAATAGTCCGTCCGGACTTTGCTCCGAGTGTACCGGTTATTACGTGTGGATAGAGCAAGAGCGCAAATGCTGAGCCAAGTGCAAGAGTTGAAAACGCCCCGTACAGTTTTGGCGAGAGGTTAATGCCTCCGCCCTTGGCGACCAAGGCGGACTGCGATACCGCAAAGATGTGCGAAAATCCGCCCAACTTCGCCGGAATTGCAATGACCGCCACTATCACTGTCGCG
>DAHXKX010000080.1 GCA_027366165.1 Actinomycetota bacterium
CCCGATTCCGACTTAGACGGATTCAATGCCTGCTGGGGCAATGGTTCCGCATTTACCTCCTGCACCGCGCCCGCTAGCTAGTTTTAGTTGCCATAATCGATGCTTTGGTGCAACTATTGCGGTTGCATCGAGAGGTTTGCCCGTTGGCCTGGCCGCGTCCCGTGCGGCATAAGTCAAGAATAGATTTCAAGATTGCGGTCCATAAACTGCGCAGAGAAATTGTCGTGCAAACGAGAAGCAAGCCTGAGATGTTGGGTATGAAATCTTCTAGGCTATTGCCGCCGGCATCGACTCCCAGCCCATGTGATGGCCGAAAACCATGCCACTGTTCACAGGATCCCCAACGAGACGGTACGTTGGTAACGAGTGCATCATCTCTTCAAGAACGGTCTTCATCTCGAGACGGGCAAGATGCAACCCTATACACATGTGAATCCCGTAACCAAACGCAAGGTGCTGGATCGTGCCACGCCTCGGATCAAACTCCTCAGGATTCTCAAACTGGCGATCGTCGTGGTTGGCCGATGCGTAAATCAGCGCGACCGATTCACCCGCTGGTATCTCCACTCCACCTAGAACGGTGTCAACCTTTGTTGTACGCCCCTCGAGATGGATCGGCGGGTCGAAGCGCAGGGTCTCTTCCACAATCTGCGAACCCATAGCAGGATCGCTCAGGTAGAGCATCTTCATTTCCTCCTTTGCCAGATGCCTCAACATCGAGGAAATTCCGTCGATTGCAGTGTGGTGCCCAGCCAAGGCGAAACCGTGCAGCATGCCGACCAGTTCGGATTCCGAGAAACGCTGCCCGTCAACTTCACTCACGCACAGTTGGCTGAGAAAATCCTCGCCGGGATGTCGAAGGCGGTTCTGGATGATCTCGATCAGAAATGCCCAAAAATCTGCGTGCGCCTCCTCGCTCGTGGAAAGGTCGGCGTGCACGAATTTACGCACCAGCTCCCGGTTTCTCCTCCGGGTTTCCTCATCGAAGCCAAGTATGCGACCTAGGACATCTTGAGGTATTGGCTCCGCCAAATCGGTGACAATGTCAAACTCCTTCTTCTCGGCAATCAAGTTGATAAGCTCAGTCACGCTCTCGCGGATACCGTCGGAGAACTCGCTCATGCGTTTTTGAAGGATTGGGGCCTGCATCGCTTTGCGGATCCTGGTGTGTTCCGGGGGATCAGTCTCAATCAGCCTGGTCTTTGGTCTCTCTGTCCAGTTCTGCTTTCCTATTTCGAGAGCGTTGCGGGACGAAAAGGTTCGATGGTCGAGAGCTGCCGCGCGGACTTCCTGGTAGCGTGTCACGCACCAAAAACCACCGAGCGCTTCACTGTGTAAAACAGGCCCCTCTTCACGCATAGCGTGATAGATGGGCCAAATATTATCGTCTGTGATCCTCCGATCCCAGGGATCGAACTGGCTCAGCCCCCAGTCCGGTTGTAAATCAACATTGCTCTCCAAAGTACTCATTACACCTGCCTCGTTCTTTGGACTCAACTTCATGACGATTTGAAGTTGGGCCAATCACTCACAAATTTCGATACGTAACTCTTGCTTTTTCTTGCCGATCTGTTCTTGCAAAACTAGCATCAAAACTTACGCATGGTTTCGCTGTGGCAGGCAATTGGCGCTTCGTCTCTTCCGCACTTGGTTGGGGATGTAAGCAACGCTGGCGGATGCTCATTGAGTTACCTTATCCCCTGGGCCCGACAGTCTCGTGGCTTTGCCAGGACTGCTTTTGACTCCACAGATGAATCCAGGGGCTTAGGGGTATTTCGGCAAATCAGCCCTACGACTCAAACCAGGTACGGCCATGGATATCAGTCGTCGATAAAGAGGCCAGCTGAAACGCCAAAGCACCACAGCTCATTGCATATGAGCAGCTGGCGCACGAAGCTGCAACTGTCCCCGCGTGCAAGCGAGATCTTGCATATGTCGTTTGCAAGCGCCAAAGACCGAGCGGCGATGTGAACAAGCGCGGGAAACGGTTCCGCTTCAACCTCTCTGCGCAGATTTGAAATTTCCAAAGCAAACGCCTCATCGCTGGTAACTTCCTGCAGTTCGCCAAGCAGTAGTGAGAGTTCGCCCGCTATGTAGTGCCACGTCATAGCTATGGCACCCCGCATTCCATTAAATAGTCCTTGCAGGCCACCTTTCCGGTGGCCTGCCTGGATTGTGCCATCAAGGCTTGAACGTCAACTTGATCGGCCGAGAAAACAGGGCAGCCTGCCCTGAATCTGTTATGTCATCGGCTATTCAGCGTGACCGTATGCCTTGATTTCCGCCACTTCCTGGGGTGTCAACTCGCGGGGAAGCTCGCCTCTTGCCAGTTTCTCACTCTGCACCTGGTGGCGAATCCCCTCCACCACTTCCGCATTTGCAAGAGTCGTCAAGTCGCCAGCATCGGAGAAGTTGGATATTCCGGCAATGACCCTGCGCATTATCTTTCCGGATCGGGTCTTAGGCATGTCTGTCACTATCCAAACGTTCTTGGGACGCGCAATCTTGCCTATTTCCGTCTCGATCGCCTTGGACACCTTGTCCGAGATCTCCTTGCTCGCTTTGATGCCCGGCTTGAGCGAAACGTACATTTCAACCACACGCCCGCGAACTTCGTCGATAACCGGTACAGCGGCAGCCTCAGCAATCTCGGGCACTGTCAAACTTGCAGACTCGAGTTCCTTGGTTCCAAGCCGGTGTCCAGCGACGTTTATGACATCATCAACCCGGCCAAGGATCCTGAAATAGCCGTCCGCGGCTTTCATCGCACCATCTCCGGCAAAGTACGGCCAGTCACGCCAGTCCTTACTCTTGGGGTCACGGCAGTACTTCTCGTAGTAAACCTGGACGAATCTCTCTGGCTGGCCATATATGGTCTGTAGTATTCCAGGCCACGGATTGCGAATGCACATATTGCCAGCTCTGCCGCTTCCGGCCTCCACCTCATTGCCATCCTCGTCATAGACTACCGGGAAGATACCCAGGACACCAGGGCCGCAGCTCCCCGGCTTCATCGGCTGCAATGCTGGCAGCGT
The DNA here is from genome assembly GCA_027366165.1 of Actinomycetota bacterium. Taxonomy (GTDB): domain Bacteria; phylum Actinomycetota; class Acidimicrobiia; order Acidimicrobiales; family Acidimicrobiaceae; genus SCQM01. Next base: position 3,036 of record DAHXKX010000080.1, read on the forward strand.
GCTGCCCAGGAATCCACCGTTCTCGGTTTGCCACCAGGTGTCAACTATGACCGCTTCGCCCTTGCCGACCACCTTCTGGTACCAGCGCCACACCTCAGGCTCTATCGGCTCGCCAACCGTCGTCATATGCTTGAAGTGATAGTTGTACTTCGCCGGCTCATCCGGTCCCACCTTGCGTAGCATTCGAATGGTGGTCGGCGCCGTGTGAAATATCGTTACACCAAGCCTTTCGGCAATCCGCCATACTCTGCCCGCATCAGGATACGTCGGCACACCTTCATACATGACCGAGGTGGTGCCAAGTGATAAGGGACCGTAGACGATGTAGGAGTGCCCAGTGATCCAGCCGATGTCTGCCAGACACCAGTAAGTGTCCTCTGGATGGATGTCCTGATAGTATTTCGAGGTGCCTGCGACATAGGAAAGATAGCCTCCGGTGGAGTGCTGGCAGCCCTTGGGTTTACCTGTGGATCCACTCGTGTACATAAGAAACAGAGGAGCTTCAGCAGGCATGGAAACGGGCTCAACGATGCTGTGTTTGTAGTCCTTCAAGACGTCGTCAACGAACACATCACGACCCGCAACCATGGGACTCTTCGACCCATATTGTCCCGGATGGCGGCGCCACACCAGAACCTTTGCGACATCGAAACCAAGGTCATGGGCAGTGGCCACCGCCTCATCAGCTTTAACCTTGTGATCGAGAAGCTCGCCACTTCGATAGTAGCTGTCCATCGTTATAAGAATGTGACTTCCCGAGTCGGCGATTCTTCCGCCGCATGCGGCACCGCTGAAACCCGCAAAGACTTCGGAGTGAATGATCCCAAGACGAGCGCACGCAAGCATTGAGACAGGCAGTTCCGGAACCATTGGCATGTGGAAGGTAACCCGGTCACCGGTCTTGAGACCGCAGTAGTCTCTCAGCAGAGCGGCAAATTCATTTACCTGCTGATAGAGCTCCTGATAAGTGACGGATTTAGTCTCTTCGCTCTCAAGCTCCGGCACCCATATGATCGCCGCCTTGTTGCGGTTCTTCTCGAGATGCCGGTCGACGCAGTTGTATGATGCATTCAGCCTGCCCCCAACAAACCACTTCCAGAACGGAGGGTTGCTGGTATCAAGCGTCGTATGCCAATAGCGATCCCAACTGAGCAGATCAGCGTACTCTTTGAAACACTCGGGGAAATTCTCCTCCCTGAACCGGTCAAGGATGGCAGGATCGGATGCATTGGCCTGTCCGATGAATTTCGCTGGTGGATAGTAAAGATCCTCTTCGCGCCAGTGTACAGCTATCTGTGCTTCGGAGACCTGTTCCTCTTGCTCTGTCGACATCTATCGACCTCCCCCGGCTATACGGAGCGAAAACAGTGAAACCGATCTTAATGCTTTCTGCTGGGAATGTAAATAGACAATTGACCGCACGGAAACATCAGCCCTGCAAATCACCCATGGTCAGAGGCCTCCAGGGGTGACAAATTCGATCGAACACCTCTTTGGCTTGGACGACCTGAACTGACTGACAGGGGAGCGCCAACCCCGTATGTGAGGGGGCGTCAATTCCAACGGGCCCCCTCCCATGTGTAGCTGAGGCTGCAATATCTGTGCCAATTGAGCCTTGGAAAATCAGACCGGCGACCGCTTTTATAACCCGGCTCACCAGAAACGCCCAAAAAGCGGAGAAAGGGATCTCTGGGTGGGAAAGCGGGTTTTGCAAGCGGCGCATTCCTGCTTGGGAAAGTTCCCAATCCATATATTTCTACAAAAAGAAAAACGGGTATCCCCACCGAATCATCTGAAAATCACTACAGTTTCATCAAGACCTACAATGCGCCGACTTAACCACCAAGGGCAAAGACGTCAAGCATCTTTGCCCTTGGTGACCAGCCATAGGAGGCTGTTCCTGCAATTTGCGTCTAATCAGGCGACCTTGAAATCGCCCTTCATGTAGCCAGCGTTGCTCATCACCCAGCTGCCACAAGGGATGGCGCAATACCAGGTGTAGGTTCCACCAGTCTTTGCCACAAAGGTGAACTTGGTAGTTGCCGCAGGTGCAATAGTGACGTTCAGGCCGAGCTGAGTCACAGTGAAGGTGTGAGGCATGGCGTCCTTGTTGACCACAACCACCTGGACCTCTTTACCCGCGGTGGCGCTGAAAAGATCCGCGGCCCCCTTACCGTTCGGACCCACGAACGCTGGTTCCGAACCCTCGGGGGTTGTGACGTCTTCAATCGTCACGTTGACCACCTGAGAGGGACCCGAACTCGAATTCGCTGACGGCGTGGTCATCCATGGCGCGTTGCCATCGATTGTGGCCACTTGACTGGCTGACGAAGCCGGTGTGCCGCAGGCAGCTGCAAAGCCACCAATCAGCGCCAGTCCGGCCACAGTCCCGGCCCGCATAGCCCACTGCTTTCTAGTTGCATTTGACACAATCTGCATTTTCTCAGTGCCTCCCCTTTTGGCCAGCCTCAGAGGCTGACGCTTCCACCAGGTGGGGCATGCGCCGAATTACCAGCGCAACTGACCCTAGGAGCGTAATCCATATCATGGCGACAATCGCCAAAAGACTCTTCACAAGGACCCCTCCGGTGGAGCCCAGCGGCCTGGCATACTCAATGACGCTCTGTGGTACCCCCGGTGGATCTTTGAGAACCTCGAAGG
>DAHXKX010000116.1 GCA_027366165.1 Actinomycetota bacterium
CCAGGTAGGTCCATCACGTTTGTACGATGGCACCGCTAGAGTTCAGGGGAGGAAATCAAATCATTGGTTGCCGCCGCATCGGCATCCAATTTGGCTGTAATCCTCGGCTTGGATGTCTGGATGACTCTCAGGGGCCAGCCACTCTCACTCTCGACGCTCCACTAAAATTAGGCCACAACGCTCTTGAAAACCAGGCCACCCTCCAAGATGTAGCATGACCAACATCTCAGGCTTGCTTCTCGTTTGCACGACAATTTCTCTGCGCAGTTTATGGACCGCAATCTTGAAATCTATTCTTGACTTATGCCGCACGGGACGCGTCCAAGCCAATAGGCAAACCTCTGGATGCAACCGCAATAGTTGCACCAAAGCATCGATTATGGCAACTAAAACTAGCTAGCGGGCGCGGTGCAGGAGGTAAATGCGGAACCATTGCCCCAGCAGGCATTGAATCCGTCTAAGTCGGAATCGGGTGCCGAAATGTTCGAAGTCTGCCCATTCGGATTCGCCATCAATATGCCGTCAGAGCTATTGAGGTTGGGGGGCTCTCCGTTTGCAGAACCCGGATTGAATGTAGCCGTTCCAAAGTTTGCCAGAGGAAGTATCCCGCCCGAGTAAGGAGCTTCCTCGATCCATTCGGCGGAGGCCAGCGATGAGTTGTAGCTCAAGGTGGTAGACCACGACACTCCCGTCGTCTGGTCAGTGAGGCTTAACTTCCAGGTCTGACCCTTTCCTCCTCCCCCACCAGGTCCGCCCTTTCCGCCGCCGCCGCCCGGACCTCCCTTGGCATGCGTTATAGACGGTCCGTCAGTAAGCGAGGCGACCACGGTGTCTCCCGGGCTGATAGTGACGCCGCTTATGAGTTGCGAACCTTGTGGAAGTGTCTCCCACCAAGCGTAGTACTGTGTAGTCCCGCTGGAAGAGGCATCCTGTTCAGTACCGAGCTGTATCAACGTCTTGTCGACCTTGTTGCAGGTGCTGGTCAGACAAAAGCCGCCGATTCCAACCCAGGAGGATGAGTATCCAGTTGAATAGCCAGGCGGAGCTGAAGCCTGCGGCACAACCCAAGTCGCGCTGGCAGAGGTGTAATTCGAGCCGGTTTCGTACTTTGCTATTGCGTAGCCGGACCAGTTCTGGGTAGTGACTTGATTTCTCACGTTGCGTAAAGCCTGTCCCTGCGGAGTCCTTACGGGCCGAACAGGACCTCCGAGAGCAGATGCCGCCAGCCCTCCAGATGCCGGAATGGTAAATGCGAGAACTGTGGTAAGACCAAGACCCAAGGCAGTAACTAGTGATATCCGCCTCATAGTTCACCTCCGGTGACCTAAAATCACTGGTTTACAACCGAGTCAGAACGAACTCGGCCGACCATTTCATGGTGATAAATCGTTCGGCAGATTTTACGTCTTTCAAAGGCGTTTGTAAACATTAAAACTTACAAATCCAATTGACCCAGTACAATCCCCACGCAGGGCTATAGACCTAAACTCCTTGAGCGCCGAAAGCTAGAATTCTGTTGCAGATTCTGCCGCTTTATTGTGGGTGTGAAACTGTTTTTTGGGGTTTGAACGCAGGTATGGCGAACCTTAATATTCAATAATGGCGCAACGGTAATTAGACCGGTGCTTTACAGCGTCATATGTGCCGCTATGGGTGTCGAAAGCTGAAGTTTGGTTTCAATGACCTCTGGGGTCAGGCTCGTACGGCTCGAATTAGTCCGCCGCGTCACGTGACGGCACTGGTTCGAAGTGCAGAAACTTTTGAGGTTGTGTGACATTACGCTCTGCTGGGTTTGCAGGATTCTATGATGCTACGCCTTACTGAGCACTGACCAACTCGGCAGGATAGCCAAAGCTACCCGAGCTGGCTGCTGATTTCGTCGATCTTGGACTTGGTCTCGTCTATAACCACGTAGCTGAGGGATCAAGGGGAGTTCCTGATCGATTTTCGTTTGAAGGATCTCTCCGGGCTGTGCGCAGCATCGCACCACAAGCGCGGGCTTTTCCCTTAGGTATTTGTGGAAGCATGCATCAGGGCATATAGCGAGATTGGCGTCCAGATACTTCCAAGGCGAAGACTGCGGTCTAATTCACGAGTAATTCGAAAACGGATGAGTCTGCATCCCACCAAATACCTCCGGCAATGAAACTGGCCTCAGGCCATCTGCTCCATCCAAGGATGATATCTTCGTCATCCCTGGATGGCCCATAGCAAACGGTATCGGGTCCAAGTGCACGCTAGCTAAATGTGCAGCTCTTCTTCGGGGTTGTCGAAGACCTTCAAGGTCGGGACTTTGCCAGGCATGCCCAACTCTTGCCAGCGTTCCACCGCCCTGTCGTACTGATTAGTGGTCAGAGCAGTCCTGCGGGAGAACTTCTTGATGTTTTTGAACTCCTTGCAGGCGTATATGAGAGCCTTGGACCCATATGGACGTTCTTCATTGGGGTTCTTGCTGGGGTCAAGGTAGGTTGACCACGTGTTGCGAAGGATGTCTATGTCTTCAGACACCCTGCAGCGGGTGGAAGCGGCCCAGATGACCTGCTCTAGATCGGATGGGTCGATGTCCTCGTCCACCACGTATATGAACTTCGAGTAGTAGGCTCCTCCTGCACACTGAGCAGCTATGGCGGCTGCCTGCTGTGCATGACCCGCATACATCTGCTTCAGTGAGACCACAGTCATTCCGAAGCCCCCTGCTGCCGAAGGTACTGACCAGACGCCTTGAACACCTGGAATACCGCACGCCTCAAGATCGCGCCAAACCCTTGCTCCACGCATGACAGACAGGAACAGGTTTTGCTCACACGATGGGTGATCGGCCATGAGCGCCGCGGTCATGATTGGTTGATTTCTGAAGTAGATCGCCTTGACTTCGATGCTGGGAGTCTGCTCAAGGCCTGGACGGCCGTAGTAGCCGGTGAACTCTCCGAAAGGCCCTTCTTCCTGACCGCCGTCTGGGTATGAGTAGCCCTCGATTACCAGTTCGGCCCTCGCCGGAATGGGCAGTCCTGTGATCTTGCCAGGCACGGTTTCGATGGGCGAGCCCTGAAGGCCGCCTGCGGCATCGTATTCGGACTCCTGCTTTGGGAATCCCGTAGCTGCGCATATGAACAATAACGGGTCCACGCCGTAAACACTTACCACCGGACATGGTTTGCCCATCGCCCACCACTTTTCCCGGTCCAAGAGCGTGTCCTTGCCGGGTGAGGAGTAGTATCCAACCCTGTTCTTGCCTTCGATCATCTGACGGTAGGTTCCAAGGTTGATGCGTCCGGACTCAGGATCCTGAGTGATGATCACATCGGCGGTTCCGATGTAGGGTCCCCCATCACGGACCCAGTGGGTCGGAGTTGGGAAGTAGTGCATATCGATGTCGTCGCCCATCCAAACGTTTTCGAAGATCGGCGCATCTTTGGGGTCGACTGAGACCGGTTTGATCTTTTCCTGGTTGTCAAACTTCTCTTTGATATATTGAACCAGCTCAATGGGGGTCTTGCCCGGTTCGGTCCTCATGGCCAGGGAGAGCCGGTTCATGCTGTTTCCGATTGGGTTGAACAGCACTCGGACGTCGCCTTTGTGTCCCTTTGGCTTTTCGAACAGCAGTGTCGTCTGCTCCGCGTTCTTGCCATTCAGATAAGTGAGTGCGCCCATCTCCAGGTGCGGATCCACCTCTTTGGTGATGTGGGTGACCTCTCCGAGCTTCTCCACGTCATCCAGCCAGTCACGCAGATCTCTTATATCGACTTTGCCCATTAGCAGAACCTCCAATTACTGACAATCCGAACCATACGCGCAAGCATGGTCGCAATTCGCCTATTCCGTTTACATCACTTCGATTGGCATCCTGGACCATTCCGGCCAAGGATCACCTGGGCCGTCACCTGTCCGGACTCATTGGCTGGCCTGGGCCGACTTTGAATCCGTACAAATCTGTCATGACCCCTAGAGACATTTCGATTTACAAATATCGAGAAGATTTGGACTTTGTTGACGCGAACTGGTTACCTCTCAACCTTCCATTTTTGTGGAAATTTGATGGCGTTCACATTGGCTGAGCCAAGTGATTGAAGGCCAGCCGCTGTGCGAATACCTCCCCCATCCACACCAAGCCTCGTTCGTCTTCCCACTTTGGCACGATACTTTGCATTTTCCCAATCCGCGGTTAATAACCCCCCACTTTAGAGCTAATCAATAGCGCTAATAATCACTGCCTGAGAATAAGGATAGCGCATACTGATAGCAGAAAACAAATCCGATAGGAAATTTCCATCTTTGAGCTGGAAGCCCCTCATTCAGGGCGCATTTCGGATTAATAGCTTGAGAAATGGCCATGTTACAATTCTTTGACCTGGCGCTCCACCATTGTGGGGATGGACTCTTTGGGAATCAATAGAGGGTTGGGATTCGCTTAGAAGTGGCCCGCTGGATATTTGGGGATATCTGTAAATCAGGAGGGATTGGTTTGAAAAGCTTAGGGGATTGGCTGGCAAAAGTTGAAGAGATAGGCGAATTGAAGAAGGTGAGCGCTGAGGTTGACCCGGTGCTCGAGATGTCGACTATCACTTATCTGGCTGGAAAAGAGATCGGAGGGCCCACGCTGCTCTTCGAGAACATCATGGGTCATCCGGGGCAAAGAGTCCTATTCAATCCATACGGTTCAAGTTACAAGAGGCTGGCCTTGGCGATTCGGGAGAATCCGGATGCACAGAAGATAGAGCTAGCCCACATACTGGCAAAGAAGATGAAGCAGAGGATTGCACCCAAGGTCGTGGACGGCAAATCGGCTCCGGTGAATCAAAACATCGACACCGGTGAAGCGATTGACGTGACCAAGTTCGGAGCGCCCGTGATGTGGCCCCGCGACGGAGGCGCCTACATAGGAACCGCCGATGTGGTAATCACTCAGGATCCCCAATCGGGTCGTGTCAACTTAGGAACCTATCGTCAGATGGTTGAAGGGCCGAAGCAGGTTGGCTTTTACGCATCTCCTGGCAAAGACGCCCTATTGGACAGAGAGCTTTGGTGGAAGCAGGGTAAGCCGGCTCCTGTGGCTGCGGTTTATGGCGGAGACCCCATGCTGTTTCTGGTGGCAGCCACCACGTTTCCAAAAGACGTGTCTGAGTATGAGTTTGCCGGCGGCATCGCGGGTGAACCGATCGAAGTATTCAAGAGTGACGTCACCGGTCTGACGCTGCCGGCTCACGCGGAGATCATCATAGAAGGCTTCGCCTACCCCGACAAGACTGCTCCCGAAGGTCCATTCGGCGAGTTTCAGGGTTATTACGGACGTCCTGGTGGACCTACACCTTTCAGAGAGATTAAGGCGATCCGCTATCGGAATAGTCCGGTCCTGATGTCCGCCCTTATGGCCGACTGGCCTTCGAACGAGTGCGGGGTTATGTGGGCACTGGCAAAATCGGCCAAGGTCTGGGACGATCTCGATTCCATGGGAGTACCAGGGATCAAGGGTGTTTGGTCGCCTCCGGAAGCGGCTGGATGGGGCTGGACGGTGGTGTCGATCGAGCAGAAGTATGCTGGCCATGCCTCGCAGGTTGGCGCACTTGCCGCTCAGTGCATGGGTGGTGCCTACTTCACCAAGTACGTGGTGGTGGTCGATGAGGATGTGGATCCGACAAACCTTTCAGAGGTGATTTGGGCTATGGCAACGCGTTCGCGGCCAAAGGACTCCATCGACATCTTGCGTGAAACCTGGAGCACCTATCTTGATCCAAGCCAGAACCCCGCTGAGATACGGCCCTGGGGTTCCAAGTGCATCATCAATGCCTGCAAAGAGTTCAAGTACATCAACGAATTTGCCAAGCGCACGCGGCTGGATAAGAAAGTTTATGAAAAGGTCGCAGCTAAATGGCAGGAGCTTGGACTTAACGGTGTGGCTCCCCACATTGAGTATTTCGAAGATGAGGACTTATAGTCCGCAAAGTACTTGGTGAAGCGGCGGATCTGCCGCCCGGCAAAGGTTGTGCATTCCTTGATTTATTCAGAATTGAGGTCCAGACTTGGAGGGCGGCGAATTTGTCAAGGTTGTAAGGTAGCCGGTGGTGAATTTGATGCTGTGCAGAAGTAGATTTTCTTAGCGTAAGTAAGTCACTGGCAGGTTCTGTGTTTCCAGTCTGGCATCTGTATGTGGCTTCTGTTAGCGAGAATAGGAATTGGAAGTCCTGAAACAACGTGTTTCGTGGGGATCGAAACATGATTTGCTGATTCTTAGCTTGAAGATGAGGGTGGAAATGGCGCAATCGTTTAGGGAGTATCTAGATTTCTTAGAGAGCAAGTATCAGTCGGAGATCCTTCACATTGACGGTGTGGTGAATCCGGCAGGCTTTGACGTGACTACAGTGCTCACCCATTTGGAGAGGCAGGGCAAGTATCCGATGACACTCTTCTCCAACTGTCTCAACCTCAAGGGCGAGATATCGCGCTTTCCCCTCGCCACCAATATCTACGCCTCGCGGAAGCGTTGTGCGTTGGCGCTGGGACTAGAGCCTGAACAGAGCGGGTTGCCAATGGGCATCGAGTACGCACGCAGAGAGGCCGGGCGCAAGGACCCGGTGATTGTGAAAAGGTCGGAGGCTCCGGTATGTCGGATCGTAAAGGTCGGAGAGGAGGCGGACCTCAGCGAGTTTCCGATCGTCAAGCACCACTATATGGACGGTGGGCCATACATAGACATGACCCCGGTGATGAAGGATCCGGACAGTGGCGCCTATAACATCGCATTTCTGCGCACCATGTATAAAGGTCCCAGGAAGCTCGGCTTTCACATGTCGCCTCGCCACAACTGGCAGATCGTGCGAAAGAATGAGGAGGCTGGACGGGCCACCCCGGTTGCCATTGTTGTCAGTCATCACCCCGCCTTTTATCTCGGTGCCCTCAACGTCTCGCCCTTCGGAGTTGACGACTACGAGCTGACCGGCGCGATTATGAACGAGCCTCTTCGGATCACCCCTTCACAGACCTGGGGCGATAAATTCATGATTCCGGCAGATGCGGAGATCGTGATTGAGGGAGAAGTGCTGCCCAATGTCAGGGAGGTTGAAGGGCCATTTGGAGAGTTTCCCGGAACCTTCGGCCCTCAGCGCGCACGGTGGGTAATCGATATCAAGGCGATCAGCTACCGTGAAGATGCTGTCTATCAGGATATTTTCGTGGGACACAAGGACAACTGGACCTTGGGTGCGATACCCAAAGAGGGGACGCTGTTCAACCGGATAAAAGGTGTCGTGCCCACGATCAAGGGCCTCCACATGCCAGACTCCGGCGCGGGAAGATTCAACTGCTACATCTCCATAGCCAAGAAAGTGAACGGGGAGAGCAAGCAGGCGGCGATGATCGCGTTGGGTGAGTGCGACTTTGTCAAACACGTTGTAGTCGTCGACGAGGACATTGACCCATTCAACGAGCAAGAAGTGATGTGGGCCGTAGCCACCAGGGTGCAGGCCTCGCAAGACGTCGACATCATCAAGAACGTGAAGGGTAACACGCTTGATCCCTCCCAAATTGATGACGTGATGACCGACAAGATGATCATCGATGCCACTAAGCCTTTGGGGCGGCCATTTGCCGAGCGCGTCAGGGTTCCGGACGAGGCGCTTGAGCGGGTGAAACTGGAGAATCTGGTGAGCCAGGAAGAACTTGAGAAGTTAGCGAGGGGATAGGTCGAGATGGTAAAGCTCTTTGACATTGTTTGTCCAGAATGCAAAGGCCGGTTCCACTGCCACTGGGATGATTTGAGACACAAAGATTACAAGCTGATGTGTCCTTTCTGCGGGATCCAATTTTCACAGGAGGAAAGTCCGCGCATAATAGAGTAGGCGGCGGTTGCGATTCGGTGATTTTTTGCTGTAGCGCCAGTTCTCATAGATTGGTCTCTCTGGTGCCACGTCTTTTCAAACTCTCGGCCGGGTAGGTATTTATTCAGTCCTGCCTTGGCATGAATCGGGACTACGGTACTGAGGTTTACGGGTTACCCCGGTGGGATTTGGGCCTTGGGCTAGGTAGTTTCCGGGTTTGTAAAACCCCGTTCAAAACATACGATTACCCCTATGTTGACGGTGGTTGAGTACGTATTCGTAGCACTAGTGACTCTGTCGCTGTTAACTATCTTTATTTTCGTAATGATCTTCCTGGGCGCAGTCCTCGTTGGACTATTTGGAAGGACGAGCGACCCTCTGACCGAAGAGCTTGATGAGTTCCTCGAAGACCTTCTGGGTCCGAACGCATCTCCGTGGCGGGAGCCCGAGAGAATGCACGGTAGGCGGCACCGGTGATCCATCTCCTGTTGCCTGAACTGGAATAGGTGACCAGAAGTGACATCGGGGCGAAGATCTCATGTGCTTGGGTCGGACTTTGCATTTCTGGCAATTGGCGAATTATTGAATGAATGTGGGCGATGATGAAACCTTCTCAGCGATTGATACAAATTGTCTTGGGTGTGATTTGGCTGGTTGATGGCATACTTCAATTTCAGCCTTACATGTTTACCAAGAGCTTTGCAACCAACACATTAGCCGGTGTTGGGCAGGGGCAGCCGGGTTTCGTGGCACACCCCGTGACGCTAATGGCTCAGTTTCTTACGCCGCACATTGCATTTTGGAACGCCATTTTCGCCACGATACAGGTTTTGATAGGTGTTGGCCTGCTGATGCGTAGAACGGTGAAGCCTGCCCTTGTTGTCTCATTTGGCTGGGTAATCGCAGTCTGGTGGTTTGCCGAGGCGTTCGGACAGATGTTCAACGGAAGCGCAACGATTGTGAGCGGCGCCCCCGGGGCGGTTCTGCTATATGGGATCATCGGTGTGTTGGTTTGGCCGACCGGTCAGGCCAAGGAGGTTTCGGCATCGGCAAGCGGTCCGTTTGGCGATATGGGCGGACGGGTCGCATGGGCAGCGGTGTGGATGATCGATGCGGTGCTGCAGTTTCTGCCTGCCAATCATGCCAAAGGCGCGTTGTCGTCGTCTGTCACAGCTGTTGCGTCCGGCGAGCCGTCGCTTTTGGCATCAATCAGCAATCATGTTGGAAATGCCCTTCATGGGAGCGGTCCAACCGTTGCGATACTCCTCGGAATCGCGGAAGTCATAATCGGTCTTGGCGCATTCGGCCGGCGGCCCAACATCGCGCTGATGACCGGTGCGGCTCTGGCTCTCGTGATCTGGGTCGTGGGACAGGACCTCGGTGGGATCCTCACTGGTCAAGGGACTGATCCAAACACAGGTCCGCTCTACATTTTGCTGGCTTTCACCTGCTACCAGTGGCCAAGCAAGGTTGCCGAGAGAGTCTCTGCGCCCAGGGTCAAGGTTGCCGAACCCGCCATCGACCGCCTCGCGGGAATCTAACAAATCGCTGCAGGTTGCGTTTGCTCTAACCCAGGCCGCGAAGCATGAAGTTCCAGTAGAAGAATGGCAAGCCGAATCGCTTCAATAGCCACATGTCGGTCCGCTCCTTCTTGGTGTTGATAAGCGGAACTGTGGGATGCGGTGTAAGGCTGTAGTCGAACTCCGCGAGCAGCATTTTCCCCCTGGCGGTGGTGAAGGGGCAGGCGGCATAACCGTCGTAACGGGCTGTCGGCTCCTTCCCATCCAACAAGGCGAGCAGGTTGGCCACCACCACAGGCGCCTCCTTGCGGATAGCCGCACCTGTCTTCGAGGTTGGAGCGTTGCACACATCGCCAAGGGAGAAGACATCCGGGTAGACGGTGTGCTGAAGCGTATGACGGTCTACGCTTACCCAGCCGAACGGACTTGCGGGATCGGCAAGCGGACTCTCCCGGATAAAGCCTGGTGCACGCTGAGGAGGGGCTGTATGGAAGATGTCATAGGTAATAGACTGGCGGCTCTTCCCTTTTGGAGTCGTGATTTCAAACAGAGCGGATCTCTTTCCAGGGTCGACTTCAACCAGCTCATGGCTGAAGCGGGCGTCGATTCCGTAGCGCTCGATGACGCTGGACAGCACTTTGGCGAACTCGGGAACTCCGAAGATCCCACCTGCTCCGGTGGCGAACACGACGTCGGACTTGGCAAGAGTGCCGGTCTTCTGCCAGTGATCTGCTGCCAGATATGCGGCTTTCTGCGGAGCTCCAGGGCATTTGATAGGAGTTCCCGGAGATGCGAAAAGTGCGGTGCCGCCACGGAACTTTCTCACCAGCTCCCAGGTCTTTGGCGCCAGCTCGGCAACATAGTTGGTACTGGCAAACGGAGTATTTACAGCATCTTGTAAACCGGGCACCATGTCCCATGCCATCTCCAGGCCGGGGCATACTACCAGGAAGTCGTATGAGAGTTTGGAGCCTGATGAAATTGTGACCTGGTGCTGTTCCGGCTCTATTTCGACGGCTTTGTCCTGAATCCACCGGACCCCTTTGGGCATCACGCTCGTCTCGGAACGACGTGTGTGGTCCAGCGAACTGACACCGCCGCCCACAAGGGTCCATAGTGGTTGATAATAGTGAATATCGGAAGGTTCTACTAGTGCGATGTCATCTTGGCCGGCACGGCGCAGCCTGGCAGCGATACTTATTCCAGCAGAGCCTCCTCCGATGATCACGATGCGGTGGTGCATATCCATTCTCCCCAGTTCAATCTGCTCGAGATGCAATCTTTCGACCCATATTACCGTAAACCCTAGAAAGTTTATCGATTTAGTCAACATTAATCAAGATACATGTTGTTATACGAGATGACCAGGTAGTTGACAAAGATTCGACGCAGCCTTCAGGGCCAAACTGGAACGGCTGCCCTATGAACGGATGGCCCGTACCTCTTTATCAGAGATAGTTGATGGCCTTGGGTGGGTCACCGCCTATGGGATGAAAAGCAGCAGTGCTTGTACTTTTTGCCGCTTCCGCAGGGGCAGGTGTCGTTGCGCGAAGCGGTCTTCCAGATCTGGCGTTCCTCATGCTCAGTCATTTCAAATTCCGCCATTATCGCCGCTGCGGACATCCCCTTCTTGTAGAAGCCGAGC
>DAHXKX010000136.1 GCA_027366165.1 Actinomycetota bacterium
AACCAAGAAAGCAAAATGGCATATGCCTATTTTGGAGGTTCCAATCATAAGACAGTCAGTGCGGCCCACACCAGCCAAATATGTACCGATCCACTACGCGGGTACCTCTCAAAAGACAACCACAAAGGCGGGTATGCCTCCCCCTGTCGCAGTACCAGCAAGGATTTCAATAGGGGAAGGTGACCTAGACCATGTTGTCACCTACAACCGTCTGAAAGGATCGATGATCCAGAGATCGACCGGTTCACCCACTGCACACAGCTTCGAAAGACCCTTGACAACAGCTTCCAACTCCACCTGGCAAGTCGAGGGGAAATACCAAAGTTACCGCTCGAAGTGGAACCGGAAGCAAGCCACCCCTTCAAAAGGAAAAGAAGCCGGCAAAGCCAGAGACTCTTAGAGTCCGGTCAACACAGATAAGACCAGAGAGACCGAGTGGCTAAAGAGCGAAAAGAGAGCAACGCCTAGCAATGCCCAGGTTCTCTGGAGTGGACTAATCACCAACTGCAAGATGGCCTGCGACTTTCCCAAGTGACTTCAGATCTGATACGTCAAAATTCAAGTGCGGAATCAGAGTTATCAATTCCTCGTCAATCGGCAACCTGGAAATCTCCTCAGCCTCTTCTGTGGCTACTCCGGAGAAGTTTAGAAAGCTGTCCGCCACTTCAAGAAGCACCCGCTCCGCAAGAGCCTCCAATCGAACCGGGGGAACTTCACTTTCCTTGATGAGATCAAGAGAAGCACCCTTCTTCAAGAATTCTTTTGCAAGTCTTTCGTAGTCATCTTGAACCTGATGCGCGAGCAATATCGCGGCAGGATCACGAAAATACTCGGGCAAGACGCGGTTTACCACCATCTGGCCCAGATGAAGGTGCCTGGCGTCAAGGGCGGAAACGAAGAATTCAGCCTCGGTCATCGGGACTGGCTCTGGAGAAGACACGACAACAAATGAAGTGGAAGAGTTCTCAAGGATGCCCGCCACTGATTTCGCACGTTCGACGAAGCCTGCATACATGGATTCGAAAAGCAGGAAGAACTCGGCCACGTCAGAAAGAAACTGCGCACCAAGAATCTTGTCCGCCACCTGGTAAAAAGGCTTGAACATGCCCATGAGCAGCCTATTCCTGGCTGGCAGAGTCAGCCACTTCAATAGTTTTGAGGAAAAGAAATCTGCCATTTTACTGGGCGCGTCCAAAAAGTCGATCGCATGCCGAGACGGAGGCGTATCCACGACAATCAGGTCGTACTGGCTCGACCTGTACAACTCATACAGCGTCTCCATCGCGATGTAGTCGTGACTCTGAACAAACCTCGATGATATATTCCGGTATATGGGGTTTGAAAGGATCTTCTGCCTGGTGGCCACATCGGGCGCATGTCGGTTCACAAGCTCGTCCCAGGAACTCTTGGCATCCAGCATTGCTACGTAAAGCTTTCCACTGACTTTATGTCCCATGGCTTCGTCCAAGTCCAAAGGTGACACTTGCGAGCCCTTTGAAGTCAGACCCACGAGCCCAAGGGAGTCCGCGAGGCGCTTTGCCGGGTCAACAGTGATCACGAGCACTTTCTTGCCCGTCAAGTCAACCGCGGTAAGTCCGAGCGCGGCAGCCAGCGTGGTCTTTCCAACGCCACCGGGCCCGGCTACTATGATAATCTTCGATCGTTCTACGAGGCTATTTATCCCTGCCACAAGAGTTCGTCCCACTCTGCGGCCAAGGCCTCGCCGAGATCTCTAACAAGTTTCATTCCGGAACCCTCGCCAAACATCAAAGGAAGCAGCGCGACCGGAACCGTCTCTGAACTTCCCATCAAACGCTCCACATACGGCGCAGCGCAACGTCGCATCTCCAAAGCTGCACTCGATCCCTTGAGCAAGAGCCCGATATCGCTGGAGACTACCCTGTTCAGCACTTTCGCAACCCTAGGATCCTGTAGCGCGGTGAAGAACTCCTCTTCGGAGCGCGAGAAGAGTTCGGGCATCACCTTGTTGACAACTAGAGCACCAAGATGTACCTCTGTTTCAAGATCTATCCGCTCGGCAAGCTCCAAAGCCTCGTTGATGGGCGTCTCAGCCGGGGTTGCCACCACAATGACAGAGGTTTGCAGAGAGTCGTAGAGAATATCTTCCATCCATGCAACCTGGTCTTTGACCATTCCCAGTCGCACCAGCTCGGAGATCCCCCTTGGAGACGCTAACTGGGAAACAATATGTCCAGTGGATGTCGCATCAACGAGAATGAGATCATATTTCGACGCTTTCACCTCGTAGCAAAGCTTCCCGACCACCAAGATTTCCTGAACACCTGGTGCCGCGTTGGCCACAAAGTCAAACGTCTTGGCCAGCGGCCCCAACATGGCGACCACAGGCAATCTCAGATAAATCCGCAAATACTCCCTAAGCGCCTCTTCCGTGTTCATAGCCATGAGAAAAAGATTCTCTCTGATTTCACTTGGCTCAAATCCACTCGGCTCACAATCGAGAAGGCGCGCCACGTCTCCCTTGGCATCAACCTCGCAGATAAGTGTGCGTTTGCCCGCCTTGGCAGCGAGCAATCCCAAGGCAGCCGTCACCGACGACTTCCCAACCCCTCCCTTGCCGGTGATGAACACCAGTGACCGGTCAAGCAAACCTATGGAGTTCGATCCAGAGCTGGGCACAAAAATCTCCTACGGTGCTCCAAAACCTACTCGCCGCTCTTCCTTCGTCGCACCAACCTCTAAATAGGCAAGTTTCGACGTGAAAACTCCCAGTTTGTGTCCCTTTCGGTCAGCGATCCAAAGTATCGACGAACCGGAGGCAATTGAAGCCTCAAGAGATGCAATAAATTCCTCCTGCGTCATACCTTCCGGTAGCTCAAGATCAATTTCTCGCGGCGAATCTGAGATGCCAATTCGAATTTCCACTATCTGCCTCCGCTACAAGTTGCCTGAACCCAAGCCTAACGGAATTTTGAAACAATCCCTTTCCGTGAAATAAACAACCTGCCCAGCCAGAGAACAGATCTGCACAAACCGACAAAATGACCCTGAACAAGATCATCTGGATCTTCGGACACCAAATCCTTCTCAGTTCACGGTATTGACCACTCGCATCAGACCAATTCAGTTCCGGCCAATAGGCTCTGATCGCTGAAGGTGCCACCTGGACGACGGGCCTTTCATGTAATCCGACAAAACTGGCCCTGCCTGGCGACGTCTCTTCCGAACCAGAAGCGTGACCTTTCATCTCGAGACAGCCAAATTCCTCTTTGGGCTAGCCACTCCGGGGCATTTGAGCACCCGTGAAGATATCAAGCCGAAAATCGAACTCTGACACCGAATAGCCGCCATAGGAGCTATTTACCGATCCACGCACGGTCGACACCCATAACAAAGCGCATACGGATTTTCTAACCCTTCACCTTTAGCTCTGACCTGTAGACTCTGGCTGGGCCCATAGTCTCAATTGCGGACGCTAACGCATCATATGCCCTGGAAGTCTCAGAATTTGGTTGGCTGGCCGTAATGGGGACTCCGTCGTCACCACCTGAGCGTATTTCCGGAACCAGCGGGATTTGAGCCAACAGTGGAATGCCAAGCTCATCGCCAAGTGCCTTGCCGCCGCCTTCTCCAAAGAGGAGGTACTTCTTGCCGTCGTCGCCCACAAACCAGGACATGTTCTCAATGACACCACGCAGTGGCAGCTTCAACTGCTTTGCCGCATATGCGCTGCGCTGCGCCACCCGTTGCGCTGCAGGTTGCGGAGTGGTCACGACCAGTACCTCAGATTTGGGGAGATACTGACCCATTGACAAAGCCACGTCACCTGTACCGGGCGGCATGTCAAGAAGCAAGAAATCCAGATCGCCCCAATACACGTCCACCAGGAACTGCTCAAGAGCCTTGTGAAGCATTGGCCCTCTCCAAATCACTGGCGTCTCATCTGACACAAAAAAGCCAATTGAGATGCATCTGACTCCGTATGCGACGGGAGGAATCATCAAATCGTCGATGAGCAACGGGCTTCGGGAGATGCCCAGCATCTTGGGAACGGAAAAGCCGTAAACATCGGCGTCAAGAATGCCGACTTCGTGTCCCTTCTTTGCCAACGCTATTGCCAGATTGACCGTGGTAGAGGACTTCCCGACGCCACCTTTGCCTGAAGAGATACCCAGAACCCTTGTCTTTGAACCGACCTCCATGAATTGGTTGGAACGGCCTTGTTCATGTCCGATTGGATTCGCCACAGTTCGTGCCTCGGCATCTGTGGGTGGCCTGAGTAAGTTTCGAAGCCGCTTCAACTCGCCATCAGAAAGACCTCTCAGCTCAATGTCGACTTTGCTTGCCAATTGCGCTCGTTCCAAGGCGGGTAACACCGACGCCCTAAGCGCATCCTCATACGGAAGTGGATCTGCGATCACCCCAATTGGAACAACCAACTTGCCGCCCCACGCGTTGATTGGATCACCCACAAACCCCAATTCCACCAGCGGTCTCCTGATTTCAGGTTCCAGCACACCCTTGAGAGCTTCTTCGACCTGTTCTTTACTGACTGCCACTCGAAATACCTCCAATTAACCTTTCGGGACCCATAAACGCGCAGGAAACCAAAGGCATGATTAAATTCTCCTACCGCTATAGAATAAATGTTATGCGGCAAAGCGACCTTGTTACAACTTCAGATGAACCTAGTTCACAAAGCCGGGTGACAAAAGTCGGCAAAATGACAATATCATCAGTCGCGGATGAACACCTTTTTGAAATGTTGCCGTCATCTCCGCAAAATCTCTCCGACGACCAGTTCTCTGCCACAGTCGGCGAGATAGTTTCGGCATTTGGTGATCCCACAAGAAGAAGCATTTACTTGTTCACCAGAGAGTCGAACGGAGTCACAGCCTCTGAGGTAGCCGCAAAATTCCGGCTTCATCCGAATGTCGCCAGGCACCACCTTGACAAACTCACTGTAGGTGGGTATTTGGATGTGTTCGTCGATCGAAAGGTCACTAGCGGGGCAGGCAGGCCGTCCAAGAAGTACAGAGGATCAAAACTCCAGAACACCGCAGAACCCGCCCCACACGCCGATGACCTCCTTTCTCTGCTACTGATGGGTGCCCTAGAAAGGCTCAGCGATGACGATATAGAGTGCATGGCCAATGAAGTTGGCGAAAGGTATGGCAGGCTCCTCGCATCACAAGTGAGATCGGTCGACTCCCAGCTATCTCTCCATCAGGCAATGCGAGCAATCGCGGACGCGCTCACCGCCCGTGGCTTTGCCGCGAGGTCAGAGCCTTCGCCCTCGAGCCGGGATACCGTGGTGGCGGACTGCTGCCCATTTGGCTCGGTCGCCATTTCACATCCGGTGCTGTGTGCAGTTGACAAGGGTATAGTGAGAGGAATGTTGACGACGCTATACGGAGGACCGGTTCCCATCAAGATGTCGTCAAAGGCCCGGGGCGACGAAAGCTGCGCTGTTTCGGTTTAGTTCCATACCTTTGGCAAAGGTGACCTAGTCGTCCCAGTATCTTTGCTCACTCCAAGGATCGCCATACATGTGATACCCGTTTTGCTCCCAGAAGCCCGGCTTATCCCCTGCCATGAACTCAATCCCCCGAAGCCATTTTGCGGACTTCCAGAAATAGAGTTTTGGGACAAAGAAACGGAGCGGATAACCATGATCCGGCTCCAGCGGCCTGCCATCGTACTGGTATGCGAGGAGGGCGATATTGTCGCCTAGTACATCCTCAATTGGAAGATTCGCAGTGAAACCAAATTCGCACTGGCACATGATATGTGTCGCAGTTTCGCGTACCCTCGCCATTTCATAGACTGTCGAAAAGGGCACGCCTTTCCATTTGGTGTCGAACTTCGACCATTTTGTGACACAGTGAATGTCCACGGTAACCTCAATTGCCGGAAGCGCCTCGAGATCGTTCCAGGTAAGCGTGGCTGGACTATCCACAAGTCCGCTAATGGAGAAGGTCCATTTCGAGAGGTCATTGTACCTCGGCACGCTGCCGGCATGCAGCACGGGGAAGCGGTCTGTACGATATTGACCCGGCGGCAGACGTCGCGGATCGATCCCAGACTCCGCCAGCTGATCTCGGTTGCGTTCAAAAAACCCCATACCGGATTCTATCAAGTACGTGGTCCTAAATTAGTCAACTCAACTGGGACGGCACCGGTAGCCCAGCCTGCTGATATGCGGAGACTATCACTGACTTGGTTGCGCCGATAAACGATGCGGTCGGCTTGTCGGCCAAGAACGCAGCAAACTGCTTGATTGCCCCGTTCACGTCGTGTCGATCCTGCAGGAGGATGTAGCCGAGGAACACCCTGGCATCGGGATAACCAGGATCAAGCTTCACAGCCTTTTCCAAAAGCTGCTGACCTTGGCTAACCAGTGAGGGACTGTTGTCCTTTTCACCCGCCTGCCTCAAGAGCCAACCCTGGTATGCCAGAGCAACCGGCTGATTTGGATCCACCTCGAGCACCGATGAGAGCAGCTGAAGAGCCTGCACATCCTGTCCCTGGTTCGCAAGAACCCTGGCTCTGAGAATCGTCTGGGCCTCGTTCTGGGCCTGGACCGTAGCCGCAGCAAGTTGCTTTTGGGCATCGCTCTGGCTTTTCAGGATCCAGATGCCTGAACCAACGCCACCTAGGAGTAGGACAATCCCGAGATATAAAGCCCAAGACTGACGGATCGAACCCAAACGCCTTCGCCCTTCGAACGCAATGTCAGCCACAGGTTCGATTCCATCCAATATTGGCTGATCCGACGCCTTAATGGCCTGGGTCGACTCATTGGCAATGAGACCTTGATCCGCCAAGACGGGCCCACTTGCCGAATACCCTCTCGCAGGAAGCTGGTCATCAAAACCTCTTTCGACATTCCCACAGCGCCTTCTGCGGCGATAACCGAAAAATCCTATCAATCCGACCACTACGGCAACGAACACAAACGGAAGAACCGCTATGATCCTTCCACCATACGCCGCAGGTGGCGACATCAGAATCGTCGGACCGTAGCTCGATTCAAGCGATTTAATGATCTGGCTGTCACTTTTTCCGGTTTTCACTGCTTGCTCGACGAAGCTTCTGACCGCGAATGCTCCAGCGGTATTGGAATCAAGCGCGGAAATGCCATCACAACTTGGACATTTGACTTCCGACTCGATATTGGCGATCCGCTGCTCTGTCGTCACGTGCGGCCTTGAGGAAATGAGAGAAAAGCCTATGCCTCCCAGGACAATGACCACCGACATGAAAAGCATCCAACTGCGTAATTTCATACCCTTGACAATCGCCAACAAAGGCGTCTCGCCTTTTCCACTCAATGGATCTCACCGGACCTATTAACCGACACAGGATTCAGACTTCATTAATCCTACAAACCTCTCGACTTTGCGATTGTGATCAGCTGATCAAGTGACGAGAGATTCACCGGACCGATGATTTCGGTGAGAATAACACCACTAGGCGATATCAAGTACGTCTGCGGCGGCTGAGAAACCCCGTATGAGAGGGCAATCTGACCTTTGGCGTCGCTCACTGCCTGATAGGTCGCTCCATAGCGATGGAGAAAACCTGCCGCAGACGAATTGAGGTCATCGTACACCACTCCCAAGACGCTTACCCCCTGATTGCTGTTCGCAAACTGTACCAGGGCCTTTTCCTCATCCTGACAAGGCGTACACCAGGACGCAAAGAAATTGACGAGTATAAACTGCCCAGGGTACGAGGCAAGCGACACCTTATTGCCATCCAGGGACGTTCCTGATATTGGCGGGGCCGTCCGGTTGATGAGCGGAGAAGCCACCGACTGCATGCTTACAGGTTTGCGCGTGGCCAGCAAAATCGCAAAGCCCACGAAACAGATGCCCATTACGGTGGCAATAATGCGGATAGTCTTTCTTGACCGTTTATTGGATTTTTGGACCCCATTGCCTGTGTGGCTACTCACCCGAACAACCTTTTCTAGGTATTTACCGGAACTTCAGGATCTGACCCGTCCCTTCGGACCTCAAGTTCCTCCTCCACTGACTCCAAAGGTGACACGTCTTTGGTACCAAATGCAGCAATTGCCGTTCCCACTGCCATCAGACCACCGGATATCCATATCCAGGTGACCAAAGGCTGGATAACCACGCCAAATGTTGCCGGGCCACTACTTGACTTCGGAGGAAGGTCAAGTGTCAGATAGACGTCGTCAACGAGACCTGGCCTAACAGCTGGAGTGCCCACCACCTCTGTATTGTTTCCGAATTGGGAAACCTTCGGCGCGAAGCTGGCAGATCCGTCCACCGAGATAAGTGCCTCCAAAGAAGTCTTCGCCGGTGTCACAACTGTCTGGACCCCATGATAGGTAAAGGTGTGACCATCAAAGACGGCGCTTTGACCAGGCTTCAGGACCAGAGAACCACGCTGCCCGTATGCGGCTGACGACACCAATGCCAGTGCAATCAACACGACTCCGAGGTGGACGAGCATGGCACCATTTGTTCTGGAGAACAGGAATTTGGCCACTCCGTCTTTCCGCCTGTTGCTGTAGATGGTATGGAACACCGCCTGCCGAAGAGCTGCAGCTCCGGCAAATACTGCCATTGGGTAAGCGAAGATCTGTCCGGGACTGTGAACCTGAGCAACAATCTCCACCACCACCGCCACTGCGGCAGCCATAGCCGGCCATAGAAGCCGTTTTTGAATTAGAGCGCGGTTGGTCTTTTGCCATGGCAACAGCGGAGCCACCGCCATGAAAAACAGGATTGCGATACCCAACGGTCCTATAAAGGAGTCGAAGAAAGGGGCACCCACAGTAACTTGGGCGCCATTTACCGCCTCTACCAAGAGCGGGAACGTTGTACCCAACAAGACGACAAATGCGAACACCGAGAACAGAACGTTGTTTACGAAAAACGCCGACTCTCTCGACATAGAGGGGACGATGACACGTTCAGACCTCAATCCGTCGCCGCGCCAGGCAATCAGTGCCAAAGACGCTCCAACCGCCACGAAGAAGAAGGCGAGAAGGAACGGGCCAAGTGACGAGTCGGAAAAGCTGTGCACCGACTGCAATATTCCAGAACGGGTAAAGAAAGTTCCGAGGATCGTCAGCGAGAACGCCGAAACAATCAGGGAGATGTTCCAGATTCGCATGATTCCCCGCCTCTGCTGGGCAATGGAGGAGTGCAAATATGCGGTACCTGCCAACCACGGAAGCAAGGCCGCATTTTCGACCGGATCCCACGCCCAATAGCCCCCCCAACCCAGCACCTGGTATGACCACCAGGCACCAAGTACGATCCCCACTGTGAGAAAGCCCCAGGCGATAAGAGACCACCTCCTTGTCTCTGTCACCCAGTCCTCGTCCAGCCTGTTGGTGATAAGACTTGCGAGCGCAAATGCGAACGGCACCGTGAAACCAACAAACCCAAGATAGAGAAATAGCGGATGAATCGCGACAAGTGGGTTATCCTGCAGCAGAGGATTAGGTCCCGTACCGTCTGCCGGTACCGCACCTGTAACGTGAACGAACGGATTGGCCGGACCAAGCATCAAGGCAAAAAAGAAAGCAGCCACCAAGCTCGCAATCAGAATCGCCCATGCCGGCAGCTCATCTGAAGGCCTACGCCTCGTTCTGAAGAGAAGAGTTCCTACATAGACCGACAAGACAACACCCCAAAGAAGAATTGATCCCTGAAGCGCCGACCACATGCCGGTTATGGTGAATAGTAGCGGCGTCTCTCTTGAGTTGTTTGCCGCTACATAGGCTAGTGAAAAATCGTGGGTCAGCAGGGCCCTTTCCATGGCAACCGTTGCCAGAAGCGCTCCGGCCAAAAGCACCAGGCTGTAGCCTCTGCCATGGCGAATCAATGACGGCTTATGTTTGATCAGACCGTATCCCAGGACCACCACAGTGGCCAGTGACCCCACGAATGCCAGTAGAACTCCAGTCTGGCCCAGTACTGCGTTCATAGCTTCTTTCCATTGACCGTGGCCACCCTGTCCGGATGTGCCGCCACGTAGTTCGCCGAGTGTTTGACCATTATCTGATCTGAAAGAAAGATGCTCCCAGAAAAGTGGCCAACCAAAACGACGGGGATGTTCGGCTGAAACAGTTGAGGTGGATTCGCAGTATCGTGAACCTGAACCGACACACTGCTTGACTCGACGGCAAAGTCGACACCTGAAGTCGTGTCATGGATGCTCCCTGGAACCACAACTCCTTCAAGCCTGAAGGTGCTACTCCCTAATTGCGCCCTGTCCCGCACTGCACCGGCTGCGGTCCGAAAGTAAACCAACGAGTTGCCTAGTCCCTTGTAGAGGAGAAAGCCAATCGCAATTACCACTATCCCAAGCGCTACCCAAGCTCTGCGTGCCCTCCGCTTGGATGGCAGCACCCTGGCCTTCGACTTGCTCATGTTTGCTGGCCGGCTGGAATCCGCCCCATCCGAAACTGACTGAACCATCTATTCCGTCGGCCTAGATTCTTCCCGATCAGCTTTGACCTTGACCGGAAGTAACACCTTTTTCATTCTTCTAGACCTGCCCACCAGCAGGACCGAATAGCCGGCCAACACACCTAGCACTGCCAAATATCCAGCCTCTACGTAGCCATTCATAATTGTTCCTCCAAACCTTTGCTCATACCTTGGAAGGCTGGTCGAAATTGCCAACGTCGTTTGTAGGCCTTGCTTGTCTAGATTCTGAGTCAGGCTCCCGCCTACGCTCTTCGATGAGTTGATCCAGTTCAGCGTCTAGGACCTTTTGCTCCAAAATAGCGATCTGATACCTATGCATGAGCATCCAGGCGTAAACGGACGTGAAAGAAATAAATCCTAGCAATAGTGTCATCGCCATCTCGCCGTGAATCTTAGGGCTGAGGCTAGGGTTCAAAACCGTTGCCCCCTGGTGCAGAGTTCGCCACCATACCACGGATTGATGCACAATCGGAACGTCGATGAATGCGATGAGTCCGGCAATGGACGATCTCACAGCTCTTTGATGACTGTCAGCAGGCACTCTGCGAAGGGCAAGGTAGCCCAGATAAAGTACAAACAAAAGTGCGGTGGTAGTCAGCCTGGCATCCCACGTCCACCATACCCCCCACGCGGGCCTTCCCCAGATGGAGCCGGTGATCAAGGTCAATCCGGTAAAAACCACACCTACCTCGGCAGAAGCCGCAGCCAGAAGATCCCACTTGAGATTGCGTGTGCGCTTCCAGAGATAGAGAATGCTGCCGATTGATGTCACCCCATAGGCAAGATATGCAACCCAGGCCACGGGTGGATGAACATAGATCAGTCTGACCAACTGGCCTTGCACCACATCGGGTGGTGTTATCCAAAGACCCAGTATCACTGTGGCGGCAACCAGGAGCAGTGAGACGATTCCGATTGCTCTTCGTGACCATCTGTAACCCCTAGACTCCATCAACCCTCCAAAATGCTGCTGTAGAAAATAGCCCCTAATGCAAGATAGACGACGGCAAAAACTATGAGTAGTCGGAGCCATGGATCTTCAAGCGACGAGGCGGCCGCGAAGGCATCCTGCCAGGCTTTGGTGGCGGCCAATAATACGGGTGACACCACCGGTACAAGAAGAAGCGGCAACAGAGTCTGCTTCGCCCTGGAACCACTGGCCAGCTGGGAATAGGTGACCCCTGCCGCGCAGAGGCCAATGGTGGCGAATAATGCGGAGGCCAGCATTAGAAGCCAGCCGCCAATCTTGGGTCCGTATAGCACAACTACGCCCAGCAGAAGAAAAATCTCAAGCAAAAACAGTTGTACAAATACCGAAATGACTTTACCCAGGAAAATTCCCCCTGGGTCGACTCCATACACCAGCAGGCCATCTCCAGCGTTATCATCACTCTCGATTGCGACTGCACGATCGACGCTGAAGATCGAGGAAAACAAAACCGCGAGCCAAAACAAGCCTGGCGCAACTTTTTGCAACGTACCCGGAGAGGTGTCAAGCGCGAAGGCAAATATGATCAGCACCACGAACGCAAAGGGGAGAATCAGATTTAAGGTCACCTTGGACCTGAATTCGATCTTAAGATCCTTCGTGGCAATCAGCAATGCATCACGCCACATGACCACTCCGTTTTTGCGTTGTCACCTGCGGGTCAACTTGGCGAAGAGCCGAGCCGCTCACGTCACCGATCACTTTGCCGCCGCCGATCTCGACAACCCGCGTCGGCACCAGCGACCCATGATGAGACTCGTGCGAGACTAGGATCACTGTCGCTCCACCGGCAACCCTCGAATTGAGAGCCGAATCGAGGAAGTCTCTGGTCCATGAATCCAGCGCTGCGTGAGGCTCGTCCAAAAGCCACAGCTCTGGCTCCCGCGCCAGAAGGGCAGCCAACGCCACTTTCTTCCTTTGCCCAGCAGACATCTTCGATACCCTCAGGTCCATTAGACGACCGGTAAGCCCAACGCTGCTCAGCGACGAGCTCGCCTTTGCCGTGTCTGACCGAGTCGCCTTAAGCACAAAATCCACGTTTTCCCGGGCTGTCAGATCCTCGTACAAAAATGTCTCGTGTCCCAACAGACCAACACGATGCCGGATATCGGCAGGATTTGCAACCAGGTCCACTCCAAGAACAGAGGCACTCCCTCTGGTAATTCGCAACAGACCGGCCACAGCCCTCAGGAAGGACGTCTTTCCAGCACCATTACGGCCCTGGACAAGAACTATCTCACCCGGACCAGCCTCAAAGTCCAATCCCGTTAAAATCGGGAAGTTGCCCGATAACACGATTACATTCTTGAAACTGACCAGAGTTTGCATCTAATTCAATCTATTCGAGATTGCACACCAATCCCTTGACGCCTAGTTGCGCAGCGACTCGAGGTCGTGGCGGACCATCATTTCGACCAGTGCCGGAAACTCGACCTCAGCCTTCCACCCCAATAACCTTTGCGCCTTTGAAGAATCACCCACCAAGAAATCAACCTCAGCTGGACGTATAAAAGCCTCGTCCACCACGACATGGTCTTGCCAATTCAATCCGACAACGGAAAAGGCGACCTCGCAGAACTCCCTCACGGAGTGGGTCTCCCCTGTTGAAATGACGAAATCCTCCGCAGCGTCCTGCTGCAACATCAGCCACATCGCTTTTACATAGTCCCCCGCAAATCCCCAGTCTCTCTGAGCCTCCAGGTTCCCAAGTGCCAAAGTACTTTCCAGACCAAGCTTGATCCTGGCCACCCCGTTGGAAATCTTTCGGGTGACAAATTCGAGACCACGCCTTGGTGATTCATGATTGAACAGGATTCCGGAGATGGCGTGCATTTGGTGGCTCTCGCGATAGTTGACAGTTATCCAGTGACCGTAGACCTTAGCGACACCATACGGGCTCCTAGGGTAGAAGGGAGTCGCCTCATTTTGCGGAACCTCAAGAACTCTTCCAAACATCTCCGAAGAGGACGCCTGGTAAAACCGAATTTCCGGATCGACGGTGCGAATGGCGTCTAACAGTCGCGTTACCCCGAGAGCAGTGGTCTCACCGGTAAAAACCGGCTGCGACCATGAAGTTTGGACAAAGGACTGCGCCGCGAGGTTGTACACCTCCCGAGGCTTGGTCTGCTTGAGCACGTTAATCATTGAGACTTCGTCAAGTAAATCGCCTGTGACCAGAGAGATCTTGTCCTGGATATGGGTAATTCGTTCGAAGTTCACCGTGGACGAGCGGCGGATCATGCCAAAAACTTCATAGCCCTGAGCAAGAAGAAACTCGGCCAGGTATGAACCATCTTGACCAGTAATACCCGTTATTAGTGCTCGACTCTTAGCCACGATACCCACCCTTTGCCATTGAACAAGCGAGGTTTGCTTAGCTCATTCAGCATAGCTAAATTCAAGCCATCTCGAATGGACAATGCGTAAGGACTCTGTAATCCTCATGTCATCTTACTGATCACCCGTTCTCTGGTCCCCACCCGCCAAGAATCACCGGATTTGCAGGTTAACTCTCTTGGACGGAGTAACAAAATGCCTGCGATAAGCTTTTGAAAACCAAACTCATCCTGTAGAGTCCAAAGCCTCGAGAGTCTTCAGAAAGATTTGCTACATGGCGACAAAGAAAAAGGCGGGTCACACGCGAACCCATAGGTTAAAAAATTCCTCGCCTCAATCACGCCTTCCGGGTCCCGAACGACGAAGAATGATAATGCGCCATGCACTCCAGTGCTTTTCGAAAAACAGTTACCACACAACGTCAATGGACGAAATCGGCACAGCAGCTGGTGTCACCAAGCCAGTCATCTACAGACACTTCCCTTCGAAACGGCAACTCTACTCCGATCTGATAACCGAAGCCGGTGAAGAACTTTGCAGTCGTATTCGTAATGCAACCGAAAGAGCCCAGTCACTGCACCAACGGGTTGAACTGGGATTTGAGGCCTACTTCCGTTTTGCCTGCGAATCCAGGGCTGGCTACGAACTCCTTTTCGGTTCAGGGCCAAGAAGAGACCCGGAATTCCGCGATGCTGTCGTCGAGATTGAAAATGAAATCGCCGACCTGGTCACTTCCAAGATCGAAGCCGACCTGGATGAGACCCAGAGGAGATTCGTAGCACTCGGAGTGATTTCTCTAGCGGAAGGCGCCGTCAGAAGATGGCTGGCCACACTTGATCCGTCGACCCATCCACCATTTGAGCCAATCTCATATGAAGAAACTGACGCTGGTCTGTGGGCAGCACGAATGACCGACCTTGCGTGGGCAGGACTGCGCGGAGTTCGTCGAGAATGACTGAGTCCTGTCAGCGAATGTGAACCTTGGATATGGATCTCGAGATAATCAACCTCTGAATTTCGGAGGTTCCTTCAAAGATGGTGTATATCTTGGCGTCCCTATACCACCGTTGAACCGGATACTCACGAACGTATCCATAACCACCCAGGATCTGGATTGCCTCCTCGGTCACCTTGACAGCGGTTTCGCCTGCAAAAAGCTTGGACATGGATCCCTGCGCGGCATCAAAAGGAATCTTTTTCGCCGCCATCCACGCCGCTCTGTGTACCAGTAACCTTGCGGCGTCAATCTGCACTGCCATATCGGCAAGCTTGAAGGCTATAGCCTGATTTTCGATAATGGCCCTGCCAAATTGCGAACGCTGTTTTGCATAGTCGAGTGCAAATTCGTAGGCAGCACGTGCAATTCCAAGCGCTTGGGCTCCAACGATAGGCCTTGAAGCCTCAAATGTGGCCATGGCCGCTTGGGACTGGGACTTGCGACCCTCCTTGGCCATTGCCAACCGTTCATCAAGAGCTTCCTTGCCGCCAAGAAGAGCTGACCCAGGAATTTTGCAGTTTTCGAGAACCACTTCAGCCGTGTGAGACGCCCTGATCCCGAGCTTCTTGAACTTCTGGCCCATGGAAATACCCTTGGTGCCTGGCCCAATGACGAATGATGCCTGCCCCCGTGCACCCAGCAAGGGCTCCACACTGGCCACCACAACGTGGACATCGGCGATTCCGCCGTTTGTGATCCACGTCTTGGTGCCGTCGAGGGTCCAAGTATCCGATGCGGAATCGTATACGGCCCGTGTGCGCAATGATGAAACATCAGATCCGGCATCGGGTTCACTCACAGCAAATGCAGCAAGCTGAGGCTTTTCTGGAGATCCAAAACACTGTGGTACCCACTCGCCGATCTGTTCATTTGTTCCGTTCGCCATTATTCCCACGACCGCAAGGATCGAACCAAAAATGGCAAGCGTGATTCCAGCATCACCCCACGCCATCTCCTCATTCACAAGCGCGAGGGTGAGACCAGTCGGATCAGCGTAGCCGTTGGCAATAAAGTCGAAGGAATACAAACCAATTTTGGCTGCTTCTTGAATGATTGGCCATGGAGTCTCCTCACGCTCATCCCATTCAGAAGCAGCAGGCCTGATTACCCTCTCAGCAAAATCGTGCACCCATTGCTGAATGCCTAGCTGATCTTCGTTGAGCTGCAGCGAAAACTCTTCCATGCAAAACTTCCTCTCAACCTGGCTTGCCTACACATGTTACCAATCAGTAAGTAATAGGTCAATTGGTTCGTTGAACTAAGAACGAAGCGCCCTTAGTTCAACTCTTACAGTTTGCCGGAACGCTTTACAGGAAAACTTGAAAGTTACGAAACTCGAACGTCAACGGCTTGCAGACCCTTCGGGCCCTCCTGGACCTCGAACTCTACAACCTGACCCTCTTCCAAAACTCTGTAACCATTCATTTGAATAGCACTAAAGTGAACAAAGACGTCTGCACCATTATCCTGAGAAATAAAGCCGAAGCCCTTCTCGGAGTTGAACCACTTCACTGTACCGGTCGCCACTGTGGCGATCTCCCTTCTAAAAAAGCAACTACAGGCAAGAAGGGAATCTCCAAGATCACACGAAAAGAGTCTTTTACGACAGTATTCAGATGGGTCGGCTACCCCTTCTTAGATTGCTACGATAGCACCTGCGCAATACCATTAGCCACAATTATTTTTTAAATAGAGGTCATCTGTAGCCATTTGCAGTGTCTATAACCAAGTTCGCTACGACATCGCCCAGCTAAACACCTTCAATTATATGATTTCTCTCAATTCATAACGACTCAATTACTTTGGCTGAGACAGGCAGATACGCCGAATTTGAAATTATTGAGCCACTCGGAATTACTCCCAATTACAACCGCCGATTTTCAGATAACAGCTCCCTAACCCACTTATCATCGGGTCTAGATTCGCCTCACCTTCTGCCCGCCCGAAGTATCCTCCAGGGCATATCCGAGAGCCAGAAGATCACTCCTGATACGGTCGGAAAGCGCAAAATTCTTATCCAAGCGAGCAACTTCTCTTTGTTCCACAAGTTCCCTGACGTGCGTCGGCAATTCTGAACTCTGCGGAACTGACAGGAAAAGTCCTAAAGACCCAAACAGATGCCCCATGGTGGCACAAACTTTACCCGCTTCGCTCAATTTCCCGTCGTCTAGAAGTTGGTTAACTCTTGACCTGAGTTCGAACAGTCTTGCTGTCGCCGTTGGTGTATCGAGATCATTGTCCATCGCCTGGATAAAATGATCCACCTCCCCACTGTAGAGGCCGCCAGTTGCCAGATCTATTCCGCTTTCCACCACTCTTTGATAGGTTGAGTCGAGGCGCGCCAAAGCACGTGATGCCTCGGCAACCGTTTGGGGATTGACATCGAGAGGCGAGCGGTAGTGCGATTGCAGCACTAAAAGCCGATATGCCCTGGGGTCGGTACTCCGCAACAGGTCATCGAGCGTTGTGAAATTCCCCAAGGACTTAGACATCTTCTCGCTTCCAACCATGACGAAACCGTTGTGGACCCAATGGCGCGAGAACTTGTAGTGCATCACGCACGCCTGGGCGCGCTCGTTTTCATGATGCGGAAATGAAAGGTCGAGTCCGCCGCCATGCAGATCAAACTCTTCTCCAAGAAGATCCACGGACATCACCACGCACTCGGTATGCCATCCAGGTCTGCCAGGCCCCCAAGGAGAATCCCAGGTCCATGACGACCGGTCTGAGAACTTCCAAAGGACGAAGTCGACTGGAGACCGCTTGAAGTCCTTCTCTGCCACCCGGGCGCCAGCCTTGAGCGAGTCCAGACTCTGGCGAGCAAGCAGCCCGTAGTCGGATACCTTGCTGGTATCGAAGTAGACACCATCTTCACCGAAATAGGCGGCATCGACTTTCAACAAAGATTCGATGAGCCTGATCATCTTATCCACATATTCAGTGGCATGCGGAGTGGAATTAGGCCTCAAGATTCCCAATCGATCCATAGTTGAGAACCATTTCTCCTCAAATTCCTCTGCAACCTCTGATGGAGAACGGTGTTCGGCCTCGGCCCTATCTAAGATCTTGTCATCAACATCTGTGATATTTGAGACGTGTCTGACTTTTAGGCCACGCCATTCCAAGTATCTACGAAGAACGTCGAAGACCAATGCATATCGGCCGTGCCCAAGATGGGCTAGATCGTATACCGTGGGTCCACAGACGTACATTGAGAACTGGCCAGGAGCCATAGGGATAACCTCAGAGAGGTCCCCGATTGCAGTATCAAAAAGACGAAGCACAAAAGGTACGGTACCGGACAGATGAGTTATTCAGTCCCCGAAAAGCCATCACTTGATGGATTAGAAGAAAAATGGCTAACAAAATGGCAGGAATACGGTACCTACCGGTACCATGACAGCACTGAAAGAGAGAAAATCTACTCCATCGACACCCCTCCGCCCACGGTAAGTGGTTCTCTTCATATAGGCCATGTCTTCTCCTACACTCACACTGACGTAATTGCGCGTTACAAGCGCATGAAGGGATTCAGCGTATTCTATCCAATCGGTTGGGACGACAATGGTGTCCCAACGGAACGAAGGGTCCAAAACTACTACGGAGTACGCTGCGATCCGTCTCTCGCTTACGACCCCAACTTCGATGCGCCTTCCGATCCTGGCAAAAACCAGACTCCTGTCTCCAGGAGAAACTTCATAGAACTGTGCATCGATCTGACCGCCAAAGACG
>DAHXKX010000016.1 GCA_027366165.1 Actinomycetota bacterium
ATCGACCTCACTTACCTGTTTTCCCACTGCCGCCTGCAACAGAGTGCGGAAACGTTCGATGCCAAATGTGACCACCTTGAGAGACGTAGTCATGCAGTTGGTGCATATCGCCGGATATTTCTGTTTGCACCTTGGGCAGGCAAGGCCAACAATAGAGAGGCGCTCCCTGGCAGTCCTCTTGGTGTCCCCCAAGTCACCAACACTCTCCCTGAGATACCTTGGCACCGTCTGCATCAAGGTGGTCGAGCACTTCACGCAGCTGACCACCTTCTCACACTTAGAGCAGACAAGCGTCCTGGCTCCTCCAAGCCTGTTGTAGAGAACGATGACTCCGTCATAGTCGACCAGACCCTCGTCGGTCAATTTTGCCGGCATCACCGCGTCGGCCAGTACCGACCTGATTTGAGAAATCAAACCCGATGATATGAGAGGATTGTGACCCGGAACCTCCGATATTTCCCCCACCAGGACTTTGGGCCACCCTGAGCGCTCATCCGAGCGGGAAAGTGCCTTCGTCCTAGCGCCATGGCTCATATCCACTGACGGTACCGAAGAGAGCAGAATTGCTACCTGACCTTGGCCCACGCGCCCACGCGCTACCACATAGGAACTCCACGATGGACTTGAGGTCTCAGTGTGGGACGGATCGTCGGCATCGACAACAATCACCTCTGACAGGTTGGACACCGACGCAAAAACGGCATTTCTGGCACCAATAACCACCTGGGCGCCATCGAGTGCCTGTTCGAACTCATCCGGAAAGACCGCAACAATGTAGCCAGCCCGCAGAAACCGCGCCGCCAGATGTTTTACCGCACTCTGGGTTGCACATACAACGATTACCTGACCGGCCACACCAGAAGGACTGCCAATATGGCCGATGATCCAATCCGCCCTCGAATGAGAGGGGGGAATTCTCACTACCAGTGACTCTCCACGAAATTGGCGAAAACTGCTGTCGCAGTCCTGAAACTCGAGCTCTCCGCCGGGCCTTGAGGCTATCCTCTTCTTTGGACTTGCATGTGTCAGAAAGTTGACCGGTGATCCGATGAAGCGCCACCCCGCCCACTTGCACAGCGCAATGACGTCAGCGTTTGGGCCACCTCCAAGCAGACGTGATATCGGCGATAGCTTGAACTCCAGACCCTCCGCATTCTGCGCGGAGAGCTCGCCCAAACCAACCACCCACCCTTTAGCACGTGAGTTGCCCAGCTTGACAGAGACATAGCTTCCAATGCCGATCCGGGCCAAAAAGCGGTCAGGAATGCTGTAGCTGAAAACCTTCGATAGTCCTACCGAATCTATGAGAACTTGCGCCACTGAGACAGTTGCCGAAGCTTCATCATGAACTGGCATCGCCATATCTGTCCCTAACTGCAGACCGGTTACAGCCCCAGTGCTTGTTTGAATTCGGTCAGCTTTGACGTCTCTTCCCAGGTGAATCCCTTATCCGATCGGCCGAAATGACCGTATGCCGCAGTCCTGCGGTAGATAGGGCGCCGGAGATCAAGTTCGTTGATGATTGCCAAGGGTCTTAGATCAAAAACGTCATCAACCGCCTTTGCAATCGATTCCGGACTAACCTGTTCGGTTCCGAAGGTTTCCACCATTATCGATACCGGCCGCGCCACTCCGATGGCATACGCAACCTGGATTTCGCACTTATCAGCCGCCCCTGACGCAACAACGTGCTTGGCCACCCACCGCGCAGCATACGCACCTGACCTGTCAACCTTGGAGGGGTCTTTCCCGGAAAAGGCTCCACCACCGTGACGGGCCATGCCTCCATAGGTGTCGACGATTATCTTTCGTCCGGTGAGACCGGTGTCGGCGTGAGGCCCACCCAGCTCAAAGCGGCCAGTCGGGTTGGCCAGGATGCTCATCTTGGAAATGTCCAAATCCTTGGGAATCATCGGCATGATTACGGACTCGGTCAGATCCGGCAATAGAAGCGTTCTCAGGTCGATCCCCGGCTGGTGCTGCGTTGAGATAAGGACAGTATTCAACGCCACCGGTCGGCCGTGATCGTACTCAACTGTAACCTGGGTCTTCCCGTCGGGACGAAGATATGGAAGGATATTCGCCCGCCTCACCTCTGACAACCTTTGCGAAAGCCGGTGAGCGAGCCAGATCGGAAGCGGCATCAGATCAGTTGTCTCATTGCAGGCGTACCCAAACATCATGCCCTGGTCGCCGGCACCCAACACATCCATCTCACCCGAGTCATGAGCACCGCTTCTAACCTCGTACGCACTGGAAACACCGGACGAAATATCGGGCGACTGCTCATCGATTGAAATTATGACTCCACATGTGTTGCCATCGAATCCGTAAGATTCACGATCGTATCCGATTTCACATATAGTTCGACGAACCAGCCGTGGGATATCCACATAGGAGGTGGTTGTTATCTCACCCGCCACAACCACAAGACCGGTGGTGAGAAGGGTCTCACAGGCGACCCTCCCGAGAGGATCCTCCGTCAAGATTGCATCCAGGACAGCATCTGAGATCTGGTCAGCCATCTTGTCTGGGTGACCCTCAGTCACTGACTCAGAGGTAAACGAATATCTCACCTAACGATCCCTTCTATAGCTCCTGGACTTCTGCTACTTCGCCCAGACACCTTTGATCCGTGCCCATTCTGCCACGAAACTCAAAACCTTAATTGCTATATGCCTTTTGTTATCCAATTCGAGCGCCAGGACCGAATCGTCATACACGAGAGTCACCCGGTTGGTATCTACGGCAAAGCCAGCATCATGCTCTAGAACATTGTTTGCCACTACGAAGTCGGCCTTCTTCTCCTTCAGCTTACGCCTTGCTTCAGATTCAAGCTCCCCTGTCTCGGCTGCAAAACCGATAAGAACCTGATTTTTCGACTTAACCGAGCCCAGGTAAGCCAGGATGTCGGGGGTTGGCTCAAGTACCACCCGGGGAGCTCCCTGGCTCTTTTTGATCTTGACTGGACTAACTTCTTTGCACCTGAAGTCCGCAACCGCGGCTGCCATGATCACCAGATCGAAGCCTTCGACCACCCTGGCGGTAACTGCGTCGAACATCTCCTGCGCCGACTCGACCTCGACGACGTCTATACCGGGTTCATCCGGCGGAGCCATAGTACAAATAAGGGTCACATCTGCACCGAAGCCGGCGGCAGCAGTTGCAAATGCGATGCCCTGCTTCCCAGACGACCTGTTCCCGATATAGCGAACTGGATCGATCGACTCGCGGGTACCGCCGGCGGTAACAAGAACCTTCTTGCCGAGCAATACCCCCCTGCCCTCCAGAAACAATCCTTCGATAGCGGCAAGGACCCGCTCCGTGGATGCTAACCTGCCCACACCCGTATCCCCGCCCGCCAATCGGCCCACTTCGGGCTCAATCACGACTACACCGCGGCGGCGAAGAGTGGCAATGTTGTCAACGACGCTCGGATGCTGCCACATCTCTGTATGCATGGCTGCAACAACAATAACAGGCGCCCTAGTGGCAACAAGTGTCGTCGTAAGAAGGTCATCGGCAATTCCCGCGGCATATCTGGCAATCAAATCGGCAGTTGCCGGGGCAACTACGATCGCATCTGCCTGCTTGCCAAGGCTGGTATGCGGAATTGGATCGTCATCATCAAATAGAGAAATTCTGGCGCGTTCGGAACCTAGCGCAGAAAACGTAGTCTCTCCCACAAACTTTAGCGAAGCCGCCGTCAAAACCGGAGACACGAACGCTCCCGCATCGACCAGACGACGCATGAGTTCGACCGACTTGTAAGCCGCGATACCGCCGCCCACTCCGAGGACGATTCTCTTTCCAAATAAAGGATTGCTATTTGACATTTGACTAAAGCCTAGGCTAGGTCACCATAGCGGCACAATGGATTCGCAATATTCGCGAAACGCATGGTGGGCTGTAGATAAACCTACTCGCCAGTCTCTGCGCTTTGAGCTTCATCCCCAT
The DNA here is from genome assembly GCA_027366165.1 of Actinomycetota bacterium. GTDB lineage: Bacteria > Actinomycetota > Acidimicrobiia > Acidimicrobiales > Acidimicrobiaceae > SCQM01. Next base: position 3,958 of record DAHXKX010000016.1, read on the forward strand.
CGTCCGCCGAGAGAGCATTCTCCTCCGCTTCAGCTTCGATTGGCTCTGGACGGGAGTATGTGATCTTTCCGGCGGCGATCTCCTCGAAGGC
>DAHXKX010000082.1 GCA_027366165.1 Actinomycetota bacterium
AACGGACCAGACGACACTTGTCAATACCTGCTCAAAAATATACCTTGCATTCAAAAGATGGACCTCAATCTCATCTTTGAAGGTCCCAACCACCGCGAAGCCTTGCGACCTTGCCCACGATCCGATTGTCTGCGAATCTACACCTGTCCAGTTTGAATCCAAAGACCTTCACGTAAGACCTGCTCCCCCATTTCCACGAAAGCCTGCTAAAGGGTATCGAACCCGGCTCAGAAATTCGCGCCACCAATAGCAATTACACCCTAAAGACCCGCATTTGCATCGCCAAGGTAGAGTAGTATCCCACCAAAGTAGTGAGTTCGAAAATGGACTCTTGACCCACCAAGGCTGAGCATCTCTCAAATTCTTCGTCACTAAGGTCAGAATCATTTATCAAAGCTTTGGAAACCTCAAACGCAGCCTGCTCAGTGGCCGTTTGTCCAGTTGGACTTCCGCCTGCCCTGATTGCATCAAGCTCCGCGGAGGAAACGCCGCAATCAAGTGCTAACGACTCGTGCGCCATGCGCTCGAATTCGCAGTTCCACCTTGAAGCCACCATGAGGATCGACCCCTCACGAACACGAGGTGAGAGACGTGAACCATAGCGGATCGCCGCGCCGAGTGCCTGCAAAGCGAAACCGAGATTCGGAGAGAGAAGCATTGCGTTGAAAGGCCCTTCCAGGGCCCCGTCATCCCCAACGAGCCGGAACAGCTGCCGTCCTTCCGCTCTCTTCCCACCTGCAATTTTATCATACAAGAGCTGCTGTTCCGAAGACAGCTGCTGAGGTGTAAATCTGTTCAAACGCAAAGTAGCCTCCTCGAGAACTTGGGCAGCTATGCCGCAGTAAATCCGACAGCCATCTCACCTAGACCTTCGATACGGCTAACAAGCACGTCACCAGGTCCTATATATATCGGGGGTTTGCGGCGGTTTCCAATCCCCGCAGGCGTTCCTGTGAAGATGACGTCACCCGCTCTCAACTCACAGACCGACGAAAGTCTCGCTACCAACTCAGGGACAGACCAGATCATATTTGATGTGCGGTCACTCTGCATTAGTGCACCATTGAGTTCACACTCCACCAACAGATCGTCTCGACCAGGACAGTCTCTGGCACTGGTGAGCCAGGGGCCGACCGGTCCGAAACCCGCGAAAGACTTGCCCAGGCTCCACTGAGGGGCCGACCCCGCTAGCTGCACATCACGAGCGGATAGATCTTGACCAATCATTAGACCAGCGATGAAGGACCAGGCGTTGGCCTCATTGATGTTACGCCCGGACCTGCCAATCACAGCAACCAGTTCTATCTCCCAGTCCAGTCTTGGACTCACAACCGATACCTGTGAAAAAGGCCCGGTGATGCAACTAGGGAATTTCGTGAACACCTGCGGAAGCCCAGAGGTGTCGTAGCCAGCTTCCGCAGTATGTTCCCTATAGTTCAGTCCAATCGCGAACACCTGGCCAGGACGAGGTGTCGGCGGGCCCAGGAGCGACAAATCAGGAAGCCCAGAAATTTGCGGTTCCACTCCTTGGGTCCAATCTTCAAAACGGTCCCAATCCAGCATAATTTCCTGCAGATCAGATGGAAAACGGCCCCCACTGACCTGCCCGACATCGGCATAACTTTGGTTCCAAAGAAGCGTTGCCCGACCAGCAAGATTCGCCAGCTTCGGAATGCAAGGTATATTTTTGAGCAGGTATTGACAAGTGTCGTCTGGTCCGTTCGCTGCATGGTTGAGCCGCTGCTCAAATGAGCCAGGGTTTCGCTTTAGGTCTTTAATCGGGGATTTAACGGGAGAAATATTTAGTGGAGGTCGGAGGAGTTAGTTCGATGAATACGCGGCCAAGATATCGATTTTTTGGTGGCGAGCTTGGCTTATATTTGTCCGTGGAAAGGTCTTGTCAAGTGATATCAACGAGTAAGACCGACTATGAGTAATAGGGCACCAAGATCGCCTCGTTCCCACGATGATGGGGTGACATCTCCTACGGCGCGTTCCTATCGGATCGAAGCATTGGCAAAGGGACTTCGGCTACTGTCGCTCTTCAGTGCGGAGAGGCCAGCCCTTCGGGTCAAGGACATAGTTGATCTAACCGGGATACCTATGCCTACGGTGTTTCGCCTTGTTGCGACCCTTGAGGAGGAAGGATACCTGGAGCGTACGCCTGAATCGATGGTTCGCCCTGGCACAAGTGTTCTGGCGCTTGGTTTTGCCGCTGTGCAGGGGTTGGACCTGGTCCAGAATTCAAGGTCCACAATGCGTGACTTGGCGGCTTCTACTGGTGAGACAGTCAATCTCGGAGTCCTATACAGCGACCAGGTCCTTTTTGTTGCAAGAGTTCCCAGGCGAGATAGCCTGCTTGCTGCCGGGATTCGGGTTGGATCGACCGTTCCTGCCGTTTTTAGTTCGATTGGAAAGGTTATCCTCGCGGATCTGACCGATGCAGAGCTACGCAGGTGCATTTCGGAGGCCTCTTTCGGTGGGAGATGGGGCCCCAACGCGGTGCGCACGATGGCCGAACTGTTGCCTCAGTTGGAAGCAGCCCGTAAAGACGGATACGTCATTCAACAGGAGACGGCGATTCCCGGGTTGAGCTCTATCGCGGCTCCAATCAGACAAGGTGGCGGTGGGGTGGTGGCTGCAATCAATGTCGCCGTGTCAAGTGCGGAGTATTCGCGAAAGAGGTTGGCTAACACCCTTCTCAAGCCGCTTCTTGAGGCCGCCTGGGAAATTACCGTTCGCCTTGGTGGAAGCGTCAAGTAGAACTATGTGCCACGAGTGGGCATTCGGCTAAGTACCACCTGAATGGGTGCCCTCGAGGTCTTTGCGTGGAATTCCCGTCACTCCTGCAGTTCCTTCGGGTTCCGACGGCGATGAGTCCGGGAGTTCTGCGTAAACCTCGGCGGACCGAACGCAAGAATCCATGGTCCTAGCCGTGAAAGAGGTCAGTGCGCCGTTCGGGAAGCGTGGTGCCTGCTGGCATTGATCGGTTTTCGGACCAAGATGGCTGGTCCTTGCTTGTCTGGTACCAGAGGCGCCCTGCTCATTTGATTGTTAAGATTTACAAGCTTCTTGAGAAGAAACATGAAAGTTGTCCGTTCTTCTTCTGAGAGCGGTTTCAGCAGATCATCATTGGATTTCCATACAGCCTGCTGCATTGCCGAGAGGGTTGTGGCACCCTCTGTAGTCAGCACGAGATGTTTCGTCCGTCGGTCAGCTTCTTTTTTTTCTGACAAGATCAGACCTCGCTTTTCCAACCGTTGGACAACGTCACCGATGGTGGAACGGTCGAAAGCGATCACTCTCGAAAGGCGTCTTTGGTCGATTCCAGGTACGCTGCCGATTGCGGTGAGGGCGGAGAATTGTACCGGAGTGATTCCGAACTGCCGTGTACCATCCAGGAAAATCGATACAGCGATCTGATTAAGGCGTCGTACCAGGTGTCCCGGCATGTCATAGACTGCCAGTTCGCCGTCATTGTCTTGACCTTGTACCTCCGAGTCCGTGTTCACCGGTTGCCCTTTTTAGTTGATCAAGCGAAATTATAGCAATCCAGCAGTGTACTGTCGTAAGCTCAGACACGTGGTTTTAAAGGCCGTGGTGATATCTTGGCGAATGGTTGCGATGGAGACTGCACCGAAACGTGAGCGAGAGGAACCAGGCCTTGACTTCCAGAGTGGTCAAATCAGGGTTGGTTGTCTTCACTATGCGACAGAATGTTTCGAAGCCGTAATCTTGGGGAACAGTTATTCTGGTCGGAATTGTGGGCTAGTTAGACTGCCTGAGCTGAGAAGTTCGGCGTGGCGGGACGACCGGTTGAGCCAGATGTCGTGCGTCTAGCCTTTCTTCGCCAGACTGTCTGCCAACAGCTTCCCATCGGTGGCGTTCAGTCCCGCACGGGCAACAAGCCAACAACTGATTGGTGCGGCAGTTCGCTCTGAAGCATGAGCAGCGGTGGCGGCGATACCCAACAGGGCCTCACGCTCCGCTTCATTTGGAGGCTCAACGCCCAAGGCGTGAGCTAGTGAGGTAATCCATTCAGTTTCAGTCTGAGCCATATCGTCCTATACCTCCGCGTGCGGGTTCACCTTAGACCACAATTCAATTGCAAGTTGAACTTCCTAATGAATGTATAAAGCTCTTCTCAAATAGTGTAGATGCTGTGTATCCGCGATTCTTATGGAGGCTGAGTACTCATAACAAGACCTGGCTTTCCGTTTCATACAGGTCCTTTCAAGTCCATCGTCAATTTGATATTCAGGGGGCGATGAGTCAGTCATGCATGCTGACGGCGGTTGGCGGTTGATATGGTCGGAGTTCAGTTCCTGAGATTCATCCCACTCGAGATTTGACAGTATACTGTCAAGTCACTAATCTGGGGCAAATCCTTCTGTTTTGGGGCAGTGGGATGAATGAGATTGACTCAGGAGGGGGGCATTTTAATCATGCTTGAGGAGTTGGTTCGCGCGATAGCCGACATGGAGGAGGAGTTGGCACTTCAACTCGTGCGCGATTTCGTGTCAGGCGGTGGTGATCCCCAGCAGGTACTTGATGCATGCCGCGACGCCATGGATCTGGTGGGTAAGCGCTTCGAGGCTGGGGAGTACTTCCTTCCTGAACTCATGCTGGCGGGAGATCTACTTGAGCAGATTAGCGCCATAGTAAAGCCGCTGCTCGTTGGGGGACCACAGGCATCGGTAAAGACTGCAGGAACTGTTCTCATCGGCACAGTGCACGGCGATCTCCACGACATTGGAAAGAACATCGTTGTTTTCATGCTTGAGGTGAGCGGATATAACGTGATCGATCTGGGTATTGATGTTCCAGTGGAGGACTTTGTCGACAAGGTGCGCGAACTTAAGCCACCTGTGCTCGCGCTGAGCGGTTTTCTAACACTTGCATTTGATTCCATGAAGGAGACCATCGACGCTCTGTCTGATGCCGGACTACGTGATTCGCTTAAGATCATGATCGGAGGGGGCCAGGTGGATGAAGCTGTGCGTTCATACACAAATGCTGACGCCTTCGGTCTCAATGCTATGGATGCCGTGTCGCTGTGTCGTCAATGGTTGGCTGCCTGAAATGCGCCGCCTGTTGCGGAAGGATAATCAAGATGGGTGCCCGTATCTGGCCTTGAAAGGAGTTTGTGATCGGGATGAGTGAGACGACAATAACCAAAGACGCTGAGGACATGGCTCGGGATTTTGACGAACGGCAAAAGAGGATAGACGATGCGATAGCTTTACGAAAGCCTGACCGGGTTCCGATCATCTATTACACGATGTTTTGGCATGCCAGTTACGCCGGGATTACTTTCAAGGAGGCAATGTACAACTACGCCAAGGTTTCTGAGGTGACAAAGAGGATCGTTCTTGAACTCAAACCGGACGCCGTTGCCGCTCCGCACAGGGCGACCCTGCTTGGTCCCACAATGGAATTGATGGGGTACCAACAGCTCCGATGGCCTGGCCATGGTGTGGGTGAGAACTATTCCTATCAGTACATCGATCGTGAGTACATGAAGCCCGAGGAGTATGACGACTACATTGAGGATCCCGGTTGGTTCTATCTTACGCGCTACCTGCCAAGGGTGGCGGATGCATTTGCCCCCATGGCAGGTTTGCCTCAGCCGGCATCAATGCAGCACACGAGGTTGGTCTACCTGACGAGGTTCTTCACGGAGGAGGTGGCAGCCGGTTTCTCACAGTTGGCAAAGGCTGGCCAAGAGGCTCAGCGCGCTTTCGACAGTGCCTCGGAGTTTCAAGTCGAGATGGCTGCCCTTGGTTTCCCGATGGGGCAGATGGCCACTGGACCCGCGCCCTATGACTACTTCGCTGACAATATGCGCGGTTCAAAGGGAATCATGTTGGACCTCTTTCGCCGCAAGGACAAGCTGCTGGCGGCAATGGACCGCGCCACTCCGATAATCCTTAAGGGATTGCTTGAAATGGCTGGTCAAAATCCGTGCAAGATTGTTTTTCTGCCGATGCACTGGGGACTTGACGGCTTTATGTCTCCAGATCAATTCAAGACGTTCTTCTGGCCTCACCTACGGAAGGTGATCGTAGGTTTGATAGAGGCAGGACTGGTTCCTCTGGTACTGTGGGAAGGCGACTGCACTTCCCGCTTGGAGACTATTGCCGATATTCCAGCTGGTAAGGCCATCTATTGGTTTGAACGCACCGACCTATTCCGTGCCAAGGCTGTCCTGGGCGATGTGGTGTGCCTGCGCGGTAATGTCCCGGCTTCGATGCTCAATACGGGAACTCCGCAAGATGTGCGTGAGTATTGCAAAAAACTGATCGAAGGTGTTGGCAGAGATGGCGGTTTCATCCTTGACGGGGGTATTGGAATTCCTGACGAAGCCCGTCTCGAAAATGTCAGAGCAATGTTTCAGTCAGTCCGTGACTTCAGTGCCTAAGGAAACGGTCGTAGTATGAATCACCTTGAGCGAATTCGATCTGCCGCAGCGGGGATGCCAGTCTTGTGTAAGACCACGGCCGAATTGCAGCCGTCGGGTCTGCCGCACCGGAATTGTGACCAATGAAGGTGACTCGGCACTGGGCGGTGCGAAGATCGAGAATGTTCGAGAGTATTTATGGACGACTTAACTCTCTCCTAGCGCGGAGCCGCGTTCACGAAAGGTCGTTAGTCTCGAACCGCCTGGCGCCGTTTTTTGTTTTTGGCGAGCGTCACCTTAAAGGGCTGCTCTTCGACTGTCAGATGTGCGGACAATGTATTCTCTCCTCAACCGGCATGTCTTGCCCTGCCAACTGCCCAAAACTGATGCGCAATGGTCCGTGCGGCGGCGTTAGGGGCGACGGTCGGTGTGAGGTGGATCCAGAGATGCGCTGTGTGTGGGTCGATGCCTGGGATGGCAGCGAACGGATGAAAAAGGGTGGAGCTATCAGCAATATCCAGCCAGCCTTGGATTTTCGCTTACGTGACACATCGGCATGGTTGCGTTCGATGTCTGCTTCAAGCCGACCGGTTCCAATCATGGCACACGGCGAACTAGCACTGGCCCGAGTGGCCCCAACAAGGCCGAATCGCCTTAAGGAGGTACTGCATTCAGGCCAGTTCGCTGTGACTGCTGAGCTTTCCCCACCTGATTCCGCCGACCCAAATGATGCACTCAGGCACGCCTCAGTATTGGCAGAAGTGGTGGATGCAATCAACATTACCGACGCTTCCGGGGCAAACTGTCACATTTCAAGCATGAGTGTCGCCGCATTGCTCGTCAGTAAGGGGCTAACGCCGGTTATGCAGCTAACTTGCCGTGACCGTAATCGAATTGCGATACAAGGTGACATCCTCGGTGCTTCGGCCCTTGGAATATCGAATCTGTTGTGTCTGACTGGTGATGCAATAGGTTCAGGAGATCATCCGGGTGCAGTGGCTGTTTGTGATCTTGACAGCGTGTCACTTCTTGATGCCGCCCGCAAAATGCGCGATGAGGGCCGTTTTCTGTCAGGAAGGGCTCTTTCAAGTCGACCAGATCTATTCCTTGGGGCGGCGGCAAATCCGTTTTCGCCACCTCAACGAACTCGGGCGGCACACCTTGCCAAGAAGGTCGCAGCCGGAGCACAGTTCATCCAGACTCAGTTTTGCTTCGACGTGCCGGCACTTGAAAGTTTCATGGTTCAGGTTCGCGACCTGGGTCTCGATCAGAGATGCTTCATTCTGGTTGGTGTTGGAATCCTTCCTTCGGCGCGGACGGCGCGCTGGATGCGTTCGTCCGTGCCCGGTGTCCACATACCGGATCACCTCATTGAGCGGCTGGAAAAGGCGAAGGACCAGCGACGTGAAGGCCGCCAGCTTTGCATAGAGCTGATCCAGCAGATACACGAAGTGAAGGGCGTTGCTGGAGTTCATGTCATGGCGCATCGGAACGAGGATCTGATCGCAGACGTCATCAGGGCTTCAGGGATACGAAGCACTAAGAGCGTCATTCGTGCCGCAACGGCAGAAGTTGGTGAGAAGAGATCGTGAGAGATGGAGTGCGATGGGGATGACCGGACAACGGCTGACTATTATCGGGGAACGTATCAACCCTGGTTTCAAGAGCACAAAAGAACTGTTCGAGAAGGACGATTTGAGCGGTATCCAAGAGCTTGCCCGACGTCAAGCAGCAGCAGGTGCCGATTACCTGAATGTCAACATTGGTTCACGCGCCCTTTATGACAAAGCGTTCATGAAGGAGGTAATCCAGGCTATCCAGGATGTTGTGAATCTCCCTCTAAGCTTCGATTTCCCAAATGTGGATGTTCAGGCAGTCTGTCTTGAGACATATGACATTGAAAAGGCCTCCGGCCGAAAGCCGATTGTCAATTCCATTTCGGAGACGCGTTGGGACATGCTTGAACTGCTTTCAATTCGGCCATTCAAAGTGATCTTGATGGCGTCGGAGCGGCTGGAAGATGGAGTCGGCCGTGCGAATAAGTTCAGTGCTGAAGTGGCGTTGGTGGCTAAACGTATGACCGAGAAGCTGATTTCGGGGCATGGGCTTTCAGCAGATGACATTTTTGTGGACGTTTCGATCAGTGCGCTTTCTTCGGACACCGAAGGCTTGCTTCACATGGCTATCGAGGGCATCAAGGCGATCAGTAACGATCCCTCCATGAGAGGTGTCCATCTAAGTGGAGGTCTTAGCAACATTGTCCAGCAGCTCCCAGCCAAGGCTGCCGATGGTTCAGACCTGAAGTCCCAGATCGAACGGGCTTTCATCACCCTTGCGATGCCATACGGTTTCGACACGGTATTAGGAACTCCATGGAAGCAGTACGAACCTCTTGCGCCCGATAGTCCAGTGCTTGCCCAGTTCCAGCAGATAATTTCGGCCAGGGGAGTTGACGCCATGCGCCTCGTCCGCAAGCTATACAGGGGCTGAGGAAATGATGCAAAGGAGGATCTTGGTAACCTCTTCGATGTTCGATGGTGAGCGGTACTGGGGGGGCGGGGAGCGAACTGTCGTAATTGATGGGGACAAGGTCAGCGAGGTTGCTGACGGAGATCAGTCATCCGTTTTTTCATGTCCAGGTGTGGAGGTCGAGCATGTCGCTTTCGTGATGCCCGGGCTAGTCGAAGGGCATGCACATTTGTTTCTCAATGGGGGGGAACTCGATACAGCAGTCCGCAGCGCCTATTTGAAGTCAAGTGTTGACAACATGGTCGAGGTTGGACGGAGAAATCTTCAACAGTCGGCAGAGGCTGGTGTTACCTTGATCCGCGATGCGGGGGACCGTTTTGGAGTGAATCACGTCATTCGGGCAGAGGCCGCCTCTTCCGCTGGCCCCCTTCCCCGAGTGCGTTCAGCGGGATTAGGCCTACGTGGGCTTCGGGGTTATGGAGCCTTTATGGCCCGCGAGGTAGGCGATCTGACTCGCGTTTCGGAGGTTGTAAGTGAACTGGCGAAAGAATCCGACGATATCAAGGTGATTCTGACTGGCATCATAGATTTTGAGGCCGGTCGGGTGAAAGGGGTTCCACAGTTTGACGTCGATAGTTGTCGCAAAATCGTGGAAACGGCCCATGCGGCTGGACGGAAAACCTTTGCACATTGCAGCGGACTTGACGGACTCGCGATTGCGGTCGAAGCTGGTATAGACAGTATAGAGCATGGGTTCTTCATGAATGAAGAGATGCTCGTTGCCATGGCGGAAAAGCAGGTTGCGTGGGTTCCAACCTTCTCCCCAGTTGACTTTCAATGGCGCTCGCCAAAATGGTGCGGCTGGGACTCTGAGACACAAGGCAAGCTACGGGGGATCCTCGACCAGCATTCCCGGCAGGTCGCACTCGCGGCTGAGCTTGGAGTGCCGCTGGTGTGTGGTTCTGACGCAGGCAGTCACGGGGTTCCACATGGGTCGAGCCTCATCGACGAAGTCGAGTTTCTCTCACAGGCCGGGCTGAACATGCAGACGGCTTTAGCGTCTGCCACATCTGTGCCACGCAGACTTTGGGGTGAAGAACCCGCCGGACCAGTCAAGCGAGCGCGAGCAGAATTAGTGGTGCTGGCGGCCTCTCCGTTTGATGACCCGACGGCGTTGAGAAAAGTGGTGGCCGTGATAATGGGGAGGAATGTATTGCGGCCGGAAAGAGGCAAGATGCTCGATGAAACCACATTGAAGAAGTTGATTGGGTATCGGCCAGGTGGGTGATATCGATGGAACAGGGTGAGGCTTGGTCGACGGGCACCCTAGAGGTTCCCGGAATGCGGCTTTTGGAGGAGTTGCAGCGGCGGCCGGGGAATACCCCCCAGCCACTGCTTGCGGTGGCTGGGGATGCGATTGACATCTTGAGAGATGAACAGCTGCTTGAGCCAACTGCCATGTGGAGGTGTTGGCCGGTCAAATTTGTCGATTGTGATGGTGTCGTACTGATAGAAGGTACACGACTGCAGTTGGCTTCCGCCGACGAATTCATGGCCGGGGCCCGGTTCCTGGTCGTGGGCCTGTGCGGTATTGGAATTGGAGCTGAGATACGAATATCCGAACTGTTTCGTTCCAAGCAGTACCGGCTTGCATTGGTAATGGACGGATACGCGAACCGTGTGCTGTTTAGCCTGAGCGAACAGGTTTTGAGAAGGTTGAAAGGCGAAGCGGCTTCCGCAGGTCTTTGTCTTGGTCAGCCATTTGCACCTGGAGAATCCGGATTTCCTCTTGACTGCCAAGGTGATGTGCTACGTCTCGCCGGCGGAGTTGAGGCCGGATTTTCGGTGACGGAAGCTGGCATGGTCAGACCCGGTCGTTCGCTCGATTTCGTGGTCGCGATGGGAGCGGGTATTCCGAAATGGCGTGAGGGTCGACGCTGCGAAAGTTGTCGGAGTCGGTCGCGCTGTTTCCATAGGGCCATTCGTGATGCCGGGAGGTTTGCAGGTGGAGAAAATGGCAGCGGCACGCGTTAGTTCCCATCCTGAGCACGGTCAAACGGGATATGTTGTGACATTTGAGCCCCCAGGGATAGCTGTCGAGGGTATCCCTGGGGAGACGGTTTTGGAAACTGCCAGACGAGCCGGGATTCGTTTAGTGGCAGCATGCGGAGGTCGCGGCACCTGCAGAAGCTGTTATGTTGATGTGCTCGAGGGGAACTTTGATGGCGGAGAGGATTCTGACAACCAGCGCGCATGTCAGATTCGCCCGTTGTCGGAAATGACAGTCGGGCTCTCTGCGAGGTCGCTCTCCACTCCTGAGCGAACTGATGTCGCAGGCACCGAAGTACCGGTCGAGCTCGCCCCGTTGGTCCATGCGGTGGAGGTGAGTATGAAGCCGCCGTCGCTTGAGGATCGTCGCGCCGACGCTGAGCGATTGACCGAGGCGCTCAAGCTTTCCGGCGTGAAATTGGGTGCTATCGAGCTCGAAGTGCTGGCGCATTTGCCTTTGGCGCTTAGACGAAACAACTGGATCGGAACGGCGTTATTGTCTCAGGGAACCAACCTGGTTGGTTTTGCTGCACCAGGAGTGTCGCCGCTTGGCCTTGCAGTTGATTTTGGAACCACCAACGTGGCAGGTTATCTGGTCGATCTGTCTTCCGGGCGACTTCTCGCGGGTCGTGGAATCGAGAATCTGCAGGCGGGGTTTGGGGCCGATGTCGTGACAAGGTTGACCTATGCCACCCGCTCGGAAACCGGGCACCGGAATCTGGTTAGGGCGGCCCGCCAGACATTGGTGATGCTCGCGGAGGCGCTCTGCGGATCGGTGAAGGCCGATGCCGGCAATATTGCCGATATCGTCATCTGCGGCAATACTGCCATGCACCACTTGCTCTTGGGGTTGCCTGTTGGCGCGCTAGGGTCTGCACCCTTTGTCGCGGCTGTTAGCGGAGCGCTTGATTTACCGACAAGAGAGCTGGATTTGGGTGTGGCTCCGGGGTGCAAAATGCACCTTCTTCCAGGAATCGGTGGCTACGTTGGAGGCGATCATGTTGCGGCACTGCTTGCAACTCGTCACCACCATGGTGGAGGAGTCTCACTGATATTGGACATTGGAACCAATACAGAAATTTCTCTTTTGCGTGGACGGAGCGAGATTCTTTCGATTTCGACTCCGTCTGGTCCCGCGCTTGAGGGCGGCCACATTGCGTGCGGCATGCGTGCCGGGGACGGAGCGGTAGAGCGCGTAAGAGAGGATGGAAAGGGGAGCTTCGTTCTCAGGACCATCGGTGGCACGGTACCGGTTGGGCTGTGCGGCTCTGGAGTCATAGACACTGTGGCTGCCCTGATCCGCTCAGGCGCCATCGACCGAAGGGGACGCATCACGGCGGAAGGTTCGGCAACTATTGAATTGGCCGGGGGACGTGCGGTCAAATTAGCCGAGCCTGACCTCGTGTTCACGCAGGATGACAGACGGGCGGTTCAGCTGGCTAAGGCGGCAATTCGGGCGGGTATTGACATGCTGCTGAATGTTGGAGAGGTTGCCGAACAGGACATAAGCCGAGTCATCGTTGCCGGGGCCTTTGGCGCGTATATTGACCTTGAAAGCGCGTCTGTCATTGGCCTATTGCCCAAGCTTCCTGCGGAGAGGTTCCGTCAGGTTGGAAATGCCGCCGGCGTGGGTGCCCGTCTTGCCCTTCTTTCAGGTGCCGAACGCGAGGAAGCCATCAACCTGGCAAAACGGGCCAGTGTTCTTGAACTGTCCGCCATGCCGGAGTTCCAGAAGACTTTCTTTCAGCGCATCGGGTTTTGAGGAGTCTCTGAGGTTACTCTCTGCAGTGGTTCAGTAGCCCGATTAATGGCCATTTTCCGTCACCGTCAATGCTATTGTCACAGGTCAGATATACCAAAGAAGTCCATTATTACCTGATGTCGCAGCTTACACCCGGCTCATAATGCCTAGAGGCCCACAACGGTGCTACGCGGATGGTTTAGAAGCTGAGTACCGTATATCCCTGTGTGGCCCACGCCTCCACTTCTGCACCGGCTGCAAGCAGCTCGATTGGGCGTGCAGAATAATCACGGTTGAGTTCATAGTGTTCGACCTGGGTGGAGCAGGCTTTAGCAGAGATTCCAACTTCTGCCAGGCCTTGAACTGCCTCGTCGAGCGGTCCACTCACCGCAGTCTTCACGGCTGGCCCGAAGAAAAGGACCCGCACGTCCGCACCGCGGTTCTCTTTGAGCCTCCGCGCCATGACGAGTCCAGGCAGTACTCTGTCGGGGTCATCTGAAATAATTAGAAATGCTACTTTTGCTTGTGTCAACGTTCTATATTCCCTTCTGATCATCTGAAAAAGTGTTGCTTGGCTCGCCAGTTCAATCCAGTCTGGCTGGCTGAACTCCATTACCTGCAATAGGCGATTCCGAATTTGAAACCAGGCGCACCTGCTCGGTTACTCTGAGCGCGGGATCCACATTGAGGATCTCCTGAAGGTAACCAAGAAACTGTAGTTGGTTCGGCTTGCTGAGGGCTTCAACGAGACAGTTGTTTTGAACAAGAGATAGTGGGGCCAGCTGCTCATAGGTGCGGTAGCCGAGTTCAGTGAGTGTGAGCTTCCAACGCCGCATGTCTTTCGGATCCTTGACTCGGCAGATAAGACCTCGCTTAGTCATCCTTCCAACGATCTCCGTGGTGGATGCTCGGTCAAGAAAGACGGCAGATCCGAGTGTTGTCTGGTCGCATCCCGGGTGATCGACCAGAAAGTTCAGAATTCCGAACTGGGGAGATGTTATTTGGTCTGACACTATGTTGGCCCAAAGCGATGTGCTGAACTGATGGAGACGTCTAATCAGGTGTCCAGGTGAGGCTGAGAGTTGAAATGTTTGCATTGCTGTCTCCTAGGAACGGGCAAAAGTGTCACGCTGCAAATTCATTTGGGTTCATCGAACAACTTATCTCATCCACATATCCAATCGCGCGGGGTGTTGTCGAGACTTGATTAATTAATCAACAGGTGCTAATTTTCTAAATGATAATTCGTATACGAAGTATCACTGCGTGAATTGATATAATCTGACGCATATGCAGGGGGCATGGATCAGGTATCAGCGGGGGAAAATATGGGTCCATTTGTGACGAATGCGTGGTATGTGGCTGGCTGGGGAACAGAGGTTGCTTCAGGTCCTTTGGCACGAACTATTTGCGGTGATCCGATTGTCTTTTTCCGGGGCGAGTCCGGGTCATTGGCAGCACTCGCAGACCGTTGCGTACACAGGCGCTACCCGCTTTCGCTCGGTCTTGTCAAGGGTGACACGATCGAGTGTGGATACCACGGCTTCACATACGACTGCTCCGGGATGTGCGTATCGGTCCCAGGGCAATCCAAATTTCCGAGCACTGCCCGTGTGAAGAGCTATCCGGTTGTTGAACAGGGGCCCTGGATTTGGGTCTGGATTGGGGATCCCGACAAAGCTTCATCAACCGAGGTTCCCAAGCATCCATGGCTTTATGACGTTGGTTGGCGCTGGATTGGGAATCATGCCTCAATCAACTGCCGTAGCGGTCTCCTCGTGGATAACCTGATGGATCTGTCTCACGAAAGTTACCTTCACGCGGGCTACATAGGCACTCCTGAAGTTGCCCAGACACCAATCGACTCAAGCATCGACGATAAAGCCGGGATTGTCAGGGTTAACCGTCACATGCACAACGTCGAGTGCCCGCCCTTCTATTCTAAGTCTTCAGGTATTTCCGGGAGGATAGACCGTTGGCAGGACATCGAATACCGTCCGCCGTGTCTATATGTCCTGCATTCGCGCATCGCTCCGACGGGTGTTCTACCCAATTCTGACGGAAGCGATCCCGATGCAATTCATATGAAGATCCTTTATGGGGTCACTCCCGAGACCGAGAATTCAACCTGGAACTTCTACGCAGTCGCGCGCGACTTCTCGCTAAGTGATGACTGGGTCTCAGAATTCTTGACCGAGATGCAGGACGCTGTTGTTAAACAAGATGTTGACGCCTTGAACGTTCTCGAAAAGGTGATTGCATCTGAGAGTGGTCAAGTCCAAGAGCTGAGTATCAAGATTGACACTGGCGGATTGGTTGCACGCAATGTGTTGAAGAAAATGCGCGAAAGGTAGAACGGGGCATCTCAAGTGGAAAACTCTACTTCCCACAATCAGCGTGCGAAAAGCCTGGTTGGACAAGTCGAAGGAAGCGTCTCTCTGCGGCTTGTCCAACCTGACGGCAAGCCGCTGGGGCATTGGATGCCCAGCACTCAAACTGACATGCGGCCTTCATCGGGGCCGATTTGGCAGTATTCTTTTGTTGCTGACAGTGGGGGCAGCTCGACCCGTCGAATCAGTGTTATGCGGGGTGATGGAGAAGTTGGTGGGTCTGAGGAGACCTACTCCCTGGTAATGGTGGCCGGAGAACCTGAAACTTGGGGCCAAAAGAATCGTCTCGGACCTGACCAAGGGGAACGCGCTCTTTTTCTGGCGGGGGGCTTAGTAACCACGTTGAAGCACTCGATGGTCAGAAAGGCCGAGAGGAACAGCTCTGTGTCACAGCTGAAATACCGTGGGCGTTCTGGTAAGCCAATGGCGCTGGTGGGAGGGCTGCCCAGGCCTGGAATTGGGGATGTTCACATGGTGTCCCGGTCTGGACAGGGACACCATGACCTTGCGAATGTGGTCGATGTCGCTCCGGTAGGGTCGCTGACTTACCGGAGTTGGCCTGAGGGAGTGGCCGCTGCGGGGGGAGAGTATTGCGGAACCCTGAAAGTCAGCGAGCCTTTTCTATCAGATAGGTTCGCCAGTTTAACAACAACCGGCTTCGGCGCTATTGATAATGTCGGTGAAGGCATCAAGTTCCAAATTGAGCCAAAAGATGGGGATGTGTGCTGACTGTGCCGGTGAAGATGACGTTACTTAGGCAATCTCGAAGGTGGTCCCAGGGGTGCTGGTCCATT
>DAHXKX010000095.1 GCA_027366165.1 Actinomycetota bacterium
CTGAACTTGTGTGTTGACCGTCAACGGAAACTATAGATACTCTTTTGAGAGGTGAAGGACAATGAAACTATTTACAAAATTGGCAGTTGGTATCGGACTAGTACTTGCATCGGCGACTGGAGTGGAAATGGGCATAAGTGGTGCAGCCCATGCGGGAGTTTCTCATAGGTCAGGAACACCACTAACATCTCCAGCGCAGAAGTCACCCCCACCTGCTTCTTCGTCTGAGCCACTATCTGGCACCGTTGCTAATACGGCGTCACAGGCATTCGGGCTTTCATTGGGATACTTCTTTGGCCACGGGGGTACACTCGCGGTGCACAAGGTCAGCGAAATTCGTTACGTCGAGACTACAGTGTCGACAGCTATGCGTATCGTCCGTCCAAACGGTAACCCCGGCAGTTACGAGAACACAAGTCCCGCTTGGTTGATTGTAGCGAACGGAGCCTTTCAACCGGGATCAATCGGTTGTCAGTGTACCGCCCCGACTTACAAAGAAATGGCAATGATCGTTGTCAAAGGGCAACCGGGAGTAGTCTCTGGTTACTCCAATTCATTCAACCTGAGCAGGTTGGCATCCTTGGTGTCATTGCCGTCCTCCCAGTGGCCACAGTACCAGTGACATCGGGAGCTCAGCTGATTCGGCAGATCGAGATCAGCGAAGGTTCAGAATCCAGCCTTGATGATGTGTTGAGGTTGCAGCTTGAAGATCGGCAACCTCACATGCATCCAATGGCCTAAGAATAGTAATTTGCAACTCATTCGGCCTCGATGTGCTCGATCTGGTGTGGTGCGCAGTCGACGAGGGCAACCAGGTGCGCTTTTGTTCGGTTAACTGTGCTTCATCGAAAAGGGCTGAGATGACGACTGCCGAGTCGTCGACGGTGCTCGCGCTGCGACACTTGCCACTTGCCTTGGCTGTAGCGGGTCGCAGAGCAGGCCTCATGACGATTCCTTTGCCGTCGGCGGAGAGGACGAGGACATCATGGTGATCGGTACGTCTTTGAGACAGTTTCTCCTAGAAGGCGTTGAGGTCGACTGCTGAACGGGCTGCTGAAGTCTTGACCTGGTGTTTTCTGAGCTTCGCGCCGGTTGTCGTGTTGATTGCCTGTCTCGCCTCGTCAAAGCTTCCTCTTGCGGATTCGATGGCCAGCCATGCATTGGGTATTTGGGATGGCATAGCTGCCGCCAGCTGTGAGTGGATGTCGCCCGTCCCATTGATTTGTTGGATGTGACAGACATTGAACCCAAAACCTCATCGCCTCCTCAGCTGCGATATCGCGAAAGAGGCCTCTGATCCAACGCGTCTCAAAGCCGCTTCCAAACAATTAATTCGCAGTACTTGACAAGCCGTTCCACCTGAGATGCCCAGGCAAAGCACCAAATCAGGGCGATACTGGAGGACAGTCTTGGACCCCCCTGAACGGCGCATCCAGAACCTGCATCCGACATTCTGGTAGAGGTTTCTCAAGGCCATGTCCAAGCATCTCAGCCTGGCGTCGAAGCTCCGATCTTTGCAGTGAGGTGGGCTGGGAGGGTGTCGTAATGATCGTGTTCGGCGGTAAAGCGCCCGCGCGCCCCAGTTATTGCACGAAGGTCTATGGCATAGCGCTGAATTTCGGCTGTGGGCACCAAGGCCAAAATCTTCTGGAGGTCGTTCGAAAGTGGCTCGGTTCCCAGGACGCGTCCCCTGCGAGAATTGAGGTCACCTAGTACGTCACCCTGCATTGACGATGGTACGGTGACGGTCAGGCGAGAAATGGGCTCCAAAACAACGGGATCTGCTTTGGCCATGGCCTCTTTGAAAGCGAGAGAACCAGCCATTTTGAAGCTCATTTCTGAAGAGTCGACTGGATGAAACTTGCCATCGTAGCAGGTGACCTTCACGTCGACCACTGGATACCCCCTTGTCCCCCCTTGGCCCATGGTCTCGACAACGCCCTTTTCGACTGCCGGAAGGTACTGCTTAGGTATTGCCCCCCCAAAGATCGCATCGACGAACTCAAATCCACCGCCGCGCTGAAGAGGTTCAATTTTGAGGTCAGCCACTCCGAACTGTCCGTGACCGCCAGACTGTTTCTTGTACTTGCCTTCGGCCTGAGCTCCTTTTGTGATGGTTTCTCGGTACGGTACCAGTACCTCCTCCTGCTCGACTTCGACTCCAAATTTTCGCTGCAGCCGTTCGCATACAACCGCGAGGTGCATCTCTCCGGTGCCGGACAGCAGGGTTTGGTGCGTCTCCTCAACGCGCAGCACTGCCAGTGCGGGGTCTTCATCTTGAATGCGGTGGATTCCAGTCATCAGCTTGTCCTCGTCGCCTTTTGAGTGGGGCTTGATCGCAATGGAAAGAACCGCTGGTTCTGGCTCGGGTAGCTGCAGCCTCGCCGCAGTTCCCTTTTGTGCCAGAGTGTCTCCGGTTGAGGTGCCCGACAGCTTTGGAACAGAGATTATGTCTCCAGCCTGGGCTTCTGCCATCGGCATAGCCTCTTTGCCGCGCAGGAGCTGGAGTACGTGAAGTCGCTCTTCGGTGTGGGTGCGCGAATTAATGAGCACGGAATCGGGGTGTAGAGTTCCAGATATCAGCTTCATGAGGGATATCTTGCCCACATAGGGGTCTGAGATGGTTTTGAAGATAGTGGCAATAGCAGGACCTGAAGGATCGCAGGATATTTGCTGAATTCCAGACGGCCCGTGGGCATCACGGGGTGGTCGGTCTGCAGGCGATGGAGCAAGTTCCGCCAGGAGGGCTGCTATACGGTCGATGCCAACGCCAGTCGCTGCCGATGCGCAGACCACAGGGAAAACAGTCCCTGATGCCACTCCTTTGGCCAGGGTGGCTTCAAGTTCTTCTGAAGATGGAGTTTCTCCTTCTAGGTAGCGTTCCATAAGGGAATCGTCTCCTACGACGATTCCCTCCAGGAGCTGTTCGCGCACTCTGTGTTCGAATTCCGAGATCGAATCGGGTATCGGGCCTGTCCTCGAGCTGCCACCCTCGTAGAGAATCGCGGTGTCAGTGAGAAGGTCTGCGATGCCATTGAAACCGCTTTCTTCGCCGATCGGCAGCTCAAGCGGAGCGATGCCGGCACCGAATTGATCCACCAGCTCCCCCAGAACCCTGTCGAAACTCGCCCTTTCGCGGTCGAGCTTGTTGACGATGACAAGTCGCGGAAGCGACAGCTGAGAGGCCAGCTCCCACGCGGCGAGAGTCTGGGCCTCGACTCCCTCTACTGCGCTAACTACTATGGCCATGAGATCTGCCGCAAAGCAGGCGGCCTTGAGTTCGTCGAAAAAGTCAGCATATCCAGGTGAATCGATGAGGTTGATCTTCACGGAACCGACTTGGAACGGCGCTAATGCAAGTGACAGTGACATATGGCGGCGAATTTCCTCGGGTTCGAAGTCGCATGTTGTATTACCGTCGTCCACCCTTCCTTTTCGATGAATTGCTCCGGTGGAGGCAAGCAGTGCTTCAGCCAGAGTGGTCTTCCCGGTTGTGTTGTGGCCGGCTAGTACGACATTGCGAATGTTGGACGGTGCGTGTCCGGTCATATCACTACCTCCTTTTTTGTCGATGCTCTTGCGAGGGCGAAGATACGGCTAAATCGGCATGACGGTCGTTACTTTGACCGATTCCATAGCGATTTTCTACTGGTGTCTCTTCTGCTTGGAGTGTTGTAGGTTCGAAGGCCACTGGTTTGACTGGGCAGAGGTGGTGCACCTGGGCTGCCCACGCGGGAATGGTGGGCGTAACGTACTTTGGCGCCATCACAAGTGACATGTTCGCCTCAGTTGTTCTTGAATCCATTCGTTCTTGTCGGCTCATGACTCTACGCTCCATCATCGCACGAGACCACTTTGGCACATCAGATTCCGCTGATCGAACCTGTACAACCAGCCAGGACGGGCAGGTCGCACAATTGCCACATTAGATGAAAATCTGGTGTCCCGTTATCAATATTTCCAAGGTATTGCGGAAGCTCCCGGCAAAAGGCTCACGGGTCCAGTTCGGCCGTTCGCGCGTCTCGATATTTAGGTGAGGGTATAACCCGCCCTCATTTTCGGAGGTCATTTGGTTGGCTAATCCAGCGTCTCTCAAATTGCTTTTGAATGCCAACGCGTGTTTCACCCGTGATTTTGGGTCCACGCAAGTCGCTGATTATCATATTGTCATACTTTTCGGCCAGTTGGCTTGTCCGGGCCGCTCCGGCTCGACTAAACTACACGTTCGCAATCACCAAATAGCCCACCCAATGAAAGGGGCATCGTGGACGCCACCGTCGATGAAAAACTTGCCAGTAAGTTTGCAACTGAAAAGGACTCACCATACACCCGATGGGTCGCGTCAGAAGGACTCGACATAATTAGTGGTCTTTACGTGCCTGACCTGCGCGCACTGGAACTAAAACCATGGGCACGTCGTGAGGGGTACGGGGTGTTCATCAACCACGATGCCAGCCGTACCTCGAATGACTGCTATGTCTGCATGATTCCCGCCGGAGGGAAGCTTGCTCCGCAGAGACAGCTTTTCGAAGAAATGATCATGATTCTCGACGGCAAAGGATCCACGAGGGTGTGGAACGACGCTGGTCACGAGGTGACATTTGAATGGCAGGCTGGCTCGATGTTTGCCATCCCCCTTAATACATGGCACCAGCATTTCAACCTTTCAGGTCTTGAGCCGGCCAAGTTCGTTTCTTCGACAAACAGCCCTCCGGTGATCAACCTTTACGACGATGTGGACTTCGTATTCAATACTTCAAGGGACTTTCCTGGCCGCTTCGATGGCCAGGAAGACTATTTCGCCGCGAAGAAAGAGACCAAGGGTCTTCTTTTGGACACCAACTTTGTTCCGGATGTCACGACCCTTCCGCTCATCTCGGCAAAGGAGAGAGGTGCTGGAGGTGGCCACATCCGGTTCTCAATGGCCAAGGGTTCAATGAACAGTCACATCTCCGAATTTCCAGTGGCAACCTACAAAAAGGGTCACCGTCACGGTCCCGGTGCCCACGTCATCATCCTTTCCGGCGAGGGATTTTCCTTGATGTGGCCAGAAGGCGAGGAGCCGCGTCGCTACGAGTGGAAGACTGGCTCCTTGATTATTCCGCCCAACCTTTGGTTTCACCAGCATTTCAACACGGGTTCGACACCTGGCCGTTACCTCGCCTTCAAGCACGAGACTGTTTCAATTCGAAATGCGCAGGGAGTGCCCAAGGCGTGGATCAGCCGTCGTATTGGGGGTGACCAGATCGATTATGCTGATGAGAAGCCCGCTATAAGGGAGCTGTTTGCCGAGGCGCTTGCAAAATCCGGTGTTTCACCAGCAATGGAGTCGGCCTACGAAGCCGAACTCGTCTCTTTGCCACCGCTGCCAGCCTGAGCCATACCTAAGTGGTAGACAAAAATAATCACCATCCGCACAATCATGGAACGAGTTCTGGACGCTATCTTGAGATAACAGACGACTCAGGGCACGATATCTACGACGAGAGCCAGTTCTTTCCAAATGAGGACAATCCCATTTGGCAGCAGGAGAACGTGACTCTTAATAGCGTGGGTATAGATATCGGGTCGTCGGGAACTCAGGTCGTGTTTTCGCGAATCAAGTTGCAGCGCAACGGTGCCGGACTTGCTACCCGGTTCGTTGTGGTGGAACGGACTTGCCTTTTTCAGTCAGCTGTGGCGTTCACCCCTTTCAGCGACGGGATGGTCATAAATGCCCGCGCGCTTGGGGAGATCATAGATGACGCATATGCGGCAGCTGGCGTAAGACCAGAGGAGATTGACACCGGAATTGTGATTCTCACCGGCGAGGCGCTGCGCCGTGAGAATGCGCAGAACATCGCAATGGTCCTGTCCATGAAGGCTGGCGATTTTGTTTGCGCCACAGCTGGCCACCACATGGAAGCTACCTTGGCGGCTTATGGGTCAGGTGCGGTGCAGGTGTCGTTGGACTCTGGCCAAAAGATTCTGAATATTGATATTGGCGGCGGCACCACCAAGTTATCCTTGATCGAGGCTGGAAAGATCGTTTCAACTGCCGCGCTGCATATTGGAGGCAGGCTGTTGGTTACCGATTCTGGCGGTCGCGTATTGCGCCTTGAGGAGGCTGCAGCCCAACATGCCCAAGCCGCGGGAGTCGATGTGAAACTGGGTGACATCATTTCATCTGATGAACTCGATTTGATAGCGGAGTTTATGGCAAGCACTCTCGTAGCGGCGCTCGTTGCCAGGGAAGGTTCCTTAGGGCCAGACTTGCCGTACCTGACGGAACCAATCCGTGACCTGAGCGGTGTTGACTCAGTCGTGTTTTCGGGAGGAGTGGGCGAGTATGTCTACGGAGCTGAGGATCGCGATTTTGGAGATCTGGGCCTCCGCCTCGGCAGGGCACTGAGAGCACGGCTGGCCGACGGGTCGATTCCCTTTCCGCTGATACCAGCCGCTGCCCGTATCCGTGCTACCGCTGTCGGTGCGTCAGAGTTCAGTGTGCAACTTAGCGGCAATACCTGCTACGTCTCTGATGTGGCCAGGCTTCTTCCTCGCCGCAACTTGCAGGTGATTCGTCCTGAGTACAGCTTGGGCAGCGAGATCGATGTTGACGCCGTGGCCTCGGCAATTCGAAACCGTGTTGATGCTTTCACAATTTCAGAACTCGATGCCGATATTGTGCTGGCGATGAAATGGACTGGCGAGCTATCCTACCCTCGCTTGAATGCCATGGCCAGGGCAATTGTGTTTGGTCTAGCCAGTCGCATTGCGGCTGGTAAACCCGTCCTGCTGGCCTTTGATGCTGACATGGGCAAAGCACTCGGAAGTATGCTGCGTGATGAACTAAACGTCATGGTGGACATAGTTGTTGTGGATGGGCTGACCCTGCTTGACTTCGACTACATCGACCTTGGCCATCCGCTTCAACCCTCCCAAGTGATTCCCGTCACCATTAAATCCCTTGTGTTTTAGGTGGTTTTTTCCATTAGATGGGTAGAAACCAGCGGGTTGGATTAGCTGGCTTTCATGCAGGGTAGATTTGACGGCTCAGGCATAGTCATTTGAGCGGACCTAAAACCTCAAGTGACCAAGACATTGTGGTTCTTATTCGTGACGGCCGAAAGATTTTGTGGCTAGCCTTGTCAGATCAATATGCCAAAGACGGCTAACTATCGTTCACCGTTTTGACGGGTCGGGTACCCAGGTCGGTGTCAATGTTGTGCCAGTCGTCGGGAGCTCAGGTGAGAACTTTCGCATCCGCGTGGATGTGTGACCGTTTCCGGTGACCCCAGTTTCCCGGCAAGCGTGGAGAACCTGACGAACGAAGAG
The DNA here is from genome assembly GCA_027366165.1 of Actinomycetota bacterium. Taxonomy (GTDB): domain Bacteria; phylum Actinomycetota; class Acidimicrobiia; order Acidimicrobiales; family Acidimicrobiaceae; genus SCQM01. The sequence goes on from DAHXKX010000095.1 coordinate 7,315, forward strand.
GTTCTCGTGCGTTCATGGAGGAAGATGGCCTTGGAAAACTAACTCGAATCTTCAGTTGTTTCAAGCCAGCCGTGGGCTTGGCGGCGCAAATGATCGCTATAGGGGACTAATGACCTATTTATCCGGGTTATCTATACCCAATGTGCAACCGAATTCAGGAGTCGTACCCAGTCCGGGGGTTATGCAACAAGAAACTAAGGATTCAGTGTGCGCCAGTGCCCCACTTGGGAAGATGGATCGTGGTGCTCTGCAAGCACATTGTCCGCGTTGACGCGTTGGAAAGTGCAATTGTCATTGCGGGCAGTAGGTCCCCGACAGGCACTTCTGATCGCCGGTGGCGGGGTCAAAGGCGTTATTCTGGTTCCACCGCAGTATGCGTCTCAAGAAGTTGGTACATGGGTTCGGAACGGCTCCGATTCCAGTAAAACGCTGCAGGAATGACACCGAGCGCGAGGGCTCCTATGCCTACTACCTGAGTCGCGGTATTCAGGTGGGGGAGAGTGGTAACGAACATGGTAACCATGAAGACGGCTCCAAGAAAGGGCCAGAGGCCCGCAAAGAAGAACAACCGGGCAGACCTTAGCAAGGATCTTCGGTAGTTGAAGACGACGGTGAAACCGGCGAGCGAGTAGTAAACCGCGATCTGCAGTCCAACGGCATTGATCGCATCTTGGAGGACCGTGCCGACCGACCCGATGAAGACCGCACCGACGAAGAGGATTAAAGGAACGGCACCGACCACCACGGTGGCTCTCACTGGCGTTCGCGATCGGAGGTGAACCCGGCTTAAGGATCTGGGTAATGCTCCGTCACGTCCCATAACGTACAAAGTGCGCGTAACCTGAACTGTCGAAGTCTCAAGAGTGGCAACGGTTGAGAGCACGACCGCGACCACAATGGCTTTACCTCCAAGTCCCGGCCAGATTGTCTGGCCTAGAATTCCGAGAACGTCTGCAGCGTTCGTGTGGATTTCGTTCGAAGTGAGCACGAGGTTCGTTCCGATGGTAAATACTTCAAAGAGGCAGAATACAATTGCCACACCTATTAGGGCCCCGACCCCGGGGGTGTGCCTTGGTTTGGCGGTCTCTTCGCTGAGGTTGGCAGTGACATCCCATCCCCAGTAATAGAAGGCGGCCACCAGGGCTCCGGCAAAGAAGCCTGAGGTACCGTGGAATATTGATGGGCTCAACCATGACCATCGGAAGGTGTGGGCGTCGGCGCCGTGGACAAGCATGAGGCCAGCGAAGAGAACAAGCAATACTAACTCGATCGATGACAAAAGCACTTGAAGGCGGGCGGTAATCCTCACTCCGATCCCAACGGCGACAATGACCAAGATAAAGACAGTCGCTCCAACGATGCCGACTACGACGATATTGTTTGCTAGCGGCTGAGATACGAGTCCAACTGCGAGCGAACCAGCGGGCAGCGTTCCTGCAACCATGAATATCAGGGCAGAAACGATCATCGACCAACCGGCAAGAAAGCCGAGGAGCGGGTGGAGGCCGTTTCTGACCCAGGTATATGTAGCACCCGCACTAGTTTCCTGTGTACCTAGGAAGTGAAATGCCCATACAATTCCAAACATGGCGAGTCCACAGTAAAGGATTGAAGCTGGACCACCGAGACCGACTGCACTGCTTAGAGCGGCGGTGGAGGCGGCAATCGTGTAGGCCGGGGCGACGCCAGCGATCCCCATAATCACCGAGTCGAAAAGAGACAGAGAATCTGCCGCCAACTGCCCGGACTCCAGATCAGTCCTAACGTCTCGATTGTTTGAAGCCATCCTTCGCCACCTGCGCCTCGGGGAAATTGATTACTGGCGTGCCTTTAACTACTCATAATACAGAAGTGAATGCCAATGAATTGTGTGAAGCACGACGCGACGGGTACATATATTTGAAGTGGGTCACTCCATCTTGCATAAGATCCAAGATTCAGGTTAAGTGGGTTATCAGGTTATTTGTGAAATGTTCAAATGGGCGCGGGTATAACTTGCTATCGCTATGCAAGACATCTCAGTAGAGTAAAAGCGGGAGGATTTTGGCATGAGCACTGGAGACAATTTCACGCAGGTCACACCGTCACTTGGCATGCGGAAGGACGTCGAGGTCAAGAGATTGGCTGAGCGGCCACGATCGCTATCGGGTGTAAGGCTAGGCCTGTTAAGCAATGGTAAGCCAAATGCAGAACTTCTGCTCCAGGCTTTTGGCTATCGACTTGCTGATCTGGTTGGTCTGGGTGATGTGAGGTTGTTTGAGAAGCGGGATTTCGGCGAAACCGTTGACGAGAGTGTGGTCCTTCGGATACGGGAGATGTGTGACGTTGTAATCGCGGGTGTGGGGGACTGAGGGTCCTGCAGCGCAGCCAGTTTGGCTGACGGAATTATTTTAGAGGAAGCAGGTGTCCCGACTGCGGTGGTGTGCACAGATGCGTTTGTGGGCAGCGCTGAGGCCATGGCACAAATGCGTGGTTTCCCGGGGTTTCCCTATGTGGCAGTTCCACACCCAACAGCGGATTTGACCGAGGTGGAATTGATGGAGATTAGCAGCTCGTTTATTGATGAAGTGATAGGAATTTTGCTGACGAGCACCTTGGAAGGCGATGCCTAGACTCTGATACTGGACGGACTTCCAGGACTGGAACGGCCTACACGTTTGGTTGGCTGTGTAAACGGCTGATGCTGGAAGTACTAAGAGATGGAGAGACAATGACGGCTGAAGTTGGCGTGCCTCGGGATGTGGTCGCGTCTTTGATCTCTAGTTTCTGTAACTCGCTTGAGCGAGATGGCTATCAATTCATCTGGAATCTGGATGAGACATCGGGTGTCTTGGATGCTGCCGTCGTAGCGGGCGCAGGTGCATGCGAAGAGTGTCTTGTCTCACGGGAGTTGCTGATGGTGATGCTCGAGTCCGCTTTGAGTGGCAGCGGAGCGTCGATCCGCAGCCTTCGCATGCCAACCGACGTGTGACCATCTGTGATCAGACCGTGAGTGGCGGACATATTCAGATCGACTTAATTCCCGGTGAATTGAGGGGTCTGCCATGGTTCAGGCTATTCACTTTGGAGGGTAAGTGTGGTTAATTTGCACCGCCCTACCAAGCCATGTGGGTTGCCGTGGAGCAGGTGGTGGCATCTGGACCTGTTGCTTGGCCGATGAAAGTGACAACCTCTCACAATTGATCTAGTCGATTGTGTTTGATGTTGTGATCCAGTCAATAATTTATCTAAGTCCACGCAAATACATATTGGATAAAGTAGTGATGCCAGTGAGGTTAGGAAAAAAGGTATTGCAATGGAATCAGAGTTATCGGGTAGTCGATCGTGCGGTGCAGATATTTAGTGGAATGGGTTACGCCAACGATCTCTCCATAGAGCGTTACTACCGCGATGCCAGAAGCTCACGCATTTACGGTGGGACCTCGGAGATTCATCGAACTGTAATTGCGAAGGATGCTTTGAAGACGTCGCGAAAGCTTTTCGACAGCATATCAACTGGTGGCTGGGCTTGATCGAGTTCTGACGGGGAATCATGGCAAAGCTGCAAGGAATTTCGGTAGAGATACTGCCGATTGCGATCCTTTGTTAATTTGGAGAGGGTGCATGGAATGCTGGCCTTCTCATTCCCTGCTTTGATGTATGTAGGTATTCAACGTGGTCAGGTTGCCAAGATTGATTTCATTCAAGGCACCAGATTAGATAAAATTAGATAAAGAAGGGTATGAAGCTGGCGCTCCAATTCCGGTGATTAAGCCCCTCGTTTCTTGCGAAAAAGTAATAGAGCCTTAAGCCTGAAGGACTTTTCTGGCTAACAGTGAACTTAATGGTTTTATGAGCGTTTCCATATCCTGCGTAGAGCACACCGCGATATTGGTTTCAGATATCAGGTGGTATATGCAGTTTTTTGACGAAGTCTTTGGAATGTGGGTGACTCAAAGTGACGGCGATCCAAAGAGTCCAATGCAGATTTGGCTGGATGGTGGCCTTCAGCTGATTGAAAATCGTGGTATTGACGGTCCCGAGGGATGCCTTGAGTATCTCGGAATTATTGCCCAAGACAGAGGCGCACCTCTTGCGGCCATGACAAAATGGGGTTCACCTCTCGGGAAGGGACCGAATTGGTTCGAACTATCCGACGGATTGTGTAAAGAGGTTATGGATAGCTGATGTTGAAAAAGAAAGGGCGGTAATAGCCTCGCTGAAACTGCTGGTGCCTGCGTGAGCCACGGAGCTTTTTTATCGACTCGGCTCGTGGTTTCGCGTGGTCTTTGAGTGAGCCGCGGCTATAGAACCCTGTTTTGACCTGGTGGCGCAGAGAGGTTAGTTCACCCGAAGAGTTAGAGAAAGGCATTTGATGTGGAAAGTATATTAGTTATCAATGGGCCAAATTTGAACATGCTTGGCCAGCGTGATCCTGCAATCTATGGTTCAGAAACTCTTTCCGACATAGAACGCATGTTGTCCGCGGTTGCCCTGGAACTCGGAGTTGAACTCGAGTTTTTCCAGTCAAACTATGAGGGTGCGCTGGTGGAGAAGATTCATTCTGCACTTGGATCATTTATGGGCATCGTAATTAATCCTGGAGCCTTTACCCACTACAGCTACGCCTTGAAGGATGCACTCGGTTCGGTGAAGATTCCTTTTGTAGAGATTCACATTTCGAATATTTATGCGCGGGAGGCTTTTCGTCATACGTCGGTGTTAGCAAGTGAAGCCATAGGTCAGATCGCTGGATTGGGAACTTATGGCTACGAACTTGCCCTCAAAGCACTGGTTCGCAATGTTCTGAGCAGATGAAATTCTTAGCCAAGACTGTATGCGGCAGCGCTGGCGGGGATTTTTTACTTTTGCCAGCGTGATGAGGCGGGCGAAGTCATCGTTCCTATTTCGAGTTTTACGAATGTTCCCGTGTTAATCACCCGATTTCACCAAATGGTATGAGACAGTGAAGGTCAACAAGCAGATAAAGAGATTTCTAAAGTTGGCGAGTCTGACTCGAGTGTGAATAGCAGATCCAAGACGAGCAAGATAACGGATGCCGACAGTGCGGTGCGCCTCATTCAATCGGGATCGACGGTTGAATTTTGCGGTGCAGGTGGTGGAATGACTGAGCCGACTGCAATCATTAATGCGCTGGTAACGAGGTTTAATGAGGAGTCACGGCCAAGGGAATTGACACTTTTGCATGCGTCAGGTCTGTGTGACAGGAATGATATGGGAATGTCACCTCTGGCACGTGATGGCTAGAGCCGGCGAATTATCGGTGGCCATTGGGGACAATCGCCGCGTCTGGCGGAGATGGCTGAGCGTAACGAGGTCGAAGAAGAGGGATCTCTCTAAAACTTGCTTCGCCTATATCTACGCCGACGGGATCTACCAGGAGCTCCAAGGGGACAATCCCAAGATGTGAGGCTTGTAATAATAGGAGTCGACGATAGCGGTAAAAAGCACCTCGTCGCTTTAGAAGACGGAGTGAGAGAGTCCACCAAGTCGTGGAGGGAAGTACTGCTTGATCTGAAATCAAGGTGGATGAACTTTCCCGCCCTTGCAGTTGGGGACAAAGCACTTGGTTTCTGGGCTGCGATTTCTCAAGTATTTCCAGAGGCCAAACACCAAAGGTGTTGGGCCCATAAAAGTAGAAATATCATCAACTACCTGCCTAAATCGCTCCATTCGAAGGCTAAATCCGATATTCAAGCCATCTGGATGGCGCCATTACGCTCTGGGGCGGAAAAAGCGATTGTGCTCTTTAGGGACAAGTACGAAGACAAATA
>DAHXKX010000098.1 GCA_027366165.1 Actinomycetota bacterium
AAAAGATGCACCAAGGCTGAGTGCCAATTCGACAGGGTCGATCGGAGGAACATCGTTTGGCACACCCCGCTTGGTAGTCGATCCGACGTCGGCTGGTCAAGTGAGAAAGAGCCAAACTGCACCACTTACCTTCTCTGTGAAGTTGGGATCATTTGAGATAGTGTAAGGACTCTATAAAATGGGGCCTGAGGCCAAAGGCCCTCCAGATCCGTAACACAGCGGATTGAGAAACCTCAGTAGCTCGGGCAATGGAGTTGGTGAACCAGTACGTGGCGTATCCGGGCCCCGGTGGTGGAAAGCCGGATTATCTCTGCAATCTTGGAGTCGTCACGGAATCTTGGAGCTCCGCTTCGGGGAGCATCTGAGAAAATCAAGACACCATAGAGCGAGAAGCGCATTCACCACTTGGAAACAGCAAAGCTACTGCTGGCCGAATACGCTCATCACTATTGATGGCTCATTCCCCGAGTTGCACCGAGAACGATCTTTGCCCGCGCCACACGCGACCGCAGAGATCTGGTGGCGCAAATTACACACCAGAGCTGCTTCTTTTCTGCCGCTGCGATACTCGATTTGAATGCCGGACATCCGATCTTGTTTCTCGCCGATCCTCCCACCCAAGCAAAATGCATTACCAGGGGGGGAAGACACCTCAAAAGACGGCCTATTCCCCTAATGTAGTTCATTTCTGGCTACAGACACTAGGGCCAGCTGGGTCTTTTTACTTCTGGCCAAACAATGGTGTTCAGATCGCCCGTTTGTTGGCTTCTTATGTGGTCGGGCGGCTCTTCCAGAAGGTTCAACGGGTAACACAGGGCATTCATGGTGTTGAGCAGTGTGTCGAGGATATGGACACGAACCACCCTGGCCGTTTTCTCCTTGTCGTCGTTGAAATGCTGGTGCCAGGAGTAGTGATCCACAACGATCAGATCACCCTTCTCCCATTTGTAGTCTTCACCCTGATCCGGCTCAGAGCCCATAAAAGAGTGGCCTTGGCCTTCGACCACATATAGCCAGGCCTCTCCCGAATGACGGTGCATGGATTGAGCTCTGCCCGGCCCAATCTCGAACATCGCCATGGTCAATCCGGACGTTCTGTACCCGACAGCACGATCAAGCAGAAAGGTGGTTCGGGTACCCCGTGGAGATTGCAGGAACTCAAGCTCATCCCAACTGGTGTGCAACCGGCCATTGAAGCGCTCACCTTGATCTGCTGCAAGGCGACGGATCCTCCGTGCGTAAATGTCATTTCCAGGCATGGATGCCGTGAAGCCAGGGTGTCCAGGCAGTTCAGCTATCGGACTGTCCCCACCATCTTCAAGTAGGCCGAAACCGAGCACATCTATGAGTGGTTCACTTGAAAAACTCATGAATCTCGCGGTGATATCACCGTCATTGCCGTGGCGGTGCCATGACCACGCCGGCAGGTACAGGCTGTCGCCAGGCCCCCACGATATCTTTGTCCCGTCGATTTCAGTCCAGGCAAAACCCCCTACACACAGCATCACCGCATCCCAGGAGTGACGATGGATAGTAGATACCGCACCTGAAGTGACTTGATGCGCCGCAGCATCCACCGTCCTTATGGGGCTGTCTCCATCTTTGCCCAAATAAACGCCGGTACTGACGCGTCGGGGAGTCTCGTGCATCTCGACTTCATCTCCGCGAATCACAGTCCTATGGTTGTTTCGCCACTCTTCAATAAACCGTGCCCGCCGCTTTTTCTGAACTTCATAGTGAGTAGTCGAGGTCTTGGTAATGTTAGTCATACAAGCACCCTCCAAAAGCAAATCAGATCTTAAATCCCTCACCTAACAGTCGCCTGAACTGCACAGCACCGATATGGGGCGATGCGAAAACCACAGCGCTTGTCAGGGCCGAAGTGACGATTGCCTAAGCAATAAATTTCGTCCCATCATATCTGTTTAACCTCCTTTTCTACAAAGCTAACGGCCCAATACAGAAACTCGAACCCACCTGATTTCAGTCTTGCATTCAAGACTGACTACAAGTTGAACAGGGGGCCACAGGGTAAACTGACCACGAAATCAGACGGAAGAAAGGTCGTGGCGGTGGTCGATCAGATAGGTGAGCGCTTGCGCATTCGAGAGCTTGTCGAGAATTGGGCAGTTTGGCGTGATGCGGGGGCGTGGGATCGATTTCGAACGCTGTGGGCCGACGACGGAATAATGATGGCAACTTGGAAACAAGGGACGGTCGAAGAGTTCATTCAAGCCAGTATCGATGGCTGGAACAAAGGGGTAAGGATTCTTCACTTCCTGGGTGGAAGCTCCATCGACGTTTGCGACGATCGAGCCGTGGCACAAACAAAGATGACGATAACTCAAAGAGCTGTGGTGGAAGGAGTGCAATGCGATGTCATCTGCACCGGCAGATTCTATGATTTTCTCAGACGTTCGGACGGCAACTGGAAGCTTGTGCTTCGTCAACCGATCTATGAAATGGACCGTCTCAGCTCAGTTGTACCGGGACAAACGCCAATACTTGACCCTGTACTGCTAAACAAGTTTCCAATTGGATATCGACACTTGGCCTACCTTCAGTCACGTGTCGGCTACTCGGTCAAGACAGACATGCCGGGACTCGATGGTCCAGAGGTTCAGGCCCTTTACGCACGCGGGCAGAAATGGCTTTCCCGCGAGAACCAGCGGCCATAACTGGTCTGCCACCTCCACCACATCAAATTGGCAGACCTTCAACCGCTTGGCGCCCCGTTTGAACTTTCGCTGCCGGCACAACCGTTCCCTGTCTCAGCCGTTTGTGAACCGACTAAACCGCGAGACTCTATCTTCAACTTCAGTCAGATGTACTTGGGTTCAACGATCTTGCAGGGAATATCCTCATTCTCACTTATCTGGTAGCTGGCACAAATCCTGTGGTAGCCATCGGCAACCGTAAGGCTGATCTGCTTGGAGATGTTCCCTCTGACAAGCAAAACCGGTGAAAGTGGAATTCCCTTCGACACTTTTTTCAGATCCAGAGACACATGAAAGTCGTCCTTCGACAACAGTGGCAGCCCACTCGCCCTCAAGAGATCCTTTGCCTTCCGAATCTCGGTTGGAGCCTCTCTCATGGAAGCGACCAGCGCCTCGGCAGCCTTCACCCCACAAACTAGCGAAAGATAGCTAAACGCGGCGGGGAAGTCATGCTCCTCCGGAGTATCCTTCCAAAGTTCTCTTCGAATGGATTTTTCTTTGGCCACATCCGCCCCCTCTGCAATCGACAATCTGGAAAACCAGATACATAGAATACACCCGCTACTTAATTTTCCCCTGAGCGGCCAGCTGGGCATCCGAATCAAAACCAGCAGGCCCTCTCAAGATGAACGCTACCAAGACCGCAATCAAGGCACCAGCCAATGGTCCAGCTAAGTAAACCCAAAGGTGGGAAAAATCACCAAGCGCCACTGCCGGACCTAGGGACCGGACTGGGTTCATCGAAGCACCGCTGATTGGGCTTGCCCAGAGACCGGCCAAAGCGATATATGACCCAACTCCGACTGCCGACATGGTGCCAACGTTCTGAGCCTTGGATGCAGTTCCGAGAATTGTGCTCACCAAGCCAAGCGTAAGAACTGTCTCCATTAAGAACGCCTGGAGATCGGTGATTCCCTTGCCGGGAACAGTCGCTCCCAACAGCCCGACTTTCCCGAACATTGCATACAGAAACAGCCCGGCCAAGATCGCACCAACGGCCTGAACAACAATGTAGCCTGGAACCCTTCTCCACGGAAAGTCCTTCCGCAACGCGAACGCGATACTCACCACCGGGTTCAGATGTGCACCGGAGACTCTACCCATGAAAAGTATTATCGACAACACCATCAGGCCAGGCGCGGTGACTGCTGCGGCGCGGCCAATCTGCCCCGCCCCAACTGCGGAGACGGTAGGCGCCCCCGCGGCAACTATCACCAGGAAGAAAGTCCCAAACAGTTCACTGAACAAGCGCTTGATCTCCTGAGAGGGGTCTCGGAACTGGATAGCCCATGGGGCTTCCATTCGTAGCCTACGTCCGAGTTCAGCACGCATGACCTCATCCGATACCGACTCGGGTTGCGAACCACCTGCCAAGGTATTTTCATCCCCGGTCATAACTCATCTCCTGTGAACATAAACTACCTGAATAATCGAGACCCAGATATTTTCAGAGCCAAGACCTCACGATAAATCGTACAACACACAGAGAGGTGATGTCGTTCATTTCTCACCGTCAGACACTCTCAGAAGCCGAGCAGGCCACACATATTTGGCTGCTGGCGTTGAAAACCTGCCAAGGCATCAAGAGCCAGGCAACTCTTGACGCCAGGCAAAATCAGAATGGATACAGGACCGGAGCCCACAGTCAAACAGTTGTCTGGCCCAATCCGCCCAAAATACAGCCCAACTCGGAACTCAGCCCTGAACGTGAACGACCCGCTTGGCCTTCATTTCGTCACTCGGGAGCGAGCCGGTCGGAACGCACTCACAATCAATGCGGACGCCAAAAGAGTGCCGCAGGTCAAGCACAACCCGCTCAACTACCGAGTCGCTGCCATCGCGGGTTTCAATCAAGAGTGCCACCTCGTCCATATGACGAACCTTTTTATGCCTGATTTGAAAGTTCACTATTTCCGAATATCGCCTAAGTACCTCTTCCACCTGCGAAGGATAAAGATTTATCCCCCTAACGGTGAACATGTCGTCCACACGTCCGCGTATTCCACCAACTGCTTTGACAAAAGGACTGCCACAGGCACAGGGTTTACGTGACAGGTCCACAAGATCACCGGTACGATAGCGGATCAATGGCGAGCAGAAGCGCCCCAAGTTACTGACGACAAGTTCGCCAACTCCCTCAGAGTGTGTATTGTGGGGATCAGGATCGGTGCCAACTGGAATCACCTCGAAAATGAATTCCGACTCGATGAAGTGGACACCGTCACCTACTGAGCATGTGAAGCCGGTCGGACCCAATTCGGTCATCCCCGTGTGGTCAAGACAAATCGCCCCAAATGCGGTTTCGATAGCCTGCTTCGTGCCAGGAATGCTGGCGCCGGGTTCACCCGCGTGCAGAGTCCTTGTGATCGAAGATTTTGAAATATCGATTCCCATCTTGGATGCAACTTCCGCCAACCTGAGTGCGTAGGTTGGAGTTGAGCAGAGAACCGTGGGCTCAAGATCGAGAATTGCAAGTATCCGTTGTTCCGAACTCATCGAGCCGCCCGGAATGACCATGGCCCCAAGTCTTTCAGCGCCTGCGTAAGCGGACCAAAATCCAACAAATGGTCCAAAGCTAAAGGCGAAGAAGATCCGGTCGTCACTGGTGATTCCGGCTCCTTTGTAGATGTGGTTAGCCCAAATGCTTGTCCACCATTGCCAGGATCTTGCGGTATCCAAACACCGAAGAGGTCGCCCTCCGGAGCTTCCGGAAGTCTGGTGAAGCCTCACATAATCGCCCAATGGATAGGTCAGATTTGTTCCAAAAGGTGGGTTTTTTGTCTGATCCTCCACGAGTTCGGCCTTCATCAAAAAAGGCAGCTCGTAAAAATCATCCCAGTTGTTCACTTGGTGATGACGTGCTTGATAGAAAGGGTTGGAGGCTAAGACTTCCTCCATGCCAGATTGCAGCTTCTCCAGCTGAATTGATTTCACATCTGCCTGGGTATCCAAATTCGAACTCATTTCTCACCTACATGGAGCGACATCCTCAAACCACACCTTTCAGCCACAAACTTGGAAAATGGGCTTCTCCGAGCCTCACCTGCAAAACTGGCTCCCGCAGGACAGTCTCCGCTCATGCGAACTCTTCGTTCCGAAGTCCGCTCCACATTTCCAATGTCAATGGCTGATCTGGTCACACACATTTTGATCATCCCCCACACTTCACTTTCTTTAGACCGGCAGTGGTAGGGCAAACACACCCTTCCGGAACCGGATACCGCGATGGAGAGTCGGGAGTAGACCTTTTCCAATGACATGCTCCGCTTCTCTTCGACTTCAGCCACACAATTCATCACCCACAATTCTTGCTAGAAACCAACGATTTCTAGCTGGTTTGTCCAACCGAGCCATGATTGCGCAACTGTCACAGCCTCAACTTCAAATCAATTCAACTCACACGCTTTTTCACAATTGTCTTGGTAATCCTGATCTTCAACTCAGCCACATTTCCGACTCTTGACTAACGAACTATCACCGCATTCATTCTGGAGCAGCTTCACGCGACCTCAGCAGCCTCACGTATGGCCTGCTCGATCGCTCGACGTGTCATCCTCTTTCTCCAGACATACGAAAGATCGGCATTGTCCAAAGGCCTCGCAGGTTTCGCAGCCTCGGTTGCAACCTCTTCGAGTAGGGCGTCGTCGATCTCTCTACCCACGAGTGCACCTGCGGCCTGGCTGACATCCAAAGGCTGAGGACCGACCGCCGTAATGACAATCCGGCAAGCCTCGACCACTGAACCGCTCATCTGTATTGCGGCTGCCACACCTACCAACGGAAAGTCAATCGAGCCCCGGTTGCGCACCTTTACATAAGACGACTTCCAACGTCCTGGACTTGGCATCCGCAGGCTGGTCAGAATCTCATCCGGTGCTTTCGTCATGTAGAACTGTCCATCGTCTTGGTACAGTGATTCAACAGGAACTTCACGCTGTCCATTGGGCCCCACCAACACCACGGTGGCACCCATCGAAATTGCGGCAGGTGCAGTGTCCGAGGAGGCAATGGCACGACATGTGGCACTTGCTGGCGCCACCCGGCAAATGTTTCCATCTTTTTTCATGCAGAAGCCAAGCGCCTTGCGCCATTCGTAACTCTCGTCATAATAATTGCAACGCGTGTCGACACAAAGGTTTCCTCCAATAGTGCCAGAATTGCGCAATGCCGGAGTTGAGACCAGCGCAGCGGCATGAACATAGCCGGGATAGGCAGCCCGCAACTCAGGACTTGCGACCACCTCAGAAAGTGTCACGCACGCCCCAATCTCAAAGCCACCGTCTTCGGTGGCCCGGATTCCGCGAAGCTCATTAAGATGGCCAAGCCCAATGACAACTTCAGGCTCCATCTGGCCACGCTTCATCTTTGGCAATATGTCCGTTCCCCCAGCGACCACTCTGGCCCGGGATCCGTACTCTGAAAGAACCTGCGCAGCTTCTGCCACAGATCCTGGTCGTAGATAACTAAAACGCGGAAGACGAAGCATCGAAGGGGGGCACCTTTACAATAGTGGGATAGGAAATATTCGGGAAGCTCTTAGGTCCGTACCGGCCTTCGCGACCCTTAGCCTTGGCGTCCATAGCACGCATAATCTTGTCCGCTGTAATCGGAACTTCATCCACCCAGACACCAAGAGCGTCATGAACGGCGGAAACCACAGCGGGAATAACTGGAAGCAGAGGACCCTGTCCAGCCTCTTTGGCACCGTAAGGACCTTCGAGATCGATCGTCTCCACCAGAAATGTCTCAACCTCAGGCATCTCCTTAAATGTGAAGGCCTTGTAGTCAAGCATCGACGGCTGCTTGTGCAGTCCGTGGCGATACAGTTGACCTTCCATCATTGCTTCGGAAAGCCCCATGTAGACGCCCCCCTCAACCTGACCCTTCACAGCCAAAGTGTTGATGGAACGTCCGATGTCATGGGCAATCCAAACCTTATTGAGCCGGATCTCGCCACTGTATGGATCGGCATCTAGGTCGATAACTGCGGCCGAATAGGAGTACGCAGGGCTCGGACCAACGCCAGCAGCCTTGAACTTACCTCCGATGTTGGCCGGCGGCGCATAGCTGCCACGCGTGGAGAGCATGCCAAAACGCTCCTCAGCCAAGACGGCGGCCTCTTCGAAGCTCAGCTCACCGATCTTGCCATCTCCGACCATTACTTCGCTTGGGCTGCACTCCATCTTTTCCGCCACGGCCTTAACAAGTATCTCGCGCATCTCTTTGGCGGCCTGGAGCGCGGCATTGCCTGCCATGAACGTGACGCGTGACGAATAGGATCCAAGATCTACCGGCGTTAATCCGGTATCTCCACTCACTATTCGTACATCAGTCGGCCAAAGTCCCAGCTGCTCGGCTGCCACAGTTGCCAGCACAGTGTCAGACCCTTGACCAATGTCTGTCGCGCCGCAGTAGAGTGTGACGCCTCCACGGTTCACCTGAATGATGCATTCACTGTGGGGCAGGCGGTTCCAATAGATTGGCAGTCCTGCGCCACACATGTAGGCCGATACTGCGAACCCCATACCATGCCCAAGCCTCTTCTTGCGATCGAGGAATCCGGAAGCCTCGACAACCCTGTCAGTCACCTCTTCTATTCCACAGGAGGTAATGCGCAGATGATTTATTGTGCGGGTATATGGCTTCACGTAGTTTCGCCTGCGCAATTCGACCGGGTTGACTCCAATCGCTTCAGCAATTTTGTCGAGATGAAGCTCTAGCGCGAACCTGGGCTGCGGTGTGCCGTGGCCACGCTTTGGACCACACGGCGCCTTGTTTGTAAATACACGTACACCTTCAAACCTGTAAGCGGGAATGTTGTAGGTGGTAGTCTGCAATGCTCCGGTGTATAGCATCGACGCCGGGCCATAGGAGCCGTACGCTCCACCGTCCAAAGCAGTCTTAAAATGCATCGCGAGGATCTTCCCGTCCTTTGCAACTCCAGTCCGTACCCACATCAGCACCGGGTGACGGCCACGGTGCACGTAGAACACCTCCTCGCGGGTGAGAGTACATTTTACGGGTCTCCCGGTAATCATTGCAAGCTTGCAGACAGCCATTTCGTGAGAGAATGGATCCGATTTGCCCCCAAAGCCTCCCCCGTGCGGAGCCGCAACAACCCTGATGTGGCCCATTGGCATGTCAAAGACCCTCGCTAGGGCACGGTGAACATAGTGCGGATTCTGGGTCGAGGACCAAAGAGTTAGTTGATCCCCAACGAAAGTCGCAGTTGCGGAATGCTGCTCCATCGGCAAGTGCGTGTTACCTTCGTAGAAGAACACGTCCTCACGAATAAAGCTGGAATTGGCAAAACCTTCATCCACCTCACCAAATTCCAAAGCTCCCATGCGGTGGATATTGCCTGGACCTGCGTAGTCGTGAATTGGCTCATCGGTCGGCGGGAGCAGTCCGTGCTCGATTGATTCGATCGCCTCCAACGGCTCATATTCGACCAGGATGGCCCGGCAGGCTGCCAGCGCGGTCTCCTCATCGACGGCAGCAACCGCGGCGACTGGATCGCCAACGAACCGGACTTTCTCGTTTTCAAGCGCGTGTTCGTCTTGGCTCGTCGGCATAATGCCATATTTGATTGGCAGATCTTCACCCGTTATGACCGCGACAACACCCTCCATGGCCAACGCGGCGTTGCTGTCGATAGACAAGATCCTGGCGTGCGGATGATGACTGCGGAGAAGTTTGCAATACAGGGTGTTCGGCAGCTCAATATCGTCGGCATACGCAGTCAGACCGATGAGCTTTCCAACGGAATCAACTTTCGGCAGCGACTTGCCGATTACACGCAAGTCAGTGCTTGAATCAAGGGATACGGTCGTCATGCCATCGCCCTCCCAGCATCCTCCACCGCTTCAATAATGCTTACGTATCCCGTACAGCGGCATAGGTTGCCCGAAAGAGCCTCATTAATTTCGTCCCGTGTCGGAGAGGGGTTTGAATCAAGAAGTGCCTTCGACGACAGGACCATTCCTGGAGTGCAGTAGCCGCATTGAAGAGCCCCGTGATCCATGAATGCCTGTTGCACGGGATGAAGTTCCGACCCGTTAGAGACGCCCTCGATGGTCGTAACCTCACTTCCTTCGATTTGGCCTGGCAGAACCAGGCAACTCAGCTGCGGGGTTCCATCGACCAGCACGACACAGGCGCCACATTCGCCGGCTTCACAACCATGTTTGGTGCCGGTCAGGCGAAGATCTTCCCGCAGTACTTCCAACAGTGTCGCATAAGGCTTTACAAGCAACTCATGATGACGGCCGTTAACCGAAAGCCGGAGAATTTCACGACTACCAATGTTACCCATCCCTACCTCCTCCTAAACCACAGTCTCGAAAAATTCAACCCTTGACTGTGGCAATTCTTCAATTCCTAAAACCCTTTGCAAGACTCGCCAATTCTTCTGAAAGTCCTGACTTCGATACAATTCTTAGGGTCGCCTATTAAACAGATTTCGCCATCACTTTGAGATGCCGACAGCCAACCTGATGCGCGCACCGAGGAAAGTGGCTCAGCTTGCTAGTGCTCCAACCTGGGCATCACACGCCCCC
>DAHXKX010000101.1 GCA_027366165.1 Actinomycetota bacterium
GACGCTGTCACCATCGGAGTTAACTCACGACTCTGGTGCCATTACCTTCACCCACGGAGATAGTGAAGATGAAATTCCGCCCGCACCCATGACACACGCATGTACACTCTGTGCCTCTGGTGGTTCACTCGTGAACTTGGCTAGCGAGCTTTTCAACTAGAGCTTTTCCTTCGAGAGCCGTAAGACCAGCTCGTGCTGCCAGCCAGCAGCTGATCGGGGCGGCAGTCCGTTCTGACATATGCGCAGCTACAGCAGCCAAAGCCAAAAGCGCATCACGCTCTTCGTCCGTTGGTACGTCGACGTTGAGTGCCGCAGCTAACGAGTTGATCCAGTCTTTCTCAGTTTGAGCCACTGAGCAACCTCCCTTTTGTTCCCATGAGTTGCAGAACGCAAGGGAATTCTATTTTCGGTCCTTACTATCTGCAACCCGAATTTGCGTCTCAATGGGGGATCATGACGATGGAATGGCTTTCCCAACATTCGCACCTCCAGGAGATTCAATCTGAGTCACCCTATCAATTGACTTACCAAGAACCTAATCTCAAGTAGAGCAGGGAAAGAGCCCGCCTGTTCACTTTCCGTCGATGGTTTCACTTGGGATACGACAAAAGCGATAAGTGCTGCGCCAATTAGCGGAAGCGGCAGGAAGGCGAGTATCGCCACTTTTAGGGATCCGCCGCTCACACGCAATATAAGCGACTCAGCAAACGGTCCCAGAGCCAGACTCGCGCTCAAAGCAACCGTATAGGCACTGATCGACCTGCCCTTTGCGACACCAGGGACCTGACCGGCAAGCGTGGCCAGCGCCGTCATCACCAAGCCGCCTGCAGCTCCAAAGATCACTGCCGAAATCAGGTAGGTGGGAAGACTGCTTCCGGCAACAACCACAACTATCGCGAAGCTTGTCCCGACAAGTCCGACCAATGCCATGCGCCGAAGGCGGACAGACTGGAGCCGCCTTGCCAGCCACAAGTTCGCCAACGCACCAACAGCGCCTGCCAACGTTATGCCAAATCCAACGATTGTCGGACTCAATTTCAACAGAATGTGGCCAAAGGGTCCGATTGTGGTCTGAACCGCGTTTTGAGTCGACCGGAAAAAAGCCGTTGCCAAAAGCAAAGCCGCAAAAGGCAGAAGTTTTGAACGCAACCTACTTTGCGCCAATCCGCCTCCAGCTGTTTTCACGTCACGCAATTCTGAGATCCCAAATATTTAGATTGCAAACCAGATCATATCTCATTTCTAAAACTCGCTTGGGAAACGACGAAACCTCCAAGAAAGCGAAGAAGCGCCAACCCCCAAATCCCTCCAACACTTTGCTCGCCCAGGCGCCAAACCTCCTGGACACATCCAGGAATCATGAGCACCTTTACGGCCAAAATGACCAGTTCATATCTCTTTGAGGTCTCTATCGAAAAGCAGTACGCTTGTCTTGCAACGACCACGCTGCCCACCAAATGGTACCCGACCGGTGTGCCAGACTCACCCGAACGACAGTGCCCATGACAGATGGCTCTTACATTAAGTGCTTGAAGTCTCTGATAGTCGGGGAAGCGGAGTTAACGGTGTCATCACCTAAAGCCAGAGTTGAGGTACCGCCTTCTGCCCTTACCTGGCGCTTCTCACGAAGTTCAGGGCCCGGAGGCCAGCATGTCAACAAATCCGACACCAAGGTGGAGCTGATCTGCGACCTCACACAACTATCAGGAGAGGCCAGCGTTCTTGAGCGCATCACTGCGCGATTTGGAGATGAACTCAAAGTTGTTGCCTCATCAGAGCGCTCTCAAAATCAGAATCGCAAAGTGGCTCTTCAAAATCTCATTGACAAATTGGAGACAGCCGCAAAGAGACCGCGAAAGCGTAGACCGACCAGACCAACGTTAGGTTCGATCGAGAACCGTCTAGAGGAAAAACGGCAAGCCTCCATACGAAAGGCTGAAAGGCGACATCAACTAGATAATCAGTGACTCACATGGCCCAGTCTGCGAGAAATCCCCTGCCGAGGGAGAACCTATTGGCGAAATGCAAGGCTAGAGTTTGAGGACATGCCTGTTGAAGGCCTTTATGCGGCTTGGCAAACTCATGTCAATTGCTAGTTTTCGCCAAGAATCAGCCGCTAACTCAGCTGGACGTGCAACCCGAGCCTGATGCTGGCCGATCGCTTTCCAAAGTCGGCAATGGCATCGCGATTGACGGCCTGACTTTCCGCCTTCATGTATCGCTGGCAGACATCCCTTGAACTGTTGAAATTTTGGGGATCGACTCATTTGGAATCTCTTTTCCCACCAACCGATTACGGCAGGGCGTTATGACCGCAAATCCTGCCATGACTTCACCATCCAAAGGTTGTTGGCATGCGTCTTCCTCGCTTAGCGCTCCAAAGGTATGTGCGTTCAAACGCGCGCTTGGTCCATAGCCATTGCCTTCCCTCTGAGACTGCGGGGAGCTTGTCGCGAGGTGGACGCACCGGATCGACAGCCAGATAGACGCCACGATTCCCGAGATCCAACACGCACCTGGCTGAAAGCTCGTGGGTTTCGGCCTTTCCACCATTGCATCTCGCCACTATGTCACGAGAAGCAATGGTGGCCATTTGCTCTGTCATGTGGCCGGTCTTGGGAAAGTTGACCGGGACCGCCGTCTCATCGGCCGGCGGCAGCGCAACGGCTACGCCGACTGCGTATACGTTCTGGTACGTCAGGTGCCGGTAATGGGAATCAGTAACAATAAAGCCTTTTGGATTTGAAAGTCCTCGGCTGTTGGCCACCGCCGCTATGCCGGCAAGCGGCGGGATCACCATCGAGAGTGTCGACGGAATCGGTTTTGAGCCCTCAAGCTCCACAGCGTCCTCCGCTATCTTTGAAACCGCCGCAGAAGTTCGATAACCTATGTCGCGCTCTTCGAATTCTCCTTCAAGAAACTGTCTGAGTTTTCCGACTCCACCCATTCCCATATGACCGAGAAACGGTTCCGGAGTAACAAAGGTAATCGGCACCTGATGCCGCAGGCGGCGTCGGCGCAGGAGATGATCGAGTTCAAAAACAAACTCATAGCTGGGACCTATACAGCTGGCTCCGGGTGCACAACCAACCACAACCGGTCCCGGAGAATCAAGAAACCTTATCAATGCATCACGCATTTCAGATGCTTCGGGCGGAGACATGAGCGAGTGTCCGGGTCCGTCGAAGGGACCAAGGCCAGGAACCGCCTCATTTGCGCTTCGGTGCCCAGTGGCTATGACCAAGTAGTCATAGGGATGCTCTTTTTGGTCCGTGACTACAACTTGTCGATCTGGGTCAATTGAAATAGCGGTCTCATTGGCAAAAGCAATTCCCCGGCGGGCCAGTGCGGAAGAGAGGTCAAATGATATTTGCGAAAGCGTTCTTGTTCCCAGGGCCAGCCATGGCAGCGACGGTATAAAGGTGAAGCGCGGCTCTTTGGATATCAGGGTAATTTCGCATTGACCCGGCTGGAGATGCCTCCGAAGCTCATAGGCGCTGGCAAGACCTCCAAACGAACCACCAAGTATTACAATTCGCGCTGTCACATTCATCTCCCATCGGTGGGTCATATCTGCCAAGCGTTGCCCTAACAAATTCTGGTAGCGCCTTGAGGATATCTATTAAAAGCTCACTACCTTGTCAGCCCAAAGAGTCCAATCGGCTGACTCCTCGAGAGTTGACCGCTGCGCACCTTCGACCAACATCTCTTCGCTGATCGCCCTGGCATCCATGCAGGTACCGCAAAGTCCAATCTTTCCACCGTGACGGATGACAGAAACCACCATACGATCAAGGTGGTAGTAGCCATCGGGAACTTTCTGATTCGCCACCGCACAGCCCACTGAATCACCGAATAGAAACATCCGAACTTCGACGTCTTCGCGCCGTGCGAGAGCACCCGCCAAACGCAAACCGTTGTAGGAACGTTCCGTGCCATAGGGCGGGTCATTAATAATGATGAGTACCTTCATTGTCTTCTTACCTCTTTTTCAGCCGCAACCTGCGGCAGCTCATTCCAACGCCTCTACATTGATCCCGGTTCAATCCCAAGGGCGACCGCCAATCCAGCCTGGCGCCACTCAGGCATCCCGTCCTCGAGACGCTGGGCATTTATTCCACGCCTGCGCAGTATTGCGACTGCCTGAGGCGCCAACAGGCACAGCGGTCCGCGACAATACGCAACAACCTCGACATCGCTTCCAATCTCATCAAGCCTGGCTTCAAGATGTTCAAGGGGAAGCGAGAGCGCCCCGGGAATATGTCCGGCTTCGTATTCCTCGCTGGGCCGTACGTCGATCACGACAGCATCCCCCCGCCTCACCCGCGCAATTAGGTCGTCACGCGATACCTGTTCAGCGCTATGACCTCCCACCTCGATCTCACGAAGGATCTGGTCCACCTCTGCCAGTCGGGCCCGAGCCAGATCGCCGAGTGCCTTGACGAACTCGCACACCTCCGCTCCGGCAGCCCGATAATAGATGCGGGTTCCCTCTCGCCGAGTCTCGACCAAGCGGGCCTGACGCATGGTCTGCAAATGAGCAGATACAGTTGTCAGCTGCAGACCCGTGGCCAGCGCTAAAGAATCAACCCGCCGCTCACTCTGACAAAGGATCTCCAATAATTCAATCCTCTTGGGATGAGAAACGATCTTCCCGATTCGGGCCAACTGTTCGTAGATATCCGCCCTCAAGGGACCAACAGTCTCATATTCCATAGATCTATGGATAACACATATATTGGAGTTGTGCAAATTTTCCCCGGATTCAAATGCCTTGTTGCCAGGCTCCCGGCAGAGATAATTGACATCCTCTCCCCTTGGAACAAAAGACTTTCGCTTTCAAGCCGGGCGTAATCGCAGCGCGGTAGATGACTGCCAGCAGCCGAATCACGCAGCTTCCATGCCATGAAAAAGGAGCGTGGACAACTGCGGTTCAGTTGACTCACAAAGTCTGAGCAGATAACGGATTCACTATGAAAAAGACAGCACCGAAGCACTCTATCTATCATCCAACCATCGACGACGGATCTAGGTCGCCGCCCTCATCTGCGCCCACGCTTCGCGGGCGTCAGCAACTGAACCTTCGTCCTCGATGGTGGACACGTCTCCGGGATCCACACCAAGAGTCACGGCCTTTAGGACGCGTCTCATTATCTTGCCGGAACGGGTCTTTGGCAGGGCATCGACGAAGTTGACTTCGGCTATGACAGCGATGGGACCGAGTTGGTCTCTCACCGTTCGGAGCAGAGAATCGCGAAGCTCATCAGATGGGGTGTTGCCCGCCCGCAATACGATAAAGGCAGAGATCACTTCGCCCCGCAGTTCATCCGGTCTGCCGGTGACACCGGCTTCTGCAACGGCAGGATTGTGAAGAAAGGCCGTCTCCACTTCGATGGTGCCAATGCGGTGTCCTGCGATCTTTATGATTTCGTCCGCACGGCCCGAGAACCAGAAGTAACCGTCTTCGTCAACCGACGCTGCATCTCCGGTAAAGAAGACTCCGGGAATTTGGCCCCAGTAGTCGCGGCCATAACGCGCCTCGTCTCTCCATATCGTTGCCGTAAGCCCTGGAAACGGCCGGGTGACAACCACGATGCCCTTCTCGTTTGTCTCGCACCTGCGCCCATCGAGATCTCTTATTTCAGCGGACATCCCAGGCAGAGGTATTCCCGCGGATCCGGGCTTGATCGGAAGAAGGTTGACACCAAATGGATTTCCGAAAACCGGACCCCCTGTCTCTGTCTGCCACATGTGGTCTATTACCGGCACTTCATTTCCAAGCACTTCGTACTGCAGCCACTCCCAGGCAGGAACATTCAGCACCTCTCCGGCGCAAACCACCCGGGTGAGCGACGATATGTCATGTTTGAGAGCCGGCTCTAAGCCGTAGCGCATCAACATTCGTACCGCCGTTGGCGCGGTAAACACGCCAGTCACGCTGTAGCGCTCGACAATCTCGTATAGCTGCTCCGGGCCGGGATGATCGAGCGCACCTTCATAAGCGATGGTTGTCGCGCCGACCAACAGCGGAGCGTAGACGATGTAGCTGTGGCCCACCACCCAGCCGATATCCGACGTTGACCACCAGACATCTCTTTCAGTCATTCCAAAACAGACGTGTGCTGAACTTGTGATCCCCACCTGATACGGGCCGTGAGTATGTACAGTCAACTTTGGCTTTCCGGTGGTTCCTGAAGTGGCAAGGATGTAGGCCGGCTCATTGGATTCCATGACCTCGAAGTCGTCTGACTGCCCATCTCCCTGTGACAGGAACTGGTCCCATGTAAGATCGCGTCCGAGTTTCAGACCCTTTGGCTCTCCCTGGCGTCCGAGCACCACGACTTTCTCAATGGGACAGTCTGGCGTCGCCAGCGCCTCCTCCACGATGCCAAAAAGCGGCACCAGGTTGCCTTTTCGCCAGGTGCCGTCAGCAGTGAGCAGTACCTTTGCCTCGGCAAGCCTGACCCTCTCCGACAATGCACCGCTGCCGAAGCCGGCAAAGACTACAAGATGTATCGCCCCAATCCGGGTAACCGCGAGCATGGCTGCGATCGCCTCCGGTATTGTCGGCATGTAGATTGCAACTCGATCACCCCTGTGAACGCCTAAACCTCTAAGAGCTCTGGCAATCCGTTTCACCTCATGATGGAGTTGGGCGTAGGTATAGGTCCGTCTTTCATCCAGCTCGTTTTCAGCGATCAGGGCCGCATGACCACCCCAGCCACGCTCTACATGATGGTCCAGCGCGTTGTAGGAGATATTGGTACGGCCGCCAAGGAACCAGCGGAACGTCGGAAAATCATGTTCAAATACCTTGTCCCAGGTGCGAAACCAGGGGAGCTGACGTGCCGCCTTCTCCCAGTATCCTTCTGGGTCAATTTGAGCTGCCTCGAGCATGCGGCGAACCGCTGGACTGATTACTTCCATGATCTCCCCTTTGATCTGGCCGGGCCTACAATTCTCTAAATCAGCACTCCTTGGGTTGTGGATCCTCATCCCTGCATACGATCTTCCAAGAGCTAACCTACAAGCTTTTCAGCTCTATCTCAATGAGTATTTCCCACTGCTCAGTATCACCACGCTGGGCTCGACGCTGACCACCAACGCAAATCTTTACCGCGGTATGAGCCCCCGTCCCCTTTGCAATCACCGCGAACAACTTGACTCGTTGTTGCAATTAAAGTGGTCTGACGAATTTCCAGGAAATTCAAGATTGGGCTCCCGTTCTCTGCAAACACTGGCTCCTTCATCAATACACACACGAGAGGAAATACCCAGGCGACACCCGTAGAAAATTTTTCAATACGTTCGAAGGAATTTTCATTAGACGATCGACGGATTAATTGTCAACTGGCATTGAATGCTCACCTGAATGGTTAGAAAACCCGACCATGAAATCGCCGAGATATGACCCCGGGTAACAAGCCCACGGATTAATCCACAGCAGCAGAAACCAACTCAACCCAAAGGGGCGACCCGATGGTGACGGCGATAAAGTTCTCTAACCCCGCAACGCCTGAGCGCATTGAACACATTGCCGGAACCGGTACCTGTGAGCAGAGTCCACTACACCTGTCTTCTGCGGCTCCCTCGCACAATAGAACCCATGCTGGAGTCCGAGTGGGACAGGCGCCGAATCGTTTGGAACCAGGGTGCCGATCGATCAAACCTTCGGCTCTGTCTTCAGTGCCATTTTAGAGTCGCCAACTTCGGCGGTCCTGGTTGCGGCCTCGACATGATGGTACTTGCCCCCGCGCAACGCTGAAGCAAGTGCGGCAATCAATGACGCCGCCATGGCAAAGTAAAACGCCCGGTCAAGCCCCTTACTAAATGCAGCGGAAATCAGGTTGGGAAAAAAGGATTTCCCTGTGAGAAAAGCCGCTTTCGCCGCTGGGAGGTGACCCAGTGCGGGCCCAAGGAGCGATTGCATGGGATTGTATCCAAGCAAGGCGGAGAACACCGTCGCTGTCGGCGGCAAATGCGAAATAGGGCCGGCAACCGCGGCTGGAACACCCTGTTGGACTAAGCCTCCAAAGACTTCGGCAGGCAGACTTGCGGCCAATCCAGTGATGATCAGGGTGAAAAAGACGCCGATCGAAAGCACCATCCCTGAGTTCTGGAAGGTGGACACCATACCGGCACCTGAACCGCGCCGCTTGGCCGGAAGGCTGTTCATGATACCCGCCCAGTTTGGCGAAGAAAACATGCCCATGGCAATTCCGTTCAGCAGCAGCAGCAAGGCAAACCAAACGTATGAAAAGTTGATGGGAACCAGCGTCAGGAGGAAGAAGCTTGTCGCTGATAGGACCATTCCCGCCGTTGCGAAAGTCCGCGATCCAAAGTGATCAGACAAGCGGCCCGAAATCGGACCCGCAATCAGGAACCCCAGGGTGAGCGGCAGCATGTAGATGCCAGCCCATAGCGGCGTTGACGCGAAACTGTATCCGTGAAGCGGAAGCCAAATGCCTTGGAGCCAGATAATGAGGATGAACATCATCCCACCCCGTCCGAGGGATGCGAGCAGGTTTGCCAAGTTTCCGGCCGCGAATGCCCTGATCCTAAAGAGTGGAAGGTAAAACATCGGATTCTCAACCCTGGTCTCGATGATGCCGAAGGCGATCAGGACCGCCACTCCCCCAATGAGTGCCGTCAACACCAAGGGGTTGTTCCACCCCATCGTGTCGTGACCATAGGGCATGATTCCATAGGTGATACCAACCAACACCGCGATCAGCCCGACGGCGAATGTCAGGTTTCCCCACCAATCGATCGTCGATGGGGTGCGAACACCACGCTCCTCGAGCTTCCACCACGACCATACGGTCCCCAACAACCCAAACGGCACCGAGACCACGAAGACCAGGTGCCAGTCAAGCGGTCCAAGTAGCCCGCCCAAGATCAACCCAATGAACGCCCCGCCAATTGCGGCCACGTTATTGATGCCAAGTGCCAGTCCCCGTTCATCCTGCGGAAAGGCGTCAGTAAGAATCGCTGACGAGTTTGCGAACAGGAGGGCACCCCCGACTCCCTGAAGGACCCGCATCGCGATGAGCCACAATGCTCCCGATGTGCCACTCATCCATGTCACAGACAACAAGATTGAAAAGGTCGTAAAGACCATGAAGCCAAGGTTGAAGACCTTCACCCTGCCGAAGATATCCCCAATTCGGCCAAAACTGACTACCAGCACAGCTGTGACGACCATGAAACCCATCATCAGCCACAGCAAATAGCTTGTATTGGCTGGCACAAGGGGATCCATGTGGATGCCACGAAAAATATCCGGAAGTGAGATCATGATGATCGAAGAGTTAACCATCGCCAAAAATACAGCTATGGTCGTATTTGACAGGGCAATCCACTTGTAATTGATTCCATGCTTTTTGACTTGTTTGTGGCTCTGTTGCTCAGACTTGACTTGCGTTGCCAACCAACTGCCTCCGTGCCGTAATTCCGAAATAGAGAGTCATGCGTCTCTTGCGTTTTATATCAACCATATCTTAACGTTAACGTTAAGTATAAACAGACACTCATGAGTTCCGGAATACGGCCGAATTGCGGATACAGTTGCTAAATGCGCGAGGTCAATTTGCGCGTTTTGGGACCCTTCAGGTCCAGGACGGCCTGGTCAATCTGGAACACCTCCAACCGCAAATGCTGACACTTCGGCGCAAAGTCTTCACAACTATCGGCCTCGGCAGCCACGCGCGACCGCGTTATGAGCTTTGCTAAGTCTCTGTG
The DNA here is from genome assembly GCA_027366165.1 of Actinomycetota bacterium. Lineage (GTDB taxonomy): Bacteria > Actinomycetota > Acidimicrobiia > Acidimicrobiales > Acidimicrobiaceae > SCQM01. The sequence continues at coordinate 9,742 of DAHXKX010000101.1, forward strand.
TCAGAGGTCGCCAGGCCGCCAGAGTCCGCGCCAGGCCTGCCGTTACTGACCAGTTCAATGGTGCCGTCGTTGGCCGAAGGATGGCTTGGACTTTTTGGAATCGGCGCAGAGAACTGCTCTGCCAGATTTCTGACGCCCGCTAACAGGTTGGTCAGCTCCATTGGAAGGACGAACTTGGTTGAAGGAGCGCTAGCCATCTGTCTGAGTGCATCGAGATACTGCAGAACCATGGTGTTTGGACCGGCGGCACCAGCTGATGCCGTGATTGCATCCAAGGCTCTCGCCAAACCCTGCGCCCTGAGCACAGCGGCCTGGCGCTCACCTTCGGCAGCCAGGATTGCGGCTTGCCTATCACCCTCCGCGGCCAAGATAGCAGACTGCTTCTGGCCCTCTGCAACGGTGATGGCGGCTTGGCGCTGTCCTTCGGATTCTGTCACAACAGCGCGGCGGGTCCGCTCGGCAGACATCTGGCGAGTCATGGCGTCTTGAACCTGGGGTGGAGGGTTGATCTCTCTCACCTCGACGTTGGTCACTTTGACTCCCCAGCGTTCGGTCACGTCGTCAAGCTTGGTGCGAAGAGCGTTGTTCATGTCCTCGCGCTTTGACAATACGTCATCGAGGCTCATCTCGCCAACAACGCTGCGCAGTGTTGTTGCAGCTATGTTGAGCGCAGCTCCGGAGAAGTCCCGCACCTGCACAACAGACATCACCGGATCGAGGACTTTGTAAAACATTATGAAATCAATCGAGATCGAAGCGTTGTCTTTTGTTATCGCCGTCTGATGCGGAATCTCAAGAAAGAGTTCACGCAGATCGACAAGGGAGATCCTGTCGGTGATTGGGTTTATGAATATCAGTCCCGGGCCCTTTGCTCCAACAGCCCGTCCAAGGCGGAACAGCACCACCCGCTGATACTCCCTGATGATTCGAATCGATCTCGAGGCCGCCAACACAATGATCGCCAGCACTGCCACTACCGTCGCCAATAATTCGATCATGCTTTCTTCTCCCCCTCGATATTTTGTGACAGTTCCGGGTTTGCCCAGACCTTGAGCCTAAGCCCGTCGATCTCGGAAACATATACTTCGACTCCGGCCTTCACCGCGCCTGAAAGCGACTCGGCCGACCAGGTCTCACCAAGTATCCTTACTGTGCCGACAGGCGTCAGATCCGTCAGTGCGACGCCATTGGAGTAGAGCAGCTTCGCAATTAGGCTGGCTGACGCCAACCTCTTGGAACTCCTGACTGCCCGAATTCCCAAACCGAGTATGGCCGATGAAAGCACGGCAATCCCCAGCAAAATGCCCAGTGAAAGGCTTTGGGATGCGACATTGGCAAGAAAGACGATGTCGACAATCAATACGACCGCAGCCACCACGCCAATAGCGCCGGATGCAACCAGGCCGTGCGGACCTAAGTGGAGGCTCGAAGCTGCAGCCACCGCTATTACCGCCAAGAGGATGAATGAGGCCACTACCACGGTGCCTCCTCGCTTCTAATCTGATTCCAGCTTACCCCAGTAAGTGGATGAATCAGCATCAAGAGAGCCTCCGGCAGAAGTATCTGCGATCATGGTCTCGTGACGCTTCACAACCACCAGAGTGCAATCATCCGAACTCAGGGTCAAGTACCGCTTGGCGACCAGTGTGCCCAGCAGAAAGTACCGCCAAATGGGTATTCGCCAAATGGCATTCCACCGGTCCCAACGATGCAAGCATTGTAGGCCACAGATTCAGATGCCCCGCGTGCAACTCACCGTTCTATCGCTTTATGCTCTTGCCTTCGTTGCCAGCAGCTGCATGGTCCCGACAGCCTTGGCCGACCAGGCCTGCAATGAGGGCAAGTCACCACTGTATTCGTCGAACAATTTCACCTGATCGACGGCCATTGCCTC
>DAHXKX010000106.1 GCA_027366165.1 Actinomycetota bacterium
CTTTGTAACGCCGAGCACGTGAAAAATGTTCCTGGACGTAAGTCCGATCTGGCAGATGCCGAGTGGCTGGCAGACGTTGCAGCACACGGGATGGTGCGACCCTCGTTAGTCCCACCGCCAGAGATCAGGGAGTTACGCGACATGACCCGATATCGCAAGAGCCAGGTTGATACCCGTTCCAAAGAGATCCAGCAGTTGGAAAAGTACTCCAGGATGCCGGCATCAAGCTCACTTCGGTCGCTTCTGTGGTATGGAGTGCTTCATCGAGGGCGATCATCGAGGCTCTTATTGCGGGAGAGCGAGATCCTAAGGTTCTTGCCCAGATGGCCAAGAGCAGGTTACGTCCAAAGATCGCACAACTGGAAGAAGCGCTGGCCGGAAGGTTCAACTCCCATCACGCCAGGCTGTGTCGTCAGATTATCGACCATATCGGCTTTTTAGACCAGACCATCGCCACTCTCACCGAGGATATCTGCGAGGGACTTGTGGATTTTGGCCCAGCGATGGCCATCCTATGCTCCATCCCCGGAGTATCAGAGACCACAGCCCAGGTGGTCATCGCTGAAACCGGCGGTGACATGTCGAAGTTCCCTACTTCCGGCCATCTTTGCGCTTGGGCTGGAGTTGCACCAGCGAGCTATGAGTCAGCAGGTAAGCGACGGCCAGCAGGTACCCGTAATGGTGCTCCGTGGCTCAAACGAGTTCTCATCGAATCAGCTCGAGCAGCCGCTCGCACAAAGGGAACCTACTATTACGCCAAGTACGCACGTATTGCGAAACGTAGAGGACCTAATAAAGCAGTTGTTGCTGTTGCTCACTCGATGCTCGATACCACATGGCACCTGCTCACCAACGGCACTTTGTATCAGGATCCCGGAGTTGACTACTTCGGCCACCGTCACGATCCAGCTATCGAAGCTTAGAAACTGTCAGAACGGATCAAAGCTCCGGGTTACGAGGTCACCATCACTCAACAGGTCGCGTAGAATCGACACCCACAAAACTAACCACCCTTGAATCCGGTTGCTTATATTCCGGGCATTATTGATATCTTCTTGGCGGGGGCGAAGCGGCTCACCCAACAGATTGAAACAGATTCCCCGAACGTCGTGAAACCGAGTAACTGGCAACATACTCCATATCATCAATTCAGTCGTAACTGGTCAGATAACTGGCCCTGCGTGGGCCGAGTTCCGTTGGGGAGTACGCATTACACACCAGATGCACCCGACCTCTGGATGCATTCCATCTTCCCAGAACTGGGAAACTGTAGCTTGGGCGATTTCACGCAACAAATCTCGGTTGCGGATCCCTTTGGGTTATGACTGGCCAATACCCGGGGTAGGTGGCACCATTCGCAGTATTTTTGTCAAGTCAGCTGAAGAAACGGGAGGCGATAACAGATAGCCCTGGCCAAACCTACACCCGAGGCGACGGAGCATGTCCAGTTGGGACTCTGTTTCGATGCCTTCGGCTAAAACAGTTATTTCAAGAGCTTCTCCCATGGTGAGTATAGCCTTGAGCAGCCGCTCATTGCTGGCAGTGCCCGACGCCATGTTTATGAAGGACTGATCAATTTTGAGGATGCGCGGGTGCAATAGAGCTATGTGCGAGAGTGAGGAATATCCTGTGCCGAAGTCGTCTACTGCGAGTCCGACACCGACTGCCCTAAGTCGGTCAGCCGTGTGTGTGGCTTGGTTTATGTCAACGAACGCAGTGCCCTCAGTTATCTCGAGCACCAGACGGTCAGGTGGTAGTTCGTTTGCTTCAAGTGACTCGCTGATCCTTGTAAAGAGATCTGGATCTTGAAATTGGCGAGGTGATAAATTGACCATGACATAGGGCTGTGGCTCGATATCAGTTATATGTCCCCATGACACCGCCTCCTCCACAGCTTGTCCCAACGCAAATGAGCCGATATCGTAAATTAGTTTGCTCTGCTCGGCAATGGGAATAAAGACCGTGGGAGGCACCCACCCCCGTTTTGGATGGTTCCACCGCATAAGTGCCTCAACACCCACAGCCGCCTTCGTAGAAAGGTTTACTATCGGCTGATAGTGCATTGTGAACAGACCTGACTCCAACGATTGTCGCAAGTCATTTGCCATCCCAACGCGATTGGACACTTGATCCTGCATTTCTTGGTGGAATAGGCTAATTTGGCTCTTATTTTGCCGCTTGACCTGATACAAGGCAATATCCGCATGTCTAATGAGATCTGCGCTGTCGTCTGCTTTCGACGAAATCGCAACACCGATACTCGCGCTTTGGGGGAGGCTATCCTCACCGATGCAGAACGGCTCATCGAAAACGCGAAGGAGACGTTCCGCCGTCTGCTGAACTTCATTGGAACTCCCCAGCCCCTCTCTGAGATAAAGAAACTCGTCACCACCGAAGCGGCAGAGCGTATCGCTTGACCTGGTTACTTCTTTCAGCCGATTGGCGACTGCCTTAAGAAGATGGTCGCCGACTTGGTGGCCAAAGGTGTCGTTTACGTCCTTAAAATCGTCAAGATCGATCAGGAAAACAGCAATGCAACCACTCTTGCGAGTGGAACTGTTCAGTGCCTGGCTAAGGCGATCTTCGAAAAGCAGCCGATTGGCAAGTCCGGTAAGCGGATCGTGCAACGCCTGTTGAGTGAGCTGGGATAGCAGCGATCGCTCCTCCGTCACATTGCGAACCAAAGCGATAAAACAGTAGGGTTCGCCCACCTCGTTGTGAGCAAGCGATTTTGATACCTCAGCCCAGACTATTTGGCCGTCCTTGTGGTGGTAGCGCTTAGTGTAGACGACCTGTGATTTCTCACCCGTTAGCAGCAGAGCGGTCAAATCGTCGGAACTTTTTTGATCTTCTGATAAGGTGACTTGTGCCATGCTGTGGCCCAGAAATTCTTCCCGGTTGCGTCCAAGCATCTTACAGAATGAATCGTTGATGGCGATGATACCCCGGTTTAGATCAGTGATTGCCATGCCGATAACGCTGTTTGCAAATGCCAAATCGAAAAGCTTGCCAGCGAGCATAGTAGTGTCCTCTGACACCCACTGGGTATCATCGTCAAGCGTCATGTCCCCCCCAAACTATGGTGTTGGAAATAGCAAAGACACAAGCTGAGGGTGAGCCGCTTCCCTTTTGTTCGACAAAGGTGCACACCCCGTTACTGCGCTGTGACAGATGCAAAATCCAGCCTAAAATCCACCCATTCCTGAAAGCTATTTAGGTCCGGTCAACCTTCCAAAACATAGAGAAACACTGGCAGACCGCACTTTGATCACATTCATGAGCCGTAAACAAACATAATATCTAACCCACAGCCCCCTCTTGCTGTGCATTGCAAAATTAACACTGGTGTAGAAATATCGCAAAACTGGTAGGTATTACGTTATGCTAAAACGTACCGTTTCTACTGCGCTTCCTGGGCCGACAGACTCAACTCAAAACGACGGCCTGCACAAATGCGTCATGCTGCCGGTGGTGTTGGTGCTTTTTTCGTTGTTTCCTGGGACTCCGGCAAGGGTCTTCACTCCAATTATCGGCCTATGGCTAAAACTTTTCGTTCCTTAGCCAACCAAAACCGTTGTCTGAACCTCGGTGACAATGGTGGGCTCGAGATAATTACCTGTTGTCGCGCTCAGCTTGTCGTGGGCCCATGGCGATGCAGCACCGATGCCTCAATAGCACTGACAATACTGTTGACAACAAGCGCGAGGACGCCGGCAACCAGGAGGAGTGCATAGACCTCTGCTGAATTGAAGTTCTGCTGCGCTGACAATATCAAGGCTCCCACTCCAGGGAGGTTGGTTATGAACTCCGCCAAGAGAGTAACGATTAGAGCCAAAGGAGCTGCCACCCTGACTCCAAGAAGAATTCCCGGAAGAGCTGAACCGATCATCACGCTGGATCGACGGAAGCCACCCAATCCGAGATTTGTGATGGAACTCGATAGCACAGGACTCAGATTTAGAATTGCCGATCTAGTGTTCAAAAGTATTGGCCAGACGGAGCTGAAGACAACTATCACAAGAGCCATTTTTGTATTCGTGCCAAGTACAATTGCTGCAGCTGGAACCAGGGCCGCAGCAGGGAGATTTCGAAGGAAATCGAGTAGAGGATCGAGTGCTCTACCACCCCATTGGATACTACCTAACGCCATTCCTAGGGCGGTTCCGATGAGTGTGGCGACGATCATCGACTGGATAAACGTGGATGCGGTCGCCAAAATCGAAGACCATAGCATGCCCTGCTGTCGAAGCGAATCTATTGCTGCAAACCAGCGATTTGGCTGTGGAAAGAATACTGAGTGCGGGTTGCCGAAGACCTGCCAGATCAACAAAAGGGCCGCCAGCGGCAACAGCCCGACCAGGGGAGCGACTCCTTTGCCGTCATTTGATTTGTGCCGCGATTTTCGGATCATGACGGAATGGGTATTGGCAGTCTGGAGTGTCATTTTGCCATTCCCCTGGATCGCTCCTCCGGGGAGAAAAAGTGTGCCAAATAAAGAAATACGCCGTTGAGCAGATAGCCCACTAATCCCACTACAAGAATGTAGGCAAACATTTGACCAGGGTGAAGCGCCTGTTCCGCGGAGATAAGGGCATTCCCGATGCCTTTTGGGGTACCAACGATTTCTGAAACGACAGTTAGCACGAGCGACAGACCGAGGCCAAGACGCAGGCCGACCATGATTAGGGGCAGACTTGACGGAAATATGAGTTTTCTCAAGCGCTCGATCGTTGACAGTCGAAGCATCTTCCCGACATCGAGAAGTTCGGCACGGGTCTGTCGCACTCCTGAAATGGTGTTGACCACCGTCGGCCACATGGCCGCATAGGCCGCAATTACGATTTCGAGTTTCAGCGTGAAGCCGAAAATTATCACCCCAACGGGAACAAGTGCAATTATAGGAAGCGACCGAAGTACGTCAATGCTGGCCATAACCCCCTTCCAAAGTGGCACTGATAAACCTACAACCAAGCCGATGGCGATCCCAAGCACCGAGGCAATGACCCAGGCAATCAGTGTCACGGAAACGGTGTGTGCAGTATTTTTGTAAAGTTCGCCTGATACTGCAAGCGTGTGAAGAGCACGTGCTACTGCAACTGGAGTGGGAAAATATCGGAAGCGGATCAGTCCGGTAACAATGGATAGCTGCCAAAGACCTACCAAGATTGTGGGGGCAATCCAGCCAATCAGCCTAGCCTGTCGCTTGGGAACCGCCATGGGCTTTCCTCATCTGCTCGTATACCTGATGACGGTAGCCTAGAAACTCTCCGGATTCCTTTGTTAAGATCTGGTTTCGGCTTGCTCCCAGAGGAATGTCCAACTCGAATGTCAGCGAGGCAGGACTACCGGAAAGCAGCATTAATCGGTCTCCGAGATAGACGGCTTCATCGATGTCATGGGTGATGAACACACAGGTGGTTTGGAACACCGATCGAACCCTTAGTAACTCGTCTTGCAGGCCCTCCCGGGTCATGGCATCGAGGGAGCCAAACGGCTCGTCGAAAAGTAGCACTTTTGGCTTCATCGCCAGCGCGCGGGCGATCTGCACACGTTGTTGCATACCTCCGGAAAGTTCCCAGGGATAGGAGTCCCTATAATTTTGCAGCCCCACGGTTTCAATGGCTTCATCTATGCGTTCCTGGCACTGTTCCTTGGGTATACGGCCCTCAATTCCGAGAGCCACATTCTTCTGGACCGTACGCCAACGAAGCAGGGCATTGACATAATCCTGAAAAACCAAAACCACGTCGCTAGCGGGACCGTTCAGAGTCTCGCCATGAAATTTGACTGAACCACTATAGGGAACCAGTCCTGCGAGTGCCCGGAGAAGGGTTGTCTTTCCAGTCCCGGAGGGGCCGACAATCGAAAGACATTCCTTTTTTAGAACATCAAACGAAAGGGACTCCAAGATGACACGTTCCTGGCCGCGCCGACGTAGGTTGACCGACAAGTCAAGAACCTGATAGACAACCTCATCTTGTTTTATCAATTCTGGCATTATTTAGCCACCAGGTAACTGTCGTTCACCCAACTATCCGTTTACTTACTTTACCTGAAGGGAACTGACAGCCGGTGGATTCTTGAGTACTCCAAGTGCCACCATTACATGCTCCCACTTTGTAATGTCGCCGGGACGCAGATCGGTGTTGTAGACAGGGAAGGTAAAGCTTTGCACCGTTGCCACAGGCAGACCAGTGTATTTTGCCAGGATACTCCGCGCAGTCTGGTCGTTCGCAGAAATGAAGGTGCTGGCCTGGTCTAGGCTATTGACGAACTCCTTGACGACCGTTGGGTTTTTGGCTGCCCAGTCTCCACTGGCGATCCAGAATATGCTCGCTAGCGTGGATCCTACGGAGTCATAGGGGTTGAGAAGCTGGATGTTGCCGGCTTTGACCAGAGCTGTGATAAATGGGGGAACTGCTATCACTGCCGAGACATTGTTTGCCTTTAAGTTGTCGACCATTGTGGGTCCTGCCATGGTCACGAGTTTGATTCCATTGGGATTCAGATTGTGGGTAAAAAGATCGTATTTGAGTGCGAAGGGAAGCGTTCCGTTCAAAGTCAGGGTTCCAACGGACTTCCCCTCCAGGTCGGCCAACGAATGAATGCCGCTTGCTGGGCTCACGACGACAGCGCTGGCAGGATCTGTTGGGGTATCAACTGATGACCCTGAAACCTCTACGACGTTCAGCCCTGAAGCAGCTGCGCTGATCAATTCAGTGGGGGTGCTGAGAACGATGTCGAATGTGTTTCCCAGCGTTCCAGGCAAAGTGGAAAGGTTTTGGATTTTGGTGAAGTTGACTTTGAGATTGTTCTTAGCAAAGATTCCCTCGTCCTGTGCAACCCAAGCAGGAAGCGCTGTGGCATTGGGGTCATAGGCCACGTTTACCGTCGTAACGCTTGATCCACTGGACGTTGTTGACGATCCGCTCGAACCCGCTGTTGAACTGCTTGAAGACCCGCACGCTGCGAGCACTATCGAACAAATGGCAATTGGAGAGACGACTGCTCGTCTGATGACCTTTGATCTCCACATAAAACTGACTCCTTGTTATCGGAAAGCAAGTACTTCCCAGTATGACGACCAATTAGCTAAAGAGTTTGAAACTGATGTTTAAGCATGGCCCGTGAAACAAACGGCGGCGATTTCCCCCAAGGATCTTTTTAATGTAACCGAGACACCCTATCCTCTGTGCGAGACATTATCACAGGCGTTAAAGGGTGTCAATGACATGGGCTACGGCAATGACTGCCTTCCGGATCCTATTTTGTCAATCATTATCTACATAGTCACCTGCACAATTCGTGTGATTACCGATGCTTTTAAACCGCGATAGCCTATTGTGTCTTTCGAATTCCAACGGCTGTGGCACCTCGCAGAGCTCGATGTGCCTTGATTGTCAACCAGCAGAACCGGCACCAAATTTATTGTCGTTTCGAACTGGGTATGGGGCTCGTTAAAAATGGGCCGGAAATGCTCGTGCATTTTGATCGTGCCCATTATTTCGGAATTCCGGATGCCGCCGCCAAAACCGCTTTAACGATCTCAGGGTAGGTGCCGCACCGACAAATATTGCCTTCCAAATGGTCGGCTACGTCTTTTTCATCGGGGTGAAGATTCTCCGAAAGGAGCTCGGTGGCCATCATAACGAACCCAGGTATGCAGTAGCCGCATTGCAAAGCCCCCTCAGCAACGAAAGCGCGAACCACGGGATTATCTTTCCCAAGACCCTCGCTTGTCTGTATCTCCGTGCCTGCGCACCTTGAAGACAGCGTTAGGCATGAACTGACGCTGTGCCCATCAACCAAGACAGTGCAGGATCCGCATGCCCCCACGCCACAGCCCTCGCGGACACTGGTGAATCCAAGCCGTCGAAGCACGTCAAGCAGCAGTTCACCTTCGACGATATCGACAGAATGGGCAGTGCCGTTAATGTTCAATGTCAGATTCATTTATTCATTTTCCTTGGTTGGCAAGTGCGGTGAGCACTCTTTCAGGTGTCAATGGCAGTGTTGTTATTCGGATTCCAATTGCGTCTCTGACGGCGTTGGCGATGGCGGGTGCAATTGGTATGAGCCCAGTCTCACCAACGCCTTTGGCTCCAAATGGGCCGGTTCGATGAGGATTCTCGACGATGATCGGCGTCAGCTTCTCGGGCATGTCCTTTATCGATGGCAACTGGTAGTCGAGCAGGGTCCCGTTGACCATCTGTCCGTTGTCAAACACAATTTCGTCAAAAAGTGCATGACCCATACCCATGATTGCACCGCCGATAAGCTGCTGCTTTACTAGGGCGGGGTTGATGGCGCGGCCAACATCACCGGCAACGGCAAGGTGGCGAATTCGGATTCTTCCTGTGCGTGCGTCTACCGCGAGCTCTGCCGCCGCGGCACCAGCAAACCAGTGTTCGGTTATCTTTGTGGACTGCCCTGTCTCTTTGTCGTAGGGAATCCATTCCGTGGTGAAGTTTGCCTCAGCGGTCATTGTCGTTCCGGCGGCGCCGAATTCTGACATGATCAGATCTTCCAGTGATATGAGACGCTGAGATGAACTTGAAAGAACACCCCCGGCTGTGAGTTTGCAGTCGCTTGGCGAGACACCCATTTGCTTGGCCGCGATTTCGATCAACTTGTCCCGCATCGTTTCAGCCGCCATTTTCACAGCGTTGCCGGTATGGTATGTGGATCGGCTACCCGCAGTGATTGTGTCATATGGAGTAACGTCGGTGTCCGGATTAACTACCCGAACCCTCTCGGGCCCAAGATTGAGAACATCAGCGACAATTTGGGCCATAATGGTGTCGCTACCCTGGCCCATCTCAACTGTAGAAATTAATAGAGTTGCACTTGCATCCTGGTTCAGTTGCAGCACAGCGTTGGAGACCGTTGGGGTGAGCACCGCTTTAATTCCAACGGCAACTCCGCGGCCCCATTTCCAGTCACCTTCACGCCTTTCTAAGGGTTCGTTCCAGCCAATGGCTTCAGTCACTGCGTCAAGACATCCAATGAAGTCGGCACTATGCATCACAGTGCCTATTGGAGCCACGTCGCCCTCGCGGAGCAGGTTGCGCTTCCTGAAGCCGGCAGGGTCCTCGCCTAATTCCCGGGCTAGATCATCTATGAGAGACTCATGGGACCAAGTCACCTGGGGTACACCGAATCCACGAAATGGTCCGGCCGAGGGTTTGTTAGTGTAGATGCACCGTGATCTGATCTTGGCATTCTCGATCCGGTACGGACCACAGGCCACCATGCCGGACTTTGCCGCTATACGGGGGCCGATATCGGCATAGGCTCCTGTGTCGTATCGGACATCGGCAGTGGCGGCAACGATGTTTCCATCTGAATCTGCCGACATTCGCGAACTGACCGCCACTCCATGACGTGTCGTCAATACGAAGGTCTCTTCCCGCGTGAGTTCGAGGCGTACCGGGAGCTTCTGCGTCCATGCAATTGCTGCCACTAGCGGCTCAAGCCGGTCATACATCTTCGAGCCAAAGCTGCCTCCGAGCCCCAGGGTCCTGACCCGGACCTGGTTCAATCTAAGGTTGAGCATCGTGGCTATGGCCTGCCGAACGTAGGAGGGCGTCTGGGTGGTCGAAACAAGTTCTAAATGGGTCTCCTCCGTCCATGCGCTGGCACTGAAGAGCTCTATGGCCACGTGCGAGGTGGGCGGAGTCCAAAACTCCCCGTTGACCGTGGTAGCAGCTGTCTTGTGGGCGTGTTCAGAATCGCCCCGGTTGAGGTTGTATTCGTAATTTATATTTGTGTTGCGCTTGCCCATTAGTTGCCTGAGATCTTGGAAGACCACGGACGGCCGGAGTTCGTCGTGAACGTAGTCATGTCCTTCCAAGGCGGCGTCGATGTCGAGGACCGGAGCCATGTCTTGATACTCGACGTAGATCTCGTCTGCTGCTGCCCTGGCGGTTGCCAGATCGGTAGCCAGCACCACGGCTACCGGCTCCCCGACGTAGCGGACTCGCTGCCAGGCAATCGGAGGTTGATCGGAAAATGCAGGGCCAGTCAACATCTTCTCACCGAGCGCGTCATAGAGATCGGCCCCGGTAATGACTTTCACCACACCAGGGATGGCCATTGCACCTTCGGCATCTATGTTGACGATGCTTGCGTGAGGCTGGCTCGCCCTGTGCACACCGAGATACAGGCATTTTGGAACCGGAAGATCTGCAGTGTAACGAAACGTTCCCAAAACTTTGGATTCACTGTTCGCTCTTCTCCAGCTTTGGCCGACAGCATTGCCATCATAGGATTCTCCAGAGAATACTTCACTAGTCACTTGGCTGATCCCTCCATAGATTCCTCAATGCATCTTCCACTGCAACCCGGCCGAGGTTGCGCTTGTACTCGATCCCACCGCGCACATCAGGAAGTGGATCCATCATCAGGATTGCTCTTTCAAGCACTGCCTCGGCAGCTTGGTCTTTACGAAGCCCGGTTATGTCGACCGAGGTCACAACCGGCGTTGGAGCCAGCGCCCCCAGTGCAAGGCGGAGGATCCGGGTTTCGCCTGGCCTTCGGAATACAGCAGCAGCAGCTGAAGCACTTGGCCAATCGTTGGCGCTAAGGCTCGACAGTTTGACGTAAGTCGATGCAACAATGTCAGAAGAGACCGGAATTTTAATCGAGGTGACGATTTCCCCGTGGTCCAAAGCCGTTAGTTGGAAATCCACGAAGAACTCTTCAATTGGAATTCTGCGGGAACCTTCTGCGGAAGTTGCTTCTATGGTCGCTCCAAGGACCAAGAGTGCCACCGGGGGATCTAGACGATAGTCGCCGTGGGCAATGTTTCCACCTACGGTGGCGGTGTTCCTGACCCGCGGGTTCGCCACTTTTGCATATGCTGCAGATGCGAGTGACAGGTATCGGCGAACAAGAGGATCTGTCTCCATGCGGCGAATCGATACCATCGATCCAACCAGAATTTCATTCTCGGTCTGATGGACTTCATTCAGCCCGGGTATCTGTGAAATATCGACAAAGGACGACGCGGAGAGGATCCCCTGTTTGCGAAGTATTTGAAGAGCAGTTCCTCCTCCATATATCAAGGCGTCTTCATCCAGGGACAACATGGTGCAGGCGTCTGCCAGACTCTCGGGACGCAGTATGGGTGGGTTCATCTAGATCTCCTGAAAAAAGCGACCAGTCTTGCAAACCAGCCACGACGTCGGGACATCACGACCGATGCAGAAGATTGAAGTGCAGCCTGCGGTGCTAGTATTTGCCCCGTTTTAGCTGCGGGAACCTCCTGTTGAGCTAGTGTCGGGCCAGGTGTATATTCTGGCTGGATACACGCCCGTGAAAGTTCCGCAATGAAGTCTCGCTCGAACTCCAGGCTTCTTCTGCGAACAATTGATTCACCAAGGCGTCCAAGCTTGCCCCATAAAGCAATCTCCATCTGGTAGCCAACCGCCGTACCTGCCTCAGTTTGTTCGAGAGTCAGCGCAATCGTTACCTTGATTGAACTGCCAAGATGGCGGTCTTCGCCATTCAAGACCGCCTGGATGTAGCTGGGATGCTTGAGCTCGGTGATCTCCGCGACGAAGCGGGCATTGAATTTTACGTGAGCTACTTCGTTTGTAATCCTCCCCCGGTAATGAGTTTCGTCCAGGCGCTCAAGTTCTTGACAGCCCTGTATGCATTTGATCAGAACCTTTGGGTCGAGAAGGGTATCGAATACGTGACTGGGCTGAGCGTCAATGATAAAGTTTGAAGAAATCAGCAATATTTGACCACCTGACAAGACCGAATGTTCTGTGTGATAGACACTAGTCTGGTGGAAATTGATTGTCAATCATGTTTCAGCAAGTGACAACTGTGATACATAGACAAAATTCACGAGACTATTGAGGACTGCATTGTTCTCAGAATGAATGGAGACGATTGCATGGCTACCTCAGAGGAATTTCACCGACTGGCGCAGTTTGGCGTCTCGACTATCTATGAAGCCGGTCAGAGAAGGGGCTTAGTTGATATTGAGCTGCAGCAGATAATTCCGGCCAGCAAGGTTGCTGGACCAGCACGCACCGTGTCTTTGGGACCTAGGGGTAATTGTGCGGTGCATGAGGCGATGAAGTGTATCGCCCCTGGGGAGGTGCTGGTAATTGCTGTCAAGGAGCCGGAACCGATTGCTCTTATCGGTGAGCTACTGGCGGTCCAGGCCAAAACGGCTGGGGCTGCTGGGATACTGATCGATGGGGCGGTACGTGATGTGGACGCTATACGCAAGCTTGGACTCCCTATCTGGGCACGCTGGGTGAGGGCGAGAGGAGCTGTGAAAAATGACGTTAGCAGCCTCGATGTCCCAGTCGAGATTGGAGGCACGGTGATCAACCCGGGAGACACAGTAGTTCTCGATTCAGATGGTGCTGTAGTGGTTCCCGAGGAAAGAGTTGCCGATATCTTAAAGCTGGCCGAGCAACGGGAGAACAGCGAGACTTCTGTCAGGTCCCGGCTCATTGCAGGTGAATTCACGTTCGATATCTACGGCCTAGGCCAAAAATGAGACCAGACGGTTACAGGTGATTTTCGATTCAAGCGAAGCCTCCCGGGGGAGGATGGACAGTTATTGGATCTCTTTGAAACGGATATGAGATAACTGATAGGTTGACATTCGAGAAAAGTGACATTCGCATGACAATTTCAAGCAAGCAGCATCGTGAAGAGAGTTGGCAATGAATAGTACCCGTGACATGGAGCCCTTGCTCAGTCTTCGAACGTATTTGGACGCCATAAGGGCGAGAGGTGAGCTGACCGAAGTAAATGGTGCGCACTGGGACTTAGAGCTCGGTGCGATTGCCGAGTTGAGTTACAAGATTCCAAACTCCAAGGCCCTGCTATTTGACGAGATCGTCGGTTACAGTAGAGGTTTTAGGGTCCTGACAGGGAGTACCACGTCGCCTGGACGGCTTGGGAGAACCCTCAATCTTGGCGATGATCTCAATGACATGGAGCTTGTCGCTGCGATTAGGAACAAACCTTCCAAATGGGCAGCTGACTCAAAGGAGTTTCCCTTTGAGGAAGTGGCTGCAGCTCCGTTTTTTGAAAACTTCATAGGCCGTGGACAGATCGACCTCCTTTCATTTCCTGTACCGCGTTGGCATGAACATGATGGAGGCCGATACATCGGCACTGGTTGTTTTGTCGTCACCCGCGATCCTGAAACTGAGCTCTACAATGGTGGCAGCTACAGGATGCAGGTACAGGATGAAGGTGCTTCCGTCACTTTGGCTGCCGTCCCAGGCAAGCACGGGGCGCAGCATATCGATCGATGGTTCAAGAAGGAGGGCAGGGCGCCGGTGGCAGTTTCCTTTGGTCACGATCCACTATTAATAGTGGTGGGCGGCACTGAGGTTCCTCATGGAATTTTCGAGCTCGACTACGCCGGTGCGATTCTTGGCCAGCGTGTTCCAGTTGTAATGGGCCCTATCACGGGCATGCCTATTCCAGCTGCAGCTGAAATTGTAATTGAGGGTTGGCTTACACCAAACAACACGAGGAATGAGGGGCCATTCGGCGAATGGACTGGTTACTACTCAGGTGACCAGCGCCCCTGTCTCGCTATTGACATCGAAGCTCTCTATTATCGCAACGATCCTATCCTTCTTGGGGCTCCTCCCAACAAACCACCCCACGACTACTCCTATATGCGCACAATGCTTAAATCAGCCATGATCCAAGATGAGCTTTCCGAGATTGGTGTTGCTGGAGTCAAGTCAGCCTGGGCACATGAGGCAGGCGGCGGGCGTCTTTTCATCGCGGTGTCCATTGAACAGAGATTTGCGGGGCATGCCCGCCAGGTTGGCTTGCTGGCGTCCCAATGTCCAGCTGCCGCCTACATGAATCGTTTCGTGGTGGTGGTTGATGACGATATTGACCCAAGTGACTTGGGACAGGTTGTTTGGGCCATGTCAACCCGCTGTGATCCCGCTACTGACTTCGAAATTATTCATCGGACATGGGGAAGCAAACTGGATCCAATGCTCCCGCCGGGGTCTCCATCGTACAATAACCGTGTGGTCATCGACGCCTGTCGCCCATTCGAACGCAAGGCGGAATTCCCACTTGTTGCTGCATCGAGCCCTGCCTTGTTGGCAGAGGTGTACAAGAAATGGAGCCACGTTTTCAATGTGAACGAGAAATACCCGTCTGGAAATATTACCTTAGAAAGTTGAGTGAGATCTGTTATGGTGACCAATGTGCCCGCAGTATCCGCTGCCATCAGAATACTTGAATGTCTAGCCCAGGGCTGGCCGGAAATGGTGGCTCCCAGTACTCTGGTGAACGAGCTAAAACTCAACAGAAGCACTTGCTATAACATCCTGGGTGTTTTGGAACAGGCGGGCTGGGTCACCGGACGCGCCAACGGACCGGGATGGACCCTTGGTCCACGACTGCTCGTTTTGACAGGCGTTACCGACAACATCAAGAATGAGATTGCACAAAAAGAGATTGAAGCTCTGAGTGCTGAGCTCGGATTCGTGGTCTTTGTAGTAGACAAGGAACGTGGTGGAAGATACCGGGTTGTAGCAGCGGCCGAACAGACCTCAGGGGTCCGAGTCACTGTCAGTGTTGGCGACAGCTTCCCATTCTCTGCACCTGCAATAATGCAATCTTTCTTTGCCTGGACCGCCGAGGAAGAGGTGGAAAGGCAGGTGCACGAATACAAGCTGATTCCCTTTACTGAGAAATCTATAACCGAAATCGATCAGCTTCAGGAAGCCTTTGCCCGAGTGCGTCGACGTGGGTATTCCGAGAGTATTCAACAGTACAACATGGCCCAAGGTGGTGTTGCGGCACCTATTTTCGACTCTGCCGGCCGTGTCCGGCAGGTGGTCTGCTCTTTGGCGTTCTCAAGTGAACTTGACTCATCCAACGTTTGCTCCGTGGGAGAGGCGATTCGCCGATGTGCCGAGACAATCACCAGAAGAAGTGGTGGGACGCCTCCCACAGATTACGAAGCTTCGCAGGAGACGACATAACCACGGGGAATTCTTGTACTGAAAACTCGGTAACCAATGCAGTTCTTCCGGCCAGCCCTGGGCGTGAGTGAACTTGCTGTGGCTTTGGATGGAGTGGGAATGGGGTGCTGACGTATCCCCTAGCTTTGACATCCTTCCCTCACTCGCAGAAGGGGAGGATGTCAACCGACGACAAACGGACCACATAATAGTGGTCTGTAATGGTTTGTGACGGATATTGCCGGACTATTCATTCCCATTCTCACCTAGACATTGCCTGGCAACATGTTGGCTGGAACCATACGGAAGTTACGCTCGCATCACCTTGTTAAACCGAGAACGCGAACCAGTCACCAGGTGCCGATGAGACTGTTGAAAAGGTGGTGCGCCTTGCACTGTTTACCGATTCGATGGTTTTGATTTTCATAACTCCCAAAAGATAGCAGGACTGTAAGTCACCTGCTTGGTCTCGAGCCAGTCGATGAACAGCCACGTTCCATACCAGTGCTCTGGCTCTACGCCATATCGAGCGATCAACTCGCTG
>DAHXKX010000107.1 GCA_027366165.1 Actinomycetota bacterium
AATCATGGAGTATCCACCGTCGCACATGATGAAGTTACCAGTCATGTGCGAAGCATCCTCGGTCGCCAGCCAAAGTGCAGCGGCCGCCAGTTCCTCAGGAGCCGGTATTCGTCCCATGGGTGTCTGCGACAGCACTCTCTCCCGTCGGCCATTGTTCCAGTCCTCACGGGTCACGGTGGACTCGGTCTCCATGAAGCCCGGACCGAAAGCGTTGACTCTGACTGTTGGCGCAAACGCGGCAGCATATGACTTTGTGATGCCGAGGATCCCGTACTTGCCCGCTGCATACTGAGGCGCACGGGGACTGCCTCTGACAACAACGGTTGAGGCTATGTTGACAATCGCCCCGCGGCCGCGTGCCAGCATCCGCTCCCCATTCTCGTGGACCATTAGCATCGTCCCTTTGATGTCCACGGCCAATACCCGGTCCACCACCTCTTCTTTGATATCGCGCCACGACATCTGGTCAGTTGCAATGTCACCGACGTTATTGACCAAGACGTCAAGCCCACCCGTATGATCCCACACCTCATTGGTCATGGCCTTGATCTCTTCCCAGCTCTTCAGGTCGGCACGGACTATCTTGGCTTGACCACCAAAGGCCTTTACATACTCAGCGGTTTTCTTGGCGCCGGCCTCCGAAGAGTTGTAGTGCACTATCACGTTGGCACCCTCTGCCCCAGCTCGCTGGGCAAGGGTGGCCCCAAATCCAGTACCTGCACCAGTCACCATCACCCATTTTCCAGCAAACCGGGGATACGCCGGCTGGGGGAAATTCGCTGGGCCATTCTTATCTACTGATGACATTCAATCTCCTTTCGACTTCGATTCCAACACTCTCTGATTTCTAAACCACTCGGCAGCCTCAAACAAGGGTCCGTCCACCGTCCACGTACAGCACATGCCCAGTGACAAATGACGCCTGTTTCGACGCAAGAAACAGGACAGGACCGCTCAACTCGTCGGGATTTCCCAGCCGCCCAGCAGGCACCATTTCCGATAGTGCCTCCCTGTGGCCATCTTTGTCGAGATACGCCTTGGTCAGCTCGGTCTCGATGTAACCGGGAGCAACGGCATTGACTGTCACTCCGTAAGGTGCCCACTCTCTAGCCACGACCCTCATCATTTGATTGATGGCGCCCTTTGTCGCCGCGTAGGGGGCGTGATTGGCGTGTGCCAGAAGCCCTGAAACTGACGAGATGATCACGATTCGGCCGCTTCCCTGCCGGGTCATAATCCGTCCCGCAGCCTGTGAAAGCCAAAATGCGCTATCCAAATTCACCCTCTGAATCCTGCGCCATTCATCTGGCCCGAAATCAAGAACCGGTTTTCGGACATTTATACCAACCGCATGCACCAAGACGTCGACCGAACCAAAGGCAGCCGCAACTTCTGAGACTGCCGCCGCCGCGCGCTCCGGATCCGTTAGGTCAGCAACGACCCTTAGAAAATCCTGGTTCAGTCCTTCGGAAAGTATCGCCAAGTGATCCGGATCCCGGTCTGCAACGGCGACCCGCGCCCCAACCGAATCAAAGGCCCTGGCGCATGCACCGCCCAGTCCGCCAGCTCCCGCAATCAGCACCCTTGCTCCGTTTAATCCGAGCCAATCCGTGCCAATTCCCGACACCATCTCTCCGCTCACTTGTCCCCCATAACTGGCATAGGTTTTACTAAGTAAAAGTGACTTTCATTGTTACATGCTGAGTGTAACTTGTCAACAGAAGCAGCAAATCACCTGAACTTTTCACGATCTGGCCTGACGTACTTCTACAACAAAAATACAAACCGCTGTTCACTAGGACTTTTCACTTGCTCAACTTCCTTTGCCCCAGATCTCGTAGACTGATACATCTTCGGGTTGCCGGACTGATAAAGCCGCAAAAGCAGCTAGCAAACTCTTGAACGCAATAATTTCTTCTACCGCTTGACATTAATCGAATTTGCATTATAGTTTATGCAAATTATGAAAGTCACTTTTACTAAGTAAAACTCAACCTATGGGGGCATGCATGAAACTTGTGACCTTTGACGCAGGAAGAGTGGGGCGGATCGACGGCGACATGGTCGTCGAGTTCGATTGCCCGACCATGCGCGAGTACTTCGTACGAAATGGTGCAGTGGGCGAAACCGGCTCTGTACTCCCGTTGTCTCAGGTCAAGCTTCGTGCACCAATTATTCCAAAGAAGTTCTTTCATACCGCAGGAAATTTCCGTGAACATCACGAGGACCTGGTAAGGGTCAACTGGTCACACCCCGTGAACAAGGGAATTGTCTTCTTTCAGAACGTGGACGCGATAATAGGACCAGATGAACCGATCGTGTACCCCGAACAACTGACAAAAGAACTTGACTACGAGCTCGAGATGGCAATCGTGATAGGCAAGAGCGGGAAATTCTTTTCCGCCGACGAAGCCTTGGATCACATCGCCGGATACATGATCTTCAATGATGTCACTGCACGTGACATACAACGGAAGGAGATGGAATCTGGAGTCTTCTCTTTCTCCAAGGCTATCGACACCTTCTGCCCGATCGGGCCGTGGATCGTAACTGCCGACGAAGTGGGAGACCCTCACGACCTGGATATGGAACTTCGTGTAAATGGTGATGTTCGGCAAAAGTCCAACACGTCCAGAATGTCGGTTTCAATTCCTCAGCTGGTCGCATACCATTCGCCTCAAACCTTCAGCACCGGGGATCTGCTTACAACGGGAACAATCGCAGGAGTGGCAGCCAGCATGCCCAATCCATTCGATTATTACCTCCGGCCCGGCGATGTCGTTGAAGCGGAAATTGAAAAACTTGGCATATTGCGCAATCCGGTCATCTCCTGGTTCGACGCATACGGTAAGGAACCACCACCGGCAAACTCCTGGATGTAGGTTCAATCAGTTTGACGCTCCTGGCAAATATTTCTGCCAGTAGGCCATGAGCGTCAAAAAGTTGTAGGAGCAACTAGCTGGCAGGAAAATCAAACAACAAGGGGGAATTCTCGAAATGAGAACCAAAATCAGAGGCGTTCATCGTATCGCCGGCGCATCGCTAGTTGCCACTTTGGGATTATTGGCAGCGGCTTGCGGCAGTTCATCATCAACTACTGCTTCATCCACCGCCGCTCCAGCGGCATCTTCAACCACCGCAGCGAATCTGACACCCGCCACGATAAACGTTGGCGTGCTGCCAATTGCGGATGTGGCACCTCTATACCTTGGCATCAAGCAGGGCTTTTTCGCGAAGCAAAAACTGACTGTGGTGCCTCACGCTCTGCAAGGCGGCGCCGCTGTTGCAAGCGCAGTTGTCGGAGGGTCTCTTCAGTTTGGTTTTGGCGCTACAGCCAACTTGATTCTCGCTGTGTCTCAGAAACTACCTCTGGAATTCGTGGCTTCCGGAGATTCGGCAGCCGCCAACGCATCCACGGCATGGTCGGCAATCCAAGTCAGCGCCACCAGTGGCATAACCACCATAAAGGATCTCGCGGGAAAGACGATAGCGGCAAACGCGACCCAGGGTGAGAACGAGTTAGCACTTGACAGCATCCTGATCAAGAATGGAGTTGATCCAAAGTCTGTTCATGTCGTGGCAATGCCGTTCCCGAACATGCCGTCCGCTCTAAGTGCGGGGCAGGTCCAGGCTGTCACCGAAGTCGAGCCGTTCGTTTCATCGATAAATGCACACGGAGGCAAGACGCTATCACCTCTCTTTGAGGGTATGCAGCCAAGTCTGCTGGTTGCAGGATACTTTGCAACGACCTCTGAGATCTCAAGCAATCCGGGATTGGTCAAGCGGTTTGTCACCGCAATGAACGAGTCACTCGACTATGCATCACAGAACCCTGACGCCGTGCGTCAGATCATTCCGACCTATACCAGCATTCCCGCGGCTGTCGCCTCAAGTCTCAAATTACCGGTGTGGAACTCGACACTGAACACCTCTAGTATCCAAGGTCAGGAGACTCTCATGAAACAACTTGGCTGGATGACATCGGACATTCCAGTAAGCCAGTTGGTCTGGTCTGGCGCCAAGCAGTGAGTTCAACAAAGAACTCAACTACCGCGAGAGTAACGGTGTGATTAGGGAGATTGCTCGGGCTGAACCAGAGGAACAAAGTGGCGAGACCACCCAGAAAAGCGATCGCCGCAGGAATTCATTCCTGCGGCCGCTGGGTGGAGTCGTGGTGGCTCTGCTCCTCTGGGAAGTCATCAGCATTGCAGGCATCGTGAACAAATCGGCCTTGCCAACCCCGGTCGCCACTTTCATAGCAATTGTGAAGCATGCGGGCGGCCTTGGTTCGGCGGTTGTGGGAACTCTCGAGGCATGGGCACTGGGACTCTTCATTGCGGCAATCGCAGGAATTGCGATAGGGACGATGGTTGGAAGATCTCGAATCGCGGATGCCGCGACTGAAACCCTTGTGCGAATGATGCGTCCACTTCCGTCTCTTGCGTTGATACCTATCGCCATCCTTGTGGCAGGACTGGGCCTGAAGATGACTTCGGGGCTAGTGTCCTTTGCCGCTTTTTGGCCAATTTTCATCAACACCCGTGCCGGCGTCCATCAGGTGGACAACAGATTTCTCGAAAGCGCCAGCGCGCTTGGGCTACGCCGTTTTGAACTTATCTGGCGAGTGGTCATTCCGGCGTCACTACCAATGATTGTGAGCGGAATTCAGGTAGCGATCAGTTTGGCGCTTGTGGTCACGGTCTCTGTCGAACTCGTCGGCGGAACTGGAGGCCTGGGCCAATTCGTTCTCGCCGCGCAGCAGGGAAACGCGACCTCGTCCATGTTCGCCGGAGTTATCGTCGGCGGATCCCTTGGATGGGCACTCAACGCCATATACATTGGTGTTATTGATCGGGCCATGCCATGGCGAACTCAAGGGGATGGGAAGTAGGCATGACTGGAATCGGCTCCCTGCACAAAAGCAGAAATACCATGCTCGCGATCTCACTCGGCTGGTTAGGTCTGATCATCTTGGCAGTCGGATGGCAGCTGGCCGCGATAATCATCAATAAGACGATATTTCCCAGCTTCACGACTTCGATACTTGCGGCGGTGCATCTTGTTGGGAGTTCAAGACTTGTTTCAGACATCCTGCCCTCAATAGGCAGAACCGTGCTTGGATTTTTCATAAGCGCCGTCATTGGAATTACTGCTGGAGTGGTACTCGGTCACTATGAAACAGTCCGCAATTGGTCGGGAGCCGTAATCGACTTCTTGCGCTCCTTACCAACCCCTCTCCTTGTGCCTATTGCCGTTGTCATCTTCGGCCTAAATGGAAAAATGGTGATAGCCACAATCGTGACTGCCGCAATTTGGCCGATCCTCATCAATACGGCCAATGCAACCTCAAGCATCGAACCAACGATGTTGGATACCGCCAAGACTTATGGGCTGCGTGGACGCAGCCTTTTCCTCAGGGTTGTACTTCCCGCCGCAAGCCCGCAGATCTTTGCCGGCCTTAGAGTAGCTCTCAGCGTGTCGCTGGTGGTGATGGTGGTGGCAGAGATGCTGGGAGGAGGGTCCGGAATCGGATACTTCATCTCAAATGCGCAACAGTCATTCAATATTAAAGGAAGCTATGGAGGAGTGATCGTACTGGCTGCCATGGGTTGGATATTCGATACTCTCTTCTTGATGTTCGAAAGGCGGGTGCTTTCGTGGCAACGCGGAACTGTTGGAGGAGTCGTCAATGGCTGATTCACTTCTGACCATCAAACACCTCAAGGTCTCAATCAAGAGCCGGGACGGCCTTGTCAACGAAGTGACCAAGGACGTCAGTCTGGAAATCGGAGAACATGAGTTTGTCAGCCTGGTGGGACCGTCCGGTTGCGGCAAGACCACCCTGCTTCGTGCCGCATCAGGACTCAGAATGCCAACCAGTGGCGAACTGCTCTTTGAAGGCAGTCCGATCACCGACGTTCCCGCCGGTATTTCGATCGTCTTTCAGTAGTACAACAAGAGCCTCTTTCCCTGGCTCACCATCGGCAAAAACGTTGCGATGGGCGCACGAGACTACTCACCCGACGAGAAGGGTAGGCGCGTCGAAGTGGCCCTCAAACAGGTCGGACTCTCAGGATTCGCCACCCGCTATCCCTGGGAGCTGTCGGGTGGGATGCAGCAGCGGGCGGCCCTAGCGCGGGCAATGGTCTCGAACCCACGGATTCTGATGATGGATGAGCCATTTGCCTCAGTGGATGCGCTAACCCGTAATCACCTGGAAGATGTGGTGCAAGAGCTCTGGATAAACTCCAACTTCTCAGCCCTGATGGTCACTCACGACGTGGGAGAAGCCGTTTACCTGAGTGACCGGGTTTTTGTCCTATCATCCCGCCCGTCAACGATTCTTGCAGAAATCAAAATCGACTTGCCACGACCCCGGTCCCAACTGGAAACGAGAAAGATGCTGCGGTTCGTTGAACTGCAGGCCGAGGTTTTGGAGCGGGTTGAAGAGGCAGGCAGGCAATCGGTAGGAATTGCAGACCGTGACTGACGCCACACCAACGACCGACTCTCCAGTGTCGGTTCGTGACGCGACTTTCAGCATCTGGAAACGCCTTGGGATGACCACTATTTTCTCAAATCCGGGTTCCACCGAGGTACCCTTGCTTCGCGACCTTCCAAGTGAATTCAACTTTATCCTGGGACTTCATGAAGCATCGGTTGTAGGTATGGCAACGGGATTCGCTCTTTCTGCCCAACGTCCGGCTCTTGCGCTGCTTCACACCACGGCTGGTCTTGGAAATGCGGTAGGGGCAATCGCCACTGCCAGGGTTAACAAAGCCCCTCTCGTTGTGGTGGTCGGACAACAAGACCGCCGTCACCTTATCCATCAGCCTTTCCTGAAGGGAGAACTCCGTGGTCTGGCAGGAACGTATCCGGTATGGCTGGCCGAACCTGCCATGGCGCGGGACGTCCCAAGTCTGATAGCCCGGGCATGGTATGAAGCTAGAGCCAAACGGGGTCCCGCCTTGGTCGTCGTTCCGATGGATGACTGGGACCAAGACGCCAGTCCAAATGCCATCGTGGCACCCCTTGTGATCGAGACGTCGGTCGGTGGTTCCGACAATGGTTTGGCGCAACTGATTGTGATGGTCCAAGCTAGCGTAAATCCGGCAATTGTTGTTGGCGCCGATGCCGACTCGTGGGAGACCTGGGAGGCTCTTACACAGCTAGCGGAGAAGCTGGACTGCCCCGTCTGGCAAGAGCCGTTCGGAGCCAGGGCAGGTTTTCCCCAAGATCACCGGCTGTTCCAAGGCCATTTGCCGAGCGGCAGGTCTAGGCTTCGCTCCACTTTGGCTGGTCACGACCTGCTCTTAGTAGTGGGCGCTCCAGCATTTCGCCAGTACCCCTACGAACCGGGTCCATTCGTCAATGACGGAACGCGGATCGTTATCATCTCCGAGAGTATGGAGGTCGCCACCTCCAGCACAGGCGAGCTGGCAGTCATCGGACCAATTGCAGACTTGTGCTCAAGACTCGTCGATCATGTAGACAAGCGAAACGGTCTGGCCAAAAAGTCTCACCGTGTAGCTCCTCCAGTCGGGCGCGCACTGCGTGCTGGGAATGTCTTCGCTGCGCTGGCGGATCGCATTTCGCCGGAAACTCTGATCATCGAAGAGAGCCCTTCAAGCCGTTTTGAACTTCAAGATCGCCTACCTGCACGGCGCCCATTCAGTTTTTTGAGCGCGGCGATGGGTGGACTCGGCTTCGCTATGCCCGCCGCAATTGGTGTACGCATAGGAACTCCGGGACGGCCGGTAATCGCTATCGTCGGTGATGGATCTTCAATGTATTCGTTTCAAGCAATATGGAGCGCGGTTCATTACCACGTCGGCGTTATCTTCGTCATTATGAATAACGGCGGCTACTCAATAATGGACCGGCTGGCCGAGCAATCCGAGTACTCCGCTGCAGTATGGCCTCCTTTGGAATCCATCGATATATGCAAACTCGCCGAGGGTTTCGGCTGCACTGCGCACAAGGTGGCCACCAAAGATGAGCTTGATGCGATTCTGGATCGGCTCATCCCTTGTCTCGATACTCTGGATCACCCAATACTGCTTGACATAACTGTCGAAAGTGACCCTACATTCGAACCCTGATTGTCATGATCCCTGCCGCACAGATTTTCAAGACATCTGAACGAAGATCGTTAGTCTCGCAATTCCGGGGGGTTTCAGCAGATAAACCAATTTGGCGAATACCCGGCTAGAAATGAAAGAAAGGAACTGAGGTGGCACTAAGTGAAGGTTTGCCAATCTGGACTCCTGAACCCCGACCACCAAGAGATTCAGAACTCGATCGTTTTCTCGACTACCTGAAACAAACCTGCGGAATCAGGTTTGACAGCTATTCGGAACTCTGGAAGTACTCCGTAACCGAGACCGAAGCCTTCTGGGATCTCTGTTGGCGCTATTTCAGAATAGTGGGCGATCGTCCACCCGCGCTTTCCGATGCCCATCCGCCCATCCCGCGAGAGTTGTATCCGTTGGTTCTGACGAACCATGACATGCCTGGCTTTCGTTTCTTCAAAGGGGCCAGGATAAACTTCGCCGAAAACGCCTTCCGCAACTTTCAAGGTCAGGCGAGTGTCATAGCCACTTCCGAAACGCGGCCTGAAACCAGGTTGATCCGAGCGGAACAGCTTTGGGCCGAGGTGTCCAGAATTGCGAATGGACTCCGAAGAATCGGGGTAACCAAGGGTGACAGAGTGGTCGGATATCTGCCCAATATCGAAGAAGCGCTGGTCGCATTCCTGGCGGCAGCGTCTTTGGGCGCTATCTGGTCTTGTTGCGCGCCAGACTTCGGTTCCACTTCCGTTGTCGACCGTTTCGCACAGATCGAACCGAAAGTACTTTTCGCCATTGATGGTTATGTCTATTCTGGTAACGAGCAACCTCGAAAACAGGTAGTCGAAGATGTGGTATCGAAGATCCCCTCCCTTGAGGCTGTCGTGCTTGTCGACTACATGGGGACCGCAGAAGGAATCGCGGTCACTGCTCCGCTTCGTCACAGCTGGGACGACTTTGGACAGCAAGGTCAGCCGCTTCTTTTTGAGCCGATGGAGTTCTCGGATCCACTCTGGATCCTCTATTCTTCGGGCACTACCGGCCTGCCAAAGGCCATCGTCCACGGTCACGGGGGCATCACGCTTGAATTGATGAAAGAAATGGCATTTCAACAGGACTTACGTCATGGATCACGGTTTTTTTGGTTCACCACTACGGGCTGGATGATGTGGAACTTTCTCATTGGCGGGCTGCTGGTCGGCTCCGACATTGTCTTATTTGATGGAAATCCCGGATACCCAGACATGTACACGCTTTGGAAGATTGCCGAAGCGTTCGAAATCACCGCTTTTGGAACCTCCGCCCCATTTATTGTCAATTGTATGAAGGCCGGAATTGACCTTCATAACATCGATCTCTCGCAGTTGAAGATACTTGGGTCGACTGGGGCCCCTTTGCCGCTGGAAGGCTTCGGCTGGTTACACGACCAGCTCGGCCCCAAGGTGCAAATCATTTCGGTGAGCGGAGGCACCGATGTATGCACTGCATTTCTCGTCTCATCGCCACTGAGCAAAACCTATGCCGGGAAACTGTCAGAAAGAGCACTTGGTGCGGCGGTGGAAGCCTACTCTCCAGAAGGTAGGCAGGTATATGGCGAAGTAGGAGAATTGGTGATCACCCAGCCAATGCCCTCGATGCCGGTGTTCCTTTGGGGAGACACCGACGAATCGCGCCTGCGTTCCTCTTATTTCGACACCTTTCCGGGAGTGTGGAGCCACGGGGACTGGATCCGAATCGATTCAGATGGATCATCAGTGATCTACGGCCGTTCGGATTCCACCCTGAATCGAGGTGGGATTCGCATGGGAACAGCGGAGTTCTACCGGATCATAGAGGCGTTCGATGAAGTGACAGACTCTTTAGTGGTCGATACATCAGCCCTCGACAGGGTGGGACAGCTGATAGCATTCCTAGTGTTGAGCGACGGTGTTGAATTGGATGACGAACTGGTTAGTCGAATCAGTGCAGAAATAAGAAGCAAGCTCTCTCCGAGACACGTTCCCGACAGATGGATTGCAGTTCCCCAGATACCGCGCACCCTCAACGGCAAGAAGGTCGAGGTGCCAGTTCGCAGGATGCTCCTTGGTGAGCCATTGGAAAAGGTAATCTCACTAGGTGCGCTTGCAAATCCCGAATCGTTGAAATCCATCAGGCAATCCATGGAAAGCGGCAGCCCGTAACCTCCTTTTTTATCGCTGTAACCTATGCGAAACCACAACCCTCGCAAATCTATTATCACTCACCAGCCGAATCCTCATGACGAAAACCAAAGGTTGTGACTACCGCTGATGCCAGCATAAGAACTCCGGCGACCACCAAGGCAATCGTCAACCCGGCATGGAAAGCATCATAGGCAGCACTTACCACCTTGAGAACCAAAGGTCCATAGGCCTTTTCGATCTGAGCTATGCTGTCTGACCCTCCTGTGGGCATACTCCCGGTCTCCACCGCCGAAATGACAACGTCGCGAAGATTTGCGGGTACTCCAAGGAGAGCGAGCTTTTGCCCGAGGCCGTTTGTGAGCTGTCCATTTAGAAGCGACCCCAGCACCGAGACACTGACAATTACTCCCAGCGCCCGAGCAGTATTGGTCGTTGCAGCGGCCATTCCTGAGTGTGTAGCCGGTATGACTCTGAGGGCGACTGAGGTGACTGGCACTACAGTGACTCCAAATCCCAGTCCCGCCAACGTCAGCGACGAAGCGAGCAATGGGACATTCACGTTTCCGCCAAGGGCGGAATCGGCCACGATGATGCCTATCCCTGCCGCCAATGCCCCGAGGGTCATCGGTACCCTCGGTCCACGACTGGCAACCCAACGGCCTGCAAACAGCGAGGCCACTACCATTCCGACTGTCATTGGCAGAAATATCAAAGCGATGTGGTAGCCAGAGTATCCTTCGACCAGCTGCAGGTAGAGCGCGGTAAAAAAGAAAACCGCAATTACTGCAAAGTAGACGGCAAAAGCAGTAATCAGAGAAATGGCAAACTGCGGAATTCGAAGATA
Source organism: Actinomycetota bacterium (assembly GCA_027366165.1). GTDB lineage: Bacteria > Actinomycetota > Acidimicrobiia > Acidimicrobiales > Acidimicrobiaceae > SCQM01. The sequence continues at coordinate 11,076 of DAHXKX010000107.1, forward strand.
CTTCAAGTTGATCAGAGGGTCAACCGCCCTCAACTCCGCCTTCACGAAGAGAACTGCGCTAACAATCCCTATCACGAAAAGAGCGATGATGACCGGCGAGGCGTATCCACGACTTTCCCCTTCGATTATCGCTATCACGATCAAGGCAAGCGACAGTGCACCGGAAACAGCTCCTCCGATGTCAAGTCCACTTGGAGCCAAGTCGAGGCTTTCAGGCAGCGCAGAAATGGCAAAAAAGGTCACCAAGATTCCGGCGGCGACATTGAACCAAAACATTGCCCTAAATCCACCGAGTCCGACAAGGAGTCCCCCCAACACCGGGCCTATTGCAATTGCCAAACCCGCAATCGCTGCCCAAATCCCCAGGACCCTGGCACGCTGTGAATCGTCTGGGTAAAGCTGGCGTATCATCGAAAGTGTTCCGGGCTCTGATGCCGCAGCACCCAGCCCCATCACCCCCCGGCCGATTATCAGCATCGTCGGATCAACCGCAAGTGCAGAAACTATTGAACCGGCTACAAAGACCATCATTCCGCTTGCCAGGACCCGGCGGCGCCCGAACCGATCCCCAAGCTTCCCGAAGACTAGCATGAGCGCGGCAAACACAAGGGCATATCCACCCACCACCCACTGAAGCTGAGCAACCCCCGCATGCAAGACCGACTGCACACTTGCCAGTCCAACCGCAACGATTGTCGTATCCAAGAAGGTCAGAAAGAGGACCAGTGACAGAACCGTCAGTGAACGGCTACTCCTTTGACCCACAGTCACTTAATCCTCCTAACGAAACGCTCCCCGTAATCTCGTTTCACTGTGGTAGCCAAATCTACCCAGCCGAAGTTGAAGTGCCCGTCGAGCACGCCGGCACAGCCTGACCTTCGAGCTGGAGTAAAGCACAGAAGCTCGAATCCCCAACAAGCCACGAACCGTTGACCTTCACCGCCGTACCGGTCTGGTTCTGCAATGCCGGCTGGCCTCCGAGGTTGATCGAGTAGGTAACTGTCGCAGTGGTTGAATTATTAATCACCACGCTGCTGACCGTTGCGGAAGAGGTCTTGGATATGGACAAACCCACTGCCTCATTGATCACTTGAGAGAACTGATCACCATTTTGAAGAAGCTTGATCTTGTCTGCCGCCGAAGTGCTACCGGCGAAGAAATTTGTCCAAGCCTGTTTGACCAAGGCCGCATCATTCGGTGAGCTGGTAGAAGAGCTGCTGCTGCCGCACGCCGAAATGCCCACCGCCAGAGAAAGCAAGGCGGAAACGGCTAATCCGGCACTTCTTGCCGAACGATTGTCCATAATGGTTACCTCCGCGTCAATCTAGTAATCCACTTTGAAATACATTTGAAGATTACAACCAAACAACCGGACGTGAAATGAATCTCTAAATCTGGCAGGAATTCTTTTGCTACGTGCAAATATGTCCGCGACACCGTTATTCGCAGCCCCGCAATTCACCTCAGGCTCAAATAGATACCGCGGGACCCGATCACACATTTCCCCTCAGGTCTCTGCGTGAGAAAATTCGCAGTACGGTCCTCACCATGATAATTTGGAACTGCCATATCTAATTCGGCTTGGGCAAGCAATTTAGAGTGGCAGCATTGAGTCAAAGATCGGCCGTTCGCACACGTCTACAGCTAAAACATCCGACATTTGACAACCTGAGATTTTTCGGCAACTGGGTCGCTTGCGTGTTTGCGGTCGTGAATTAACTTACACATATGTTGACTTGCCCGAGACTTAACCGCATTAGCTAGAGGATTAGCCATTGAATACCACGTCAGCGGACATCTCAAGTCCGCAACCTAGACCAAACCTGTCCCCAGCTTTCCGCATCGTCTCCGTCCGTGGTATTCGCAGCTTCTCCCAGGCATTTCTGAACGTCGTCACCCCCCTATACCTTCTAAGCAGAGGGGTGTCGTCGACCGAATTGGGAGTCTTCTTCACCCTTTCCTTCTTAATAGGCGCGCTAATGTCAATCCCCGTTGGCGTCTTTGCCGATAGGTGGGGCCGTAAGCCGTTTCTCGTCGCTTTCACGGTTCTCATGTTTGCTTGGGGAGCCATCTTCACTTTTACGACTTATCTTCCGCTCCTGGTCACGGTCAGTATCATCTCCGGCATCGGACGTGGTGGGGGCGGAATGGGAGGTGGCCAGGCTGGACCATTCGCTCCAGCCGAATCAGCGCTCCTGGCTGACCTGGCACCGGAGTCATACCGTCGAAAGGTCTTCTCATGGAATGGGGTAACATCGTCTCTGCTCGCCGCTGCAGGCGCAGCTCTGGCAGGCCTACCGGTTCTACTGAAAAGCCGCCACTGGTTCCTACTCAGCTCAAACGAAGGTCTCTTTGCCCTGACGATGCTGCTGGCAGCAGTATCGCTCTTCATCTTGATCTCAGTGCACGAGCCTCCAAGAAAACCGCGTGAAGAGAAGAACCAGAGACTTCTGAGCAAGCAGTCGACAAGAATTGTAATTTATCAGTCGCTCGTAGGGGGACTCAACTCCTTTGGAATCGGCTTCGTCAACTCGCTCTTTGTCGTCTGGCTGCATCTTCGCTTTGGCGTTGGACAGGCGTCAATTGGACCGGTATTCACCGCCAGCTACCTCCTCTCCGCCGGAAGCGTTTGGATCGCGTCGGCGATGGCCGGCCGGGTTGGTTCAGTCCGCACCATTGTTGTGACGCGGTTTGTTGCCGCCGGCCTGATGCTAGCCACGGCACTCTCACCCGTATTTTGGGTTGCAATTGTCTTCCAGATACTTAGGACGGCCGCGACAATGATGGCTACTCCGGTGCGTCAATCATTCACAATGACCCTTTATCCGTCAGAGGAAAGGGCGTCAGCATCGGGCTTCACAGGAGTAATTCGGCGGCTCACCGGAGCCGCCAGCCCGCCGATTACCGGAGGACTGTTCGACGCAGGTCAACTGGAATTTCCATTCTTTTTTGGTGCGGCCTTCCAGATACTGAGTGCCCTGCTATATGGCAGGTATTTCAGTCAGTTCGAGTCTGCTGACTACGGAGCGCGCGACCCCAATGCCAACAAGTATGAAAACACACCATTTCTCATAGAAGATGATCCGTTGTGACTCAAAAGTACTACCCCATGGACAACTCCACAAAGGTTGAGGCTGGCTCGCTTCAGAGTTAGCTACCCTGAATCTCAAAGTCGTAGTTTGCGGATGCACGAAGGCATGCACCCTGACAATGACTGGCTGGATCTCACGCCGTGTCTGGTCGAGGTGGCTACAGATGCAGCTCTCCATAGGATATCCCGAGTGCACGAGCAATCGGGACTAGAAAGGGAAGGCGTCAATAGTTGAACCGAGCTCATCGAGCCGTAGACCCCAGAGATTTTGATCTCAACCCACGGATTAATCCGGGAAACTGCCGAAAACCAACGGCTCATGCCACTAGTCCTGAGGGTGGTTGATGCTTCCTCAGGCCGCTGTGCTCGACCCGAATTGGCCTTGCCTACGGTGATCCACCCCGTCCTGCGAGCGTAGGTGTCGCGGCGGAAATGTTGCGTGGCGCGTTTATATCTGCGATTGCCTCGTAACCACAGGCGATTCACCACCCGCTAGTCTTCGTAAATGCCAGCTAAATCACCGATTGGGATGGTTGCCACAGATACCAGTGGCTGTAATAGCTGACCGCTTATCAGCCCGACATTCTGGTTCTCTGAGATTGATCCTATCTCTTTTCCTCTTTCATATTTAAGTCCCAAAACATCCTTCATGAGATTATTCCTCCAGATCACAGGCTACTTTATAGAAACACGTTGGGATCCATGTCAGAAGACCTGGAGTCTGCCTGAATCTGCTACGGAAATTGCCTATCGGTGTGTAAGACGGGTTCCCTGATTTTCAAGAGCAAATTCGGTTTCCTGCGCAACCAAGACAGATGGGGCGACTCACGCCAAAGCGTCACCCGCATAATCTTCCTCTTCTGCACCATCGGCTGCAACCTCGACCTTCGCGTTCAACACAACAGGATCGTCAAAGTTACGTCGCTGCTGGACCATGAGGTCACTGGCGGAATGCTCGGTGTGAATGGCCGCTTTGTCTACGAATTCTCCAATAGATGATTACCCCAAAACTCAATTGCCCTGAAAGGGTACCACTCACTGCTACTTAGAGATTGGCCGACACACAGCAACGAGCTTCACTAAAATCTCTGCAAACTTAATGAAGACTGGGAGTTTGTATCTCGGCAATTTCTACCGGCTTCTTAGTAGCCTTTCTCAGGGAAACACCCTAATCTCCGCTAGGTCAGACGATCCCCCTCGGATCCCTGGACACACCTGCGGACTGACTGAGGCTGGTAA
>DAHXKX010000132.1 GCA_027366165.1 Actinomycetota bacterium
GTCCATGCACGAAAGAAGTGTGGTCACCGCCCGCACGTCGCTCAATGAACCCGACTCGCCGCGACGGGATGCAATGGCGTCAACTTCGTCTATAAAGATCAGAGACGGCGCATGATGGGCGGCTTCACTGAAAATACGGCGGAGGTTGCCCTCGGTCTCACCCTGCATTGTTCCAACCACCGCAGGTCCATTAATGAAGAAAAAGTGAGCATTTACATCGTTTGCTATCGCCTTGGCCAAATAGGTTTTTCCGACTCCCGGAGGTCCATAGAAGATCACACCTCTGGGACACGTTATGCCCAACTGCCGATAGATAAATGGAAGTTGCAGGGGAAGCTGCACCAGCTCGCGAACAAGGGCAATCTGATCACGAAGACCTCCAACGTCTTCGAAGCTCACCTCAGAGCGATTCTCCGCGCTTCCCAACTGCGGCGATTCAATTTCCAGCTCAGTAGTCTCTGTGAACTCACACGGATCGTCATCGACTTCCACGATCTCGTAAACGGCTCCCACATGGGAATCATGAAAGGTGGCATAGACGAAGCCACCAACACTGCACGGAGTCCTACTGGCGCCGAGCAACTCCTGAAGGTGCTCACGTAGACCGTGAGCCCGGGACATGTCCGTAGGAGCTCTCAACAGGACCTGCCGCGCTGGGGCAAGACGGGCCAGACGGATCTCAACCCTGTCGTCAAGCTTCGCCTTTAGGGTTTTGCGGACCAGCCGGTCCAAACGCAGGATGCCAGACCCGCAATCCTCCGCGAGCGGCTCCCCGAGACGCACTACCGCCCGCCTGCCATGCCAACTTGTGATCTCAATAGCATCCCCGGCATGCAATCCAAGTGTGTACATGAGATCGGAATCCAGATGCACAAGCAAACGCGGGCTTGATGCTGCTTCTAGAGCCGAACGATCTACAGTTGCGGTAACCACACTGACCCGGGGACTCCCCTCATCTTGGCCCCGGTCAATTCCGCCATCTTGCACGTCTGCCGTCAACCTTTTTTCCTCAGATGTTCACGCCACTCAGGACAAGGTTCAATTTGATCGAATCCAGACCCGCGGTCAACCGACATGGCGTGCGCTGTATTCAGTGAACAGAACATGATCTCCACATCCTCGTCAGAATCGTTGAAATGCTGTACCACACATCCTGGAACGCGCAGAGGCACCTGAACCAAATCACGATAGTTCCAGTCAAAGCGAACCTCGTCAACTATTGTGTGACCTGGCCCGCCTTTCCATATGAAGCCCAGCTGATGACCTTGCGTAAGCTGCTTTCCGCTACGGCTGCGAGGAGGTATGCGCTGAACGTACATAACAAAGACATTCATAACGATGTCAGTCATAGTGGGAGCCATATACCATTTCATATAGCCCTGAGGATTGAGTTCCCACGGAAGTTCAGAACCTTTCGCCAGCTTCTCAGCAGTTTCCCGGTCAATTCGCTGCTGATCACGCAGAGAAATCAGCTCATCATAAAAACTGCGGGCCGCAAGACGCTCCGTCCTACTTTCGGTTGTCATTCCCGCCTCCTTTGCCAGCTTCGCTCTCACTTTTTGGCACCAACTTCTCTACTGCCGTAGTGGCGCCTTTCCAACTCGTCACGCCGAAGTGCTCGACAAACTCTGGGTCGAGGGCCGACTGCACCAGCTCACTCCCCTGCTCATTCCAAGTTGGTTGGTGAATGAAGGCGAGCCATTTAGAGCTACCGTCGGTACGAAGATTGAAGTGCTGATGTTCAACGCCCTCCCTGAGCAGAGGCATTATGACCATGTCACCCTCCTCCCAGTCGTAACGCACACCGTTCATCGTCGAATAACCACGGCCTTCTATAATGAAAAGAACCAGCCCACCCTGGTGGCGATGGCGCCCCGACACTCCGCGGATATCGTGGATGAAAACCCACCAATCTTTAAGGCAAGCATTCGACGAGTCTTGTGGTTGCAGATACCAGCCGATCAGACCCTGAGGGCAGAGCTCGAATTGATCTGGTTTCACGGCTTTTATTACCAACGGCGCCGTCTGCTGAAGCTCTACAAACTGCTCTCTCTCAGTTATCAGCGAAAAGTATTTCGGAAACGCCGAGGGTTCTGGCTCACGTGATCGAGTCCCTACTCTTTCAGACAATTCAATCTCCCTATTGGTTTGATCGACACCATCATGCGGACCACTCCCACACGTGGCCCGACATGATGATTGCATGCATTTATGTAGACAATATGCTTTTTATCACGTCTTTGCAAATAGAGAAGGCGCGAATTTTGGAGTGTATTTGACCAAGTCTCGCCCCAAGTAGACACCGAGGCCGGTGAGCTTACCCACCCAGATTCAGTTGCTTCATAGAACCGATTCACTACCACGAGTTTCATGGCAGTCCGTCATTAGTGGGTCCACCGGCCAACCTTGAACACTCCGCGGCCTCTTTGAAACCAACGGCTCCCATGAAAATGGAACCGCTTCTGCGACCTTTAAGGCATCCCACTGAACTCTGTGCAAATAGCTCCACTGCTGCGGACTTCGACTCTTCCCCCACCCTAGTTTGAGGAAAAACAGCCTAGAATCACTTGCAGGTCCTACTGGTCGGCTGGTCAGCGACTCGCCTCTATTTGGCAGTCTTGAACAGTTGCTGGACCGACGATTGGTGAAAATCTAGGGAGTGCGTATGTCCGGTTCAGTTGATCTTGTCAAGAAGGATCAGGTTGCATATCTTTACCTGAATAACCCGGAGAAGAAGAACGCCATAAGCGCAGAGATGTGGGAAGAGCTTGCTTTAAAAGCCCGGGAGATTGCCGAGAACAGCCACATCCGTGCGGCCATTTTGAGAGGTCACGGCATGTCCGCATTCGCGGCTGGCGCCGATATTTCCCAATTCGAGTCCAGACGTTCAGCCAACTCCGAAGGTAGCACTTACGACGACTTGACAGAGACCGCAATAGCGGCAGTGAAATCGATCCCTGTTCCTGTCATAGCTCTGATACATGGAGTCTGTATGGGCGGCGGGATCTCGCTCGCCTTAGCATGTGACCTGCGATTCTGCTCAAATGACGCAACCTTCGCAATCCCAGCCGCCAGACTTGGTATCTCATACCCGACCCCTGCGATTGAACGTTTAGTAAGTCTCATCGGGATTTCCAATGCCAAGTATCTCCTATTCTCGGCGAAGAGAATCGGCGCCCAATCCGCGAAAGAGGTCCACCTTGTGGACAAAGTATTCAAACAGGAAGAACTCGACGAAGAAGTCGAATCATTCGTTGCATCATTAGCGGATAACGCTCCGTTATCAGTCAAGGCGGCGAAATTTATAATTGACCAGTGTTCTTTGGAACACGTTAACCGCGACGTTGAGAAGATACACAAGTTGGCTCGAAGCTGCTTTGAATCTGAGGACTACAAAGAGGGCGTAAAGGCGTTTATGGCCTCAAGAAAACCGGATTTCCAAGGAAAGTAGAGCGCCAGCACCAACAAGCGCCAAGACCCTGGGACGACTTTCCAGCAAAATTGACCAGCGGACCAGAGCGGACATGAATCGATCGAACACCAAGCACCCAACCCAAATTAAGATTTAACCCCAATGACAGGTGGTTGGCATCGCTATGATCCTTCCGTAGATGCGCCAATTCTCCTAAGTTCAGATGATACGACCTTACCCAGCGCATTTCTCGGGAATTCATTTACGAACACTATCCTCTTTGGCCGTTTGAAGTTGGCAAGTGATTCCGATACATGCCGAATCAGCTCGCGCTCGGAGACATCTGAGCGCTTGATGACGAATGCAACCACCTCCTCGCCCCAAGTCTCTGACTCAATACCCACTACCGCCGCATCCGTTACGGCCGCATGGGATCTAAGCGCTTCTTCCACCTCTTTGGGGTAGACGTTGTATCCGCCAGTTATGATCAGATCCTTCAAGCGTCCTACGATTGAGATGTATCCCCGTTCATCGACTTGGGCGATATCTCCGGTTGCGAACCACCGGTCACCACTCGGAAATACATCTGAAGTGGCCCCAGAATCGTTAAGATATCCCTGGAACACTGTAGGGCCACTTATTAACACCTCGCTATTTTCACTGGATAGGACTACCTCGACCCCTGGTAGTGGAAAGCCCACCTTGCCCGCGATTCTCTCGAAATCGTAGGGGTTTGAAATATTAATCAGGCTTTCCGTGGTGCCGTAACGTTCGAGAACGGCAATTCCCGTTCGTTCCTCAATCTGTCTGTGGACCTCTTTCGAGAGCGGAGCTGAGCCGGAAACCATGAGTCTCAGTGAACTCAGCCCATCCAGCGAACTTTCTTCAAGAAACCTCTGATACATAGTTGGCACGCCAAAAAACATCGATGCCGAGTAACCGGTGACTGCCCTAAGAACATTCGCTGGCTCGAATTTATCCAGCAGCACAGCGGAAGATCCTGCGCAAAGGGTTCCGTTCACCCCCACACCCAAACCGTGCATATGGAAAAGTGGCAGTGCAAGCACTAACCGATCCCCTTCGCGCCATCGCCATGCCAGATTCAGACTTTTAGCGGAAGCCAACAAATTCCCATGAGTCAGGATCGCTCCCTTTGGTCTTCCGGTTGTACCAGAGGTGTATGCGATCATAGCTGGGGCGTCAAGTCCAGGCTGGTCCAGTGCAACCTCTTTGAAGGTCCCCTTCCCCTGTTCATCTTGCACGAAGAACACCGCCACGCCGCCTTTTGGGGGCAGCAGATCTGCACCGGGCCCCACAAACGCTGACATAAATCCGGGTACTTTCACTGCGTCCGAGATCCATTCGGCCCGCTCGGTTGAATCAACGATCGCACCCGACGGCTTCACGTCTTTGACGACATAAAAGACTTCCGACCTCGTGTAAGCGGTATTCATTGGAACCACCACCAGGCCCAAGCGCAAGGCAGCAACATAGTGGACAATAAGCCCAACTGATGCCGGTGCCGACATGATGATCCGGTCTCCTCGGCTCAAACCTCTTGCGTGCATCGCATTCGCGCATCTTTCGGTCCGGGCAACAAATTCGCCCCTGGAAATCCAAGGACCACCTAGATCACAGAAGAGTTCTCTCTCGGGTTCTCTCTCAAGAACTCGCATCCAGGACTCCGGCAAGGATCTATCTTGAAGCAGATCGGTTGCTTTGAACTCAGATCCATCGGGGATATGGGCACCCCAACTCGATAAAAACTTCAATTCACTCATGACCGCACCCGCAAAACGCCCTATCGCACCGATCGCAAATCAGCCACTCGCAGTTACTGCCTCCCGAGTGCGGCCAGCACCTTGGCAACTACTGCCGCTTTGGACAATCCGAGCTCAGTCATAACTGTTGAACCAGGCGCAGACGCTCCGAAGCGATCAATACCGATCGTGATTCCATCCTCACCCACAATTGACCTCCAACCATGGGTAACCCCGGCTTCTATGGACACTTTCAGCGAGGAACGAGGAACGAGACCGTCAATTGTTTCTTGGTCCTGCTCAAGAAACCTTTCCCTCCAAGGAATCGAAACTACTCTGGCCTGGACACCATTAGCCACAGATAGCTCTTCAGCTGCTCCTATCGCCAACGAGACTTCAGAACCAGAGGCGAGAAAGACAACCCGGCATTCGCCTGACGCGCCAAATACTGTGCGTGCACCGGTTTTCCCAATCCATCCTGGTTCACCTGGCTCAAGAACCGGGAGCCCCTGACGGCTGAGTGCGAATAGCGACGGTCCCGACTTCCGTTCCAAGGCTGTGATCCATGCTTCTGCTGTCTCATTTGCATCCGCCGGACGAATCACCGCAAGGTTCGGGACCATTCGAAGTGATTCGATCTGTTCGACAGGCTGATGTGTGGGACCATCCTCTCCCACACCCACCGAGTCATGAGTGAAAACGAAAATGACAGGAATCCCCATGAGCGCGCCCAGCCTAAGTGACGGACGCAAATAGTCAGAGAAGATCAAAAAAGTGGATCCAAAGACACGAAAACCACCATGTAATTGCAGTCCGTTGAGTATCGCAGCCATGCCATGCTCACGCACACCGAAATGGATCAACGAGCCCGCAAAGTTCCCCCTTGAAATTACCTCCTCACTGAATCCGACCGAGGTTGATTCAACCAGATCTGCCGAGCCACCAACCAATGGGGCAAACCCGGCGGCAATCGCCTTGAGGATCTGTCCAGAGGCCACCCGCGTTGCCATTGAGCTGCCCACTTCGAACCTGGGCATCAGTTCACGCAAATTCCCCGGCAACGTCACGGATCGGCTATTCAACCACTGTGAAAGGGCGGCATTGCCTCCCTGGGCGATCTTGGCTATCCGGTTCTTTTCAAGATCGGCATCCGAAATCTTTTTCTCAATGATCTTTTCAAGGTGCCCGGCCACATCCTGAGGAACAAAGAAAGGCTGTTCCGGCCAGCCGAATCGTTCCTTTGTCAGCCTGATCTCATCAGATCCGTACGGCCCACCATGAGCCGCCTCGGTGCCCTGCTTGTGTGGTGCCCCGTAACCTATAAGCGTAGTTACGGCAATGATGCTGGGGTGATCGCTATCCGCTAATGCCTTATGTATTGCATCGGAGATGCTCTCAACATTGTTTCCGTCTTCCACCAGAAAGGTAGACCAGCCAAGAGCTTGGAATCTACCCAGAACATCCTCCGTAAACGCGAGCTTTGTCGAACCATCAATCGAGATTGAGTTGTGATCATAAAGCACAGTCAACTTCCCGAGACCCAGGTGTCCCGCGAGCGAGGCCGCCTCATTCGACACCCCTTCCATCAGGTCACCATCCGACGCTATTACAAAGGTTCGATGATCGACGACCGTTTCTTTGTCGGTATTTAACCTTGCCGCAAGCATCGCTTCACCAAGTGCCATTCCGACAGCGTTAGAGATTCCTTGGCCCAAAGGGCCTGTCGTGGTTTCGACACCCAGGGTGTGGCCATACTCCGGATGGCCAGGGGTCATGGAACCCCACTGCCGGAACTTCTTCAGATCGTCGATACTGAGTTGAAACCCGAAAAGGTGAAGCAGTGAGTACAAGAGCACTGAACCATGCCCTGCGGAAAGCACGAAACGGTCTCTCCCTGGCCAAGAAGGATCACTCGGGTCAAATCGCAGGAATCGACTCCAGAGAGTCCAGGCCATTGGCGCTGCCCCCAGCGGGAGTCCTTCATGCCCCGATTTGGCCATCTCGACGGCATCGACACTGAGCATGCGTATAGTTGTGATGCAACGACCGTCTAAATCGGCCGGCAAAGGAGCCAGATCTCCACTCACTGACACTCCTAACTTTCAATAGAAATCGAATTGTGCAAAAGCCCGAGTCATCGTCGACCTTGTGACTGCCCACTTACCCATAGGATCCTAGATGATAAAACCTCTGCCCAATCGAGGCACAGGCAATTCCAACTTCGTACCTCCTCCGAACAACCTATCCCAACTCTGTCCTCGTCGCATGTCGTCAGTTCGGTACACTCACCGCCACAAGTTGTGAATAGTTGGTCCCACCAAGGCCGCAATCCCCTTGCGTGAGGGAAAAGACCAAGGCCGATTGCTGCTGTGTCACATCTGCCTTGCGAAGTCGCCACACATGGAAACCTGGAACAGCAATAATGCCAATCAGACTTGCAGTAGCTGACTTTCGGAGAGCACATCACAACTGCTACGTTACAGCTCTGCTTTGAAACCAAACGAAAGCCTCTAGTGAACCTAAACAATGTTCGGACTAGCGGCTACCCATTGATAGGTCCACCGGACAACTTGAGAGATCTTGCATTCCTTCCGGACATGTGGGCCAGAATTTCGGCACAGATCGCAAGCGCAGTCTCCTCAGGGGTTCTTGATCCCAAATCGAGTCCCACGGGACCGTATATTCGTCCAATTTCATCATCTGAAAAGCCAATCTCGCTAAGAATGGCAGAGCGGGTCTGCTGGGTGTGACGGGAGCCGAGCCCACCGATATAGGTGGACAGACCGCTCCTGAGCACGTCAGTGATCAATGGAATCCCAACTTCATGATTATGAGAAAGCACGATTAGAGCGTCGTTTGGTCCTAAACCACGTACCTGCTGGCCGCCTTCATCAGCGTCATCCACCACGATACCGGACCAACCAAGCAGCTGACCCTGATCCAATATCGCCTTTGTGAGGTCACTTCTCCCCACAATCACCAGATAAGTCGGCGGACTGAATACCTCAATGGACACGACATTGTCATCAAGAGTAACAATTGCCGTCGGAGTCCTTTTCGCTAGTGCACTCAGCAACCTCTCGCCAAGATTCTTAGCAAAGTCGTCATCCACAAACCTGCCAGAAGGGCCAGTGATGGTCTTATCGGGGTTTGCCACAAGGACAAGCCCACGGTGCGGACCAGCAACAACAGTAGCCAGTGCCACCGGCTGTCGTGAGGTAACTTTATCGGCGAAGCCTGGGGGCAAACTCAGGCCGTGGCTAAGCAAGATGTCGGCTTCTCCGCCGCAGGCAAGTCCGGCTCTTACCGCGTCCCTGTCTCCGATTTCCACGGTGATTAAATCAAAGCTCTCTCCAGAACGCTTTAACTTAAGTGACCCTTCAAGGATCTCGCTGTCGGCGACACCACCGAACAATGACCCCTTGAAGACGCCCTTGGAATCAATGACCAGCAATTCTCCAGCCCGTCTTCCGCCGAATCCCCTGAGGGCGACAGCCCTGGCTAAAACGAATTCGGAACCAGGGAAATCAACTCGGTCCATCAGTGCCCCCAAACCAGTATGAATGCATGTTAAACCCGCGGCGCTTCAGCTAGGGACCTGCCGCTAGGTGCCAGTCTCGCAGGATCTGACAGACTCAGGCGTGACCCGCGGGCTTAAAGTCTGCCGCCGTTCTCCACCTCTCTGGAAATCAGTCTAGAGAACTCCCGGCCGATCTCGATTGTCACCGGGCCGGAAGCCAGCTTCGTTGCCTTGCCGTCAATATGTGAAATTCCCTGGGCCTCTCTGATGCTTGAGGATAAGAAGGACTCCTCCAGATCTGGGGAGTAAAGAATGTCCAATGGAAAGTCTCTCTCTTTTATGCCCAAGTAAGTGACCATCAGATCCCTGGTTATACCGCCAAGAGCACCTGAAGACAAGGTGGGTGTGTAGGCCTCGCCATCCACTACTACAAAGATGTTGGTTCCTGAACCTTCACAAAGGTTGCCGACCGTATTCCCAAAAATTACCTCGTCCGCCCCTTTGGTTTGGGCCCAGGCTAAAGCGGCGACGTTTTCGGCATACGAAATCGTCTTTAGGCCAGCCAACACTCCCCGTTCGTTTCTCGGCCACGGTGCAACTTGTACCTTCGCTGTTGGTCGACCTTCACTTCTTGGTCCAGAAGCAATTATCACAGTCAAAGGCGAGCCGACCCTCTCCGACCCAAGCGTGGATTCTCCTCCCGTGACGGTAATCCGCATCTTGCAATCACCGCAGTCGTTTGCGAGCAGAAGTGCCGACACCCCTTCGCGAATCAGTTCCAGATCTGGAGTGGGCAGACCTATCCCGGTGGCGGATCTCTGCAAACGATCAAGATGTCGATCCAAAGCAAAGGCCGCCCCTTTGTAAACACCGATGGTCTCAAAGACTCCGTCCCCAGTGACCAATCCATGGTCGAACACCGAAATCTTGGCCTCGGACCTTTCCACCAGATGACCGCTGATCCATACTTTCTCCACATTGTCCTCCGATGCCGTCGCTTCAACTCCACACTATCGAAAAACAACTGAAGTTCTGATATAGGAGCTGTCAAGCATCTGAAAGCTGTTTCTGGACACATGATGGTAATCGAGAGGAAGTACTCCCACCTCATAAAAGGATATTGTCATGCAAAGAAAGCACGCTGAACGGCAGACCCTTGAACCGATCGAACTTCTGTCCACTAACCAGGAATTGGCTCATGGCGGTCATGCGAATCTCAGCGCACGAACAGACAAGACACCTTCTTAATTACCACAAAAGGTGGGTCCGAAATCTCACTGCCCGTGACCTCGCACTTGTCGAGTTGAACCGAGCTGTGATCGAAAGGCAGTTGGAGCCCACCAATCTCGAAATCATAGGCATAAACTGCATCGTCTAAAGACACCTAGAAGGACCGGAACGGTAATTCACACGCATTCTCCCGGCGTTTTCGCATTCGCCATTGCGAATCGACCGCTGCTTTGTCGTTATAAAGCCTTGTGTTAAGATTTGGCCAGACAGCCAAGGTGCCTATTGCGGCTTGGAGACCACGAAGGCCAAAACGGTCACTCGCATCTATTGAATTGACCCTTCAGCACCACCTGAACACCCTTATCTCTGACACTTGCCCACGAGGGTCTGTTGGCCTTTGGGGCATCTCCCCTTGCCACTGCCGGTCTTTTATCAGCGCTCGAGGAGGGTACCGAGGCAAGGAATTGCTGCAGCCTCACTTGGAGACACGGGCGACTTTTTTGAGGGCACACTGGCACTTGTCTGCGAATCAATGGGAAGGGTGAGACACTGAACTCCGGGCCTGAAAGGCTTTTCCGGCAGTTTCTCCCATCACACAGAAACGATGTTTCCCTACTCATCTGCCAGCAACTTTCTCCCTGATCCAAGCTGCAACAGTTTCGCAATCAATTCGATCGACATGCCCTCATCGCGGAATTTCGTCCGCCCTAAAATACATTTACATTCCGGTTCGCTGAGTCTCCCCGCGTTCAGCGAAACGACACCAATGGAGTCAAGCTCGGTCGTATCCGTATCAATTACGCCAGAACACCTGTATGAGCAGTCGCACCCCAAACCTCCGCTGCTCTTTCACCACCAGATCGCCAGATTTCAAGCTCAGTCGGGCCAAATTATGACCCGCTCCGATTTTCGCTGTGATAACTTCGCTGAAAAGGGTAATAAAGTAAGCCACTCCTTGGAAAGACAGGTATGCCAAATGACGGAGGTTATTGACTTTCACATTCACTTCACTCCAGAAGAGCTTGTACGACCACATCTGAAACCCGACGGAAAAATTGATGTCTTGATGCAAAACGGCCTGCCGGCATACACCTACCACGACACCCTTTTTCGCTTTGAGCGCCACATCGAGTGCATGGATACGGCTGGCATTGATGTCGCAGTCCTCTCAAGTGGTGCGGGAATGGGCGGGAGCCAAGATGCGTGTGAACTAATAAACGCCACCGCCAACCGGATTCAAAAACAGCATCCAAACAGGTTCACTCCACTCGCCCACATAGACCCTGCCAGCGACAGATGGAGAACCGAACTGAAAAGGTGCGGCGAGGAATACGGTTTCAGAGGAGTGGCATTCCCAAGCAGCTTTGGTACCTACAGCCTTGACAGCGAAATTCTCACACCTGTGTACGAGGCCTTGGAAGAGGCGGACATGTTCGTCTTTATACATCCGGCGCTATCTGTTCCGGAAGGGATCAGCCGATACTACGACAAGTACGACCTGTACCGCTGTGTAGGTAGGGAACATGAACTTGTCCTCGCAACCTATCGATTGATCGCGGGAGGCGTATTCGACAAATTTCCCGAACTTGAGGTTGTCATGTCCCACCTTGGTGGTGGAATCGGGGCCATAATATCCCGAATTCGCGGATACCAAGACAAAGCCCACATGGGACTGCCTCCGGACTCACCTCACTCGATCACTGCCCTGAAGAGCTTTGACCACTACATTTCCAAGAATCTCTTTTTCGATACCGGAGGACTTTTTGGAAGCATCAAGGCAATACATGCCGCGATAACAGAACTGCCTGCATCACGACTCGTGTTTGGAACCGACTATCCACAAGAGATTCGCGATGCCGACACCATGGCGAAGTTTGTCAAAGATATACAGGAATCAGACCTTCCAATTGAGGTAATCAACGGAATCCTGGGGGATAATGGTGCCCATTTGGTAGGGCACTGATGCCATTTCCAACCCATAATAAAATCGTTGGACCAAACGATCGGACAAGGCTCCCATCCGCCGTTTGAGCCACACAAAAGCAGCCCTGGACTAATGGGCAGTCGGCATAGACATTCTGGCCAGACCGTGGACCGTTCAAGAAAAGGTGGTTACTAAAGGGATCCATAAAGACCCGCCATTGTTCGGGAATTGGCTGGCCTCCCATCAAAATGCTCCCGGGAAACCGGCACCTTCAGCCGTCAGAGGAGTCACAGTTCCAAACGAAGCTCCGATTCCCACTTTTGCTCTGTCCGAATAATCGGATACTGTACAATGGCATTCCTTGCCTGAGCGCCTCTCTTAGCAATGGTACTGGCCGGTTGGACCCGAGCCGTGGTTGCCGTGGCTCGCCACATGAAAATAACACTCTTGATCTTCAACGGCAGCTTGCTCAACCAGTGGCAATCACGGCATCGCTACCGAAAACTGGCACAGGAGGTCGGCGAAATGCTATGGCAATGTGCGCGCCACACATCTCTCGTGGTACGAGGTCAGAAACCACCTTCACCGTCTTATCCCAGAGTGACTCTCATTCTGACGCCATAGTCCATGGCAGTAGCCGTGATAACTATGGCGTAACTGGGATCAGAAATTTCTGGGTGAACCATTGAACGCCTGGCTTGGGTTCCAAGGCTTGACAGGTGGCCTAATCTGATGATCATACAAGTGGTGCATCGTTAATCGGATACGGAGACTCTGGTGATCGACGACTTCCACATGGTTTTTGACAAGACATACCACCGTTGACAAATTCCAACGCAGAGGCAGGAGATCGCGCCCCTCAATTTGGTCGGATAATATCTCGAAGTGCATGAAACTACTCATACATTCATCAGTGGAGTGGTAGCCCCAACGGGATTCGAACCCGTGTCTCTACCTTGAGAGGGTAGTGTCCTAGGCCTCTAGACGATGGGGCCACTGATGTCGCTAATCAGCTAATAGATCTTAGCCGTCGCTATCATTTGCCAGTCAGTTGCGGAGGATTTGAACAGATGTTCTACAATTCAATATCCCGAAACTCGGTCACAAGGAAATCCGGACAGACGCGGGCAGGACCGATAATGCAAGAATCAAGTGACTGGTTAAAACTCAGCAAATCACTTTCAAGTATTTCGGGCTGTGGCTTAATGGCCAATCGCTTTTGCAATATGGCTCGGGGGGAAGGACTCGAACCCTCAATGACAGGACCAGAACCTGCAGTGTTGCCAATTACACCACCCCCGAAGGTCAATGAACGACTAGTTAAATTTAGCCATGAGATCTCAACTACCATGCCGAACGACCGAGAGGAATTTGTATCCGACAATTCTTGCGGCAGCAACCGCCAGAGTCTCACGTCCATAATCAAGATACAATTGGGTGCCCTTCACAGGCGAGTTGACCGACGCTGCCGCACTAGCAGTATATCCAAGCGAGGTTATCATCTGAGTTGATCGCAATAGGTGGAAACCATCAGAGACAATTATCACGCTATGGATCTTGCGGGCTGCCAACAACTTTGACACTGCGGTCAAAGACTCCCAAGTATCTCTACCTGACGAGTCCGCTACTAAGGCAGTCGCAGGCACACCCTTACTCTCCAGATACGTCATCGCCACACCAGCTTCGGTGAACTTATCTCCCGGAGAAGAACCTCCCGTTAGGAAGATTACCGGCGCGTACTTTTTCTGAAACAGAAGGTCGGCCTCGTTCAGTCTCGCGGCAAGGTCGCGAGACGGCACCCCGTTGTATTCCGCAGTACCCATCACAACGATTGCCTGGGATCTAATCGGCTTGGCTGTGACAGCCTCTTTATAAACCTGGACAAGCGTAACGCCAAGATAGATGACCGCTACTCCAAGAATCAGGACAAATACGCGCCGGAAAATCCTCAGCACAAGGAACGGAAGGCACATTACGGCTGCGGCGCCCCAATCAGCTCACTAGCCGATGTCAATCTGCTCAACGTCATTTCCCTACCGACCAGTTCCATGGACTCGAACAACGGTGGGCCGACTTTTGACCCTGTCAGAGCTACCCGGATAGGTGCCTGGACCTTCCGAAGAGGCATTCCCACGGAATCGCAATAGGCGCGTGTGACTTTACTGAGTTCATCGTGAGAGAATACCCCAAGACCGGCATAGATTTCTTTAATCTCGCTCAGAATCTGTCCCGACTTTACATCTTTGCGAAAAACTGACTCCACCAGGTCAGATGGAATATCGATCTCTTGTTGAAACAAAAACGCGACCATCTCTGGCACCTCCCCAAGAAGCGAGACCCGCTCCTGGACGAGCGGTGCTATATGAGAGAAAGTCTCACGTTGTCCGCTGTCACCCACCCACCAGTCGTGCTTTTCAAGAAAATGTAGGCAGTTCTCGACAAACTCTTCAACAGTGAGTTCCCTAATGTAGACCCCATTGAAATGCTGCATCTTCTGTTCATCGAAGAAAGCCGGGGAATGATTCACTTCACCGATATCGAACAGGTCGATCATTTCCTGGACAGTCAAGAACTCCCTGTCCCCGCCAGGGCTCCATCCCAACAGAACAAGGTAGTTGACCATTGCCGGGGCGAGATAACCCATCTCCTTATAGTCCTCGACCGCAACTCTGTCGCGGCGCTTTGAAAGCTTCTGACGCTTGGCATTGACCAGCACCGGCACATGGGCGAATATAGGAAGCTCCTCCACGCCCAATCCCTGAAATAGCAAAATCGCCTTCGGTGTCGTAGGCAAGTGTTCCTCTGCCCGGAGAATGTAGGAGATCTTCATGTCGATATCGTCGACAACATTTGCCAGTACGAAAAGTGGCAAACCGTTCGATTTAACGATGATGAAATCGTCCAGATTATCGTGGTCGAAAACGACATCGCCACGAATCTTGTCATGGACAACCGTTATTCCGGGACGCGGAATCTTGAATCTAATCGCTGAGGTTTCAGTCTTCAACTTGTGCTTGTCCCTACAGAAACCATCGTAACCGGGAGGACCACCACGTTCTTTGGCCCTCCGATCGATTTCCTCCCTGGTGCAGTCGCACCAATAGGCCTTACCTTCAGCAAGTAGACGATCTACGGCCTTCTGGTAAAGCTCCGCCCTGTCCGACTGCCTGTAAGGACCTTCGTCCCATGTGATTCCGAGCCATGACAGTGCCGAGATGATTCCGTCCACCCACTCCTCGGCGTTTCGAGTCTCGTCTGTGTCTTCGATCCGAAGAACGAAACTTCCACCAGCTTTGCGTGCGATCAACCAGTTGTAAAGTGCTGTTCGTGCTCCACCCACATGAAAGTATCCGGTGGGAGATGGAGCAAACCGGACTCTTAGGGAACTTTTCACAATTCAAAGCTAGCCGCAGATACACAAAAACTATTCAAAATGACCCTTACAAGGTCAGTAAAATCCACGCCACGCAAGACAATATCGCCTGACGCAATCTTGTCACCATCTGTGAACCGATCGGGCCGTCGCTCAATAGCACAAGGTGGCTACCGAAATCTTACCTTGGTTATGACAGGAGCTTTTTAGCGACAACGACCCGCTGTATCTGGTTGGTTCCTTCGTAAATCTGAGTAATCTTGGCGTCGCGCATGTACCTTTCCAACGGAAAATCCTTGGTGTAACCATATCCCCCGAGCAGCTGTACAGCATCTGTGGTCACACTCATGGCGGTATCTGAAGCAAACATCTTCGCCATGGCCCCGATCTTACCCAGATCTCCCATTGGGTCGGAATCGACCAATGAACAGGCCTGGTAAACCAAAGACCTCGCGGCCTCCGTTTTGGTGGCCATGTCCGCCAGCATGAACTGCAACCCCTGGAACTCCGCGATTGGGCGCCCAAACTGCTTCCTGTTCTTCATGTATTCGCTGGCATAATCGATTGCGCCTTGCGCAATGCCCACAGCCTGGGCACCGATTGTCGGCCTTGAACGGTCCAAGGTGCCCATCGCAATATAGAATCCCTGTCCCTCTTCACCGATCAGGTTTTCTCGAGGTACGTGGATCTCATCCAAGACCACCTCTCCGGTAGGGGAACCCTTCACCCCTAGTTTCTGCTCCAACTTGGCAACTTTCACACCCATATCGGCCTCTACAAGGAATGCCGATATACCTCGGTGGCCAGCGGAAGGATCAGTCTTCGCAAACACGGTATAGGTATCTGAAATCCCGGCATTAGTTATCCAATACTTGGTTCCGCTAATTACATA